>CBDDRQ010000298.1:0-30122 GCA_965233125.1 uncultured bacterium
GCTCGCGGCGATCGAGAGGCTCATGAACCGCCAGGTCGAGAGCCGCGTGATTGCCGGCTTCGAGCCGGGAACCGCGTCCAGCCGTCCCGCCGAGAGAAGCGAGCCGCGCCGGCAGCCGCAGCAGCAGCAGCGGCAACGAAGGCCGCAGCAGCAAAGGCGCGATCAGCCAAGGCAGGGACAGGGACAGCAAAGGCCGCAGCAACGGCAGCAGCAGCCGCGCCGCCCCGCCCGCCACAACGGCCGGCCGCACCGGCTCCCCGAGCCGGCGCCGGCGCACTCGGCCGAGCGCGAGGCGCAGATCCAGGAAGCGCGCGCCCGCATGCGGGAGGAAGGCGAAGCGCCCGCGGCGCAGCCCAAGCGCACGTTCAAGGGCATCATGGGCGCCCTCCTCGGCCGCAAGCCGAGCTAGCTAGGACTGCATCGCCTCGGCGAGGCGGCGGTAGGTCTCGCGCCAGGCGGCCTCGGCCTCGTCGGTGAACGCCTCGCCCAGCGCGTGCGAAAGGGTCCAGAAAAGCGCCACCGACACGGTGTCGTAATCTTGCGCCCTGACGCCGTAGGCGGCGTGGCGCCGTCCCAGCCCGTGCAGCGCCACCGCGACGTTCTTCGGCTCGGCGAGGCTGCGCACCATGATCGAGATCATGGCCGCGAGGTTGCGCCCCTGCTCCCGCATGTCGCCGGTAAAGAGCGTCTGCAGGCGAGGGTCGAGGCTGAACAGCTTGCCGTAGAAGATCTCGGCGAAGGTGTCCCGGATCGGCAGCATGCTCTTCCAGGTCGCTTGGACGAGCTCGATCTGCCGGGGCGTCATATCGCGGCGATGGATTGCAAATCGCGTACCACGCGTTTACCGCCGGTAAATCGACTTTCGTGCACCGGCGCTGGGCATCCGCGGCAACCGGTGCACCATTAAACTACCGGGATGAGAGAACCCCAGCCGAAGACAATCCAGCTCAAGGACTACGCGCCGCCCGCTTTCCGGGTGGAGACCGTCGAGCTCGACGTCGACATCCGCGACGACCACGCGCTGGTGCGCGCGAAGCTCGAGGTGCGGCGCAATGCCGGCGCGGGCGCGCTGGTGCTGGACGGGGATGAACTGGACCTTGTTTCCGTCTCCTTGAACGGCAGCAAGCCGCAGTACAGCGTCAGTGCCGACAAGCTCACCATCGAGAACGTCCCGGACGCGTTCACGCTGGAGACGCTGACGCGCATCGTGCCGCAGAAGAACACCAAGCTCGAGGGCCTGTACGCGACGAAGCACGGCTTCGTCACGCAATGCGAGGCCGAAGGGTTCCGGCGCATCACCTGGTTCATCGACCGCCCCGATGTGATGGCGCGCTACACGACCACGGTCCGCGCCGACCCGGAGAAATACCCGGTGCTGCTGTCGAACGGCAACCTCGTGGCCTCGGGCGAGGGCTGGGCGAGGTTCGAGGACCCGTTTCCCAAGCCCTCGTATCTCTTCGCGCTGGTGGCGGCGAACCTGGAGGTTCTGAGAGACAAGTACAAGGACAAGGACCTGTTCGTCTATGTCGAGCCCGGGAAGCTCGACCAGGCGGGCTGGGCGATGGACTGCCTGAAGCGCGCCATGAAGTGGGACGAGGAGCGCTTCGGGCTCTCGCTCGACCTCGACCAGTACAAGATCGTCGCGGTCGGCGACTTCAACTCCGGCGCGATGGAGAACAAGGGCCTCAACATCTTCAACACCAAGTACGTGCTCGCGCGCGCGGACACCGCGACCGACGTCGACTATCTCAACATCGACCGCGTGGTGGCGCACGAATACTTCCACAACTGGACCGGCAACCGCGTCACCTGCCGCGACTGGTTCCAGCTCTCCCTCAAGGAGGGCCTGACGGTGTTCCGCGACCAGGAGTACGGCGCCGACACCTACTCGCGCGCCGTGACGCGCATCCAGGAGGTGCGCGGCCTGCGCGCCGGGCAGTTCCCCGAGGACGCCGGGCCGATGAAGCACCCGGTGCGGCCGCAGTCCTACATGGAGATCCGCAACTTCTACACCATGACGGTGTACGAGAAGGGCGCGGAAGTGGTGCGCATGCAGCACACGCTCCTCGGCGAGGAGAAGTTCCAGGCCGGCATGCGCAAGTACTTCGAGCGCCACGACGGCCAGGCGGTCACCTGCGACGACTTCGTGCAGGCGATGCAGGACGCCTCCGGCGTCGACCTCTCCCAGTTCCGGCGCTGGTACGACGTGGCGGGGACGCCGGTTCTGGATTGCAGTGGAACGTTCGAGAAGGGCGAATACGTCCTGAGCGTCAGGCAGTCGATGAACCCGCCGTTCCACATCCCCTTCGCAGTGAAGATCGGCGAGCGCGAGGAAGTCCTTTCCCTCAAGCAGGTCGAGGAGAAGTTCACCTTCGCGGCGAAGCAAAGGCCGGTTCCTTCGCTGCTGCGCCGCTTTTCCGCGCCGGTGATCCTCGACTACCCGTACAGCGAGGACGAGCTGCTGCATCTCTTCGCGCACGACGACGACGCCTTCAACCGCTGGGAGGCCGCCCAGCGCCTCGCCACCCGCGTGATCCTCGAGCGCGGGGGCGAGCCCACCGGCGCCTTCGTCGAGGCGGTGCGCCGCGTGCTCTCCGACCGCGATCCGGCGTTCGTCGCCGAAGTGCTGGCGCTGCCCTCCGAGACCTTCCTCGCGGAGCAGATGAAAGCCGTCGAGCCCGATGCGCTGCACGAGGCGCGCAACATGCTGCGGCGGGAGCTCGCTCGGTCCTTGAAAGAAGACTTTCTGTCGAAATACGAAAAGCTGGCGAGCAAGGCCCCCTATTCCCCGGACGCGGCATCCGCCGGGCGCCGCGCGCTGCGCAACCTGTGCCTGGGCTACCTGGGCGAGCTCGGCCTGTCGGCGCTCGCCGAGGCGCAGTTCCGCGGCGCCGACAACATGACCGACGCGATGGCGGCGCTCGGCGTGCTCGCCGGCCTCGACTGCCCCGAGCGCCAGGGCGCGCTCGACGCGTTCTACGCGAAGTGGCAGGGCGAGCCGCTGGTGGTCGACAAGTGGCTCGCCGTTCAGGCGGGCTCACGGCTTCCGGCGACGTTGAATACGGTGAAGGCCCTGCTCGGGCACCCCGCCTTCGACCTCAAGGTGCCGAACAAGGTCTACGCGCTCATCCGCGGCTTCTCGGCGAACCACGTGCGCTTCCACGCCGCCGACGGCGGCGGCTACGCCTTCCTCGCCGACCAGGTGCTGGCGCTGAACAAGCTCAACCCGCAGGTGGCGGCGCGCATGGCGCGCGGCTTCGACCGCTGGAAGCGCTTCGACCCGGCCCGGCAGCAGAAGGCAAAGGCGGCGCTCGAGCGCATCCGCGACGCCGACGGCCTGTCGAAGGACGTCGCGGAGATCGTCACCAAGGCGCTCACCCCCTGACCACCGCAAGAACAATGTGACGCTCGTCGCGGTCGTCTTCGCGATCGTGTACCTGGGGATGATCCTCGGCGCGCTGGCGCCGGAAGAGGCGGCGCTGTTCGGGCCGCGCGAGGATCTCGAGGACCTGGTGCGCCGCTTCCTCGCGGAACTGGGAGAATGAGCGGAACAGGGGGATACCCGCCATGGACCCGACCGCCCTACTCGCGCTTGCCACCGGCGCCTTCCTCGTCACGCATTTCGTCACCAGCACGCCGCTGCGCCCGGCACTGGTGAACGCCATCGGGGAATGGCCCTACCGCGGCCTGTACTCGCTGGTCGCCTTCCTCACCCTGGGCTGGATGATCTGGGCCTACGTCGAGGCGCCGCGCGAGGCGCTGCTCTGGACGCCGCTGCGGCTGCTGCCCGTGATCGTGATGCCCATCGCCTTCGTCCTGATCGCGTGCGGCTACTGGCGCAACCCGAGCCTGGTCGGCGCGGAGAAGCTGCTCAAGAGCGAGGACCCGGCGCGCGGCATGATCCGCATCACGCGCCACCCGCTGATGTGGGGGGTCATGCTGTGGGCAGGCGCGCACATCCTTGCGCGTGCCGACCTGAAGTCGATCCTCTTCTTCGGCGGGTTCCTCCTGCTCGCCGCGCTAGGTACTGTCCTGATGGACCTGCGAAAGAAAGGCAACGCCGATTTCCAGCGCTTCGCCGCCGTGACCTCCAACATCCCGTTCGTCGCCATCGTCCAGGGCCGCAACCGCATCGTGTGGCGCGAGATCGGCTGGCTGCGCCCGGCGCTCGGTGTCGTCCTGTTCGCCGCCTTCCTTCTCCTGCACGCCTGGCTGTTCGGCGCTAGGCCCTATTGAGCTTGCGCTGGACCCGGGCGTCGAACTTGGCGACGTCCACCACCACGCGCTCGTGCGTGCCGTGGCCGATCAGGTCTTTTTCGTCGTGCGCCTCGACCCTGAAGAAAATTCTTCTCTCCAGGACCCTTTCCACAGTGGCCGTCGCGCGGACCTTCATCCTCACCGGCGTCGCGGCGACGTGGTGCACGTCCAGGCGCGTGCCCAGGCTCTGCTGGCCCGGCGGCAGGAGGTGCTCGACCGCGGCGAGCGCGGCCGCTTCCATGAGGTTGATCATCACCGGCGTGGCGAGAACATGCACCTTGCCGCTGCCGATGCTCGGCGCGGTGTGCTCCTCGGCCACCACCAGCTCGGCGGTCCCGGACAGGCCGGCTGCGATCTGCATGCCTCATTCTATTTCCGGTCGATGAGCGCTTCGAGGTACTCGACGGGCAGCACCACGGTTTCGTCGCCCGAGCGGTTGAACCGCCGTACCAGCGCCAGCAGCTCGCCCTCGAATGCCTTGCCGCCGGCCTCGTCCAGGCTCTCGAAGAGCTGCCGCGTCGGCCCGAAGTTGGCGCGGAAGAACGCCAGCCAGTGCCCGGGAGAGCGATAGCGCATGACGTACTCGCGCTTCGAGAAGCGCATCGTCCCGGCATCGCCGAGCAGCTCGTGCAACCCCGCCTCGGTTCCCCACGCAAGGGGCGAGCGGACGCCCGCGGGCGGCGGAGCATAGCGCGCGCCGAGCTGAAACCACTGCCCGATGAATCCCTCGGGTGTCCAGCTGGCGAGGCCGATGCGTCCGCCGCTGCGGCAGACGCGCGCGAGCTCGCTCGCCGCGCGCGGCTGGTCGGGGGCGAACATGACGCCGAAGGTCGAGAGCACGTAGTCGAAGGCGCCGTCGCCGAAAGGCAGGTTCTCCGCGTCGCCCTCTTCCAGGCGCAGCTCGAGCCGCTCGACGGCGCCGCGCTCCCGCGCGCGCTGGAGCAGCGCCGGAACGTAGTCGACGCCGACGGCCTCGCACCTGCGCCGCGCGGCGGCGAGCGCGGTATTGCCGCTGCCGGCCGCGACGTCGAGGACCTTGCGCCCCGCGCGCAGGTCCTCCGCCTCGCACAGCAGCTCGGAGGTGATGAGAAGCGGCGTCGCCACCGCCGCGTAGTCGCCGGCGGCCCACATCCCGCGCTGCCGGTCCTTGATCGTGGAGAGGTCGCTCATGCGGGCAGGTTGCCCCCGGCGCGCCGCCCAGGCCAGTTCAATATCTGAACTAAACTGGCGGCATGGGCAAGCCCTACGGCCAGTTCTGCCCGGTCGCCATGGCGGCCGAGGTGCTGTGCGAGCGCTGGATGCCGCTCGTGCTGCGCGAGCTGATGTACGGCAGCTCGCGCTTCAACGACATCGCGCGCGGCGTCCCGCTCATGTCGCGCGGACTGCTGACGGAGCGGCTGCGCGAGCTAGAGCGCGCCGGCATCATCCGCAATGGCGCGGACGGCTACCGCCTCACCGACGCCGGCGACGCGCTGCGCCCGCTCGTCGAGCAGATGGGCCTGTGGGCGCAGCACTGGCGCACCGGCGTGCTGGCGGACGAGGCGCTCGACGACAAGCTGCTCATGTGGAGCCTGCGCCGCTCCCTGCGGCTGCCGCCGGACATCGGCCGTCGCGTCGTGCTGCGCTTCGACTTTCACGGCCTGCCGCGCGGCGCGCGCGTGCTGCGCCGCAGCTGGTGGCTCCTCGCGCAGGCGCCCGGGGAGGTGGAGATCTGCGTCAAGGATCCCGGCTACGAGACCGACGTCGTGGTGGCCGCCGACCTGCGGGCGTTCACCGAAGTCGTGCTGGGCCGGCGGCCGCTGGCGGCGGCGCTGCGCGAGGGCTGCGTCAAGCTGCTGGGCGCGCCGCCGCTGGTGCGCTCCCTGCGCCAATGGCTGCCGCTGAACGGCGAAGCGATGCGTGGCATGGGCCTCCTGCGATGAAGCCCCGCGTCGTCATCCTCGGCTGCGGCTTCGGCGGGCTGTGGGCGGCGCAGGGATTGCGCCGCGCACCCGCCGAAATCACCGTCATCGACCGCACCAACCACCACCTCTTCACGCCGCTGCTCTACCAGGTCGCGACCGCGGGCCTGGCGGCGCCGGCGATCGCCGGGCCGATCCGGCACATCCTGGCGAAGCAGGAGAACGCCACGGTCCTGCTCGCGGAAGTGCAACGGATAGACGTTCAAGAAAAGAAAATCTTCCTGGAGGATGGCGCGCACGTCGATTACGACTACCTGGTCGTCGCCACCGGCACGGTCAACAACTACTTCGGCAACGATGCGTGGGCGCGCTTCGCGCCGGGCCTGAAGACGCTCGAGGACGCGCTCGACATCCGCGCGCGCATCCTGCTCGCTTTCGAGCACGCCGAGCGCGAGACCGATGCCGCGCGCCGCGCCGCCTGGCTCACCTTCGTCGTCATCGGCGCCGGCGCGACCGGCGTCGAGCTCGCCGGCACGCTCGCCGAGATCGCGCGCCACACGCTGCGCGGGGAGTTCCGGCGCTTCGACCCGCGCAACGCGCGCGTCATCCTGGTCGAGGCCGGCGCGCGCGTGCTGCCGCCCTACACGCCCGACCTCTCCGAGAAGGCGCGCCGGCAGCTCGAGCGCCTGGGGGTGGCCGTGTTCCTGGAGAAAAGGATCACCGGCGTCGATGCCGAGGGCGTGTCGATCGGCGACGAGAGGATCGCCGCGAAGACGGTGATCTGGGCCGCGGGCGTGAGCGCCTCGCCGCTGGGGCGCTCGCTCGGCGTGCCGCTCGACCGGGCCGGACGCGTGCGCGTCGAGCCCGACCTTTCGCTTCCCGGCCATCCCGAGGTGTACGTGCTCGGCGACCTCGCCCTGGTCGAGGGCGTTCCGGGCATCGCCCCCGCGGCCAAGCAGATGGGCAGGCATGCAGCCAGGAACATCCGTCTTTCAATGGAGAAGAAGCCCCGCCGCAGCTTCAGATACAAGGACTACGGCCAGCTCGCCACCATCGGGCGCAACGCCGCAGTGGCGATGATCGGCAGGCTGCACCTCTCGGGCTACCCGGCGTGGCTCACCTGGCTGCTCGCGCACATCTACTTCCTCATCAACTTCCGCAACCGCCTGGTGGTGCTGATCGACTGGGCGTGGGCCTACTGGACCTTCCAGCGCAACGCCCGCATCGTCCTGCGCGAAAGCTCTAAATAGGCAGCCTGGCGGCGTACTCCTTCGCCTTCCTGCGGTTGTTCGAGCGCTCGGCGGCCTGGACGGCCCCGGCGAGCGCGCGCAGGCGGTTGGGCTCTTTGCCGAGCACCGCCTCGAACTCGCGCAGCGCGCTCTTCGCCTCGCCCTTGTCGAGCAGCACGTAGGCGAGCACCTCGCGCGCCGGCACTATCGGCCCGGGCGTGACGACGTGCTTCTCGCTGGCGTCCTCGCGCTTCGCCGCCGCGCGCAGCGTCGCGAGCGCCTGCTTGTCGTCGCCCTCGGCGCGCAGCGCCAGGCCCTTCACCACGTCCGCCTGGATGGCGATCTGCTCGGCCCAGTAGGGCACCTTGGTCGCCTCGCGCAGCGTGTCGAGCCGCTCCGCCTGCGCCCGAGCCGCAGCGGCGTCGCCGCTCATCGCGGCGCCGATTCCGCGGGCGTACGCGTTGACGGCCTCCGCGAACGTGTATTTCTTCCACGGATAGCCGGCAACCAGCTCGAGCCCCGCCGCCTCCTTCCATGCCGCGCGCTCGAGCGCGAGGCGCGCCGGCATCGCGGCATAAGCGTACGCGCTGGCGGGATGGTCGACGCGCGCCGGGTTCTTCAGCGCCTCCTCGACCACGCTGCGCGCGGCTTCCTGCTCGCCGAGCTGGAGGTGGGCGTACACCATGTAGTCATAGGCGTGCCATTTGTCGAAGCCCTTGTCGCCGGCGGCCCCTGCCGAGGCGCGGTTCGCCTCGATCGACTCGCGCCAGGCCCCCACGCGCGTGAAGATGTGGGAAGGCATGTGCAGCGCATGCGGGGCATCGGGGGCGATCTTGCTGTAGCGCCGCGCCGCCTCGAGGCCCCTCTTCGCGATCGGCGGATAGTCGTAGCTGTGGACCAGGTAGTGCGCGGCGCCCGGGTGGTCGGGCTGGTCGAGGAAGACCTTCTCCAGGATCTTCGCCGCCTTGAGCTGGTTGGTGTATTTCTTGTCGGTCGGGTCGAAGTTGGCCGAAAGGACGAGCGCGTACAGCGTCGCCGCCTCCTGGTCGCGCTGGTAAGCGCGCATGAGCCGCTCGAAAGCCGACTCGAGCGCCTTGGCGCGCGCCTTGTGGTCGAGCTTGTCCTGGTCGGAGAAGAAGGCACCGAGCGCCGCCACGTAGTCGCGCTCGCGCCTGGATTTCAGTCCGGTGCGCTCGGCCGTCTCGAGGATCCGGGGCCCCTCTTCCAGCGCCGCCGCCGGGATGATGGTCGGCCAGGCGAACGGGTTGTTGAGCGAGGCGAGCACCCGAGCCCAGTGCGCCATGCCGCAGGCCGGGTCGGCCTTGAGCACCCGCTCGAGCGGCGCCTGCATCTGGCCCCAGGCGAAGGAGTGGTAATAGGCCATGGCGACGTTGAATTCCGCCTGCGCGGCCTCGTTGCACTCGACCTTGAAGTGCACCTGGCCGAGCTTCGCCCCATTGTGCGCGGAAGCGGACAGGGCGAAGGCGAAGAGCGCGGTGGTCAGGGTGCTGCGGGCGCGGCGGTTCATGGGATTCCTCCTCTTGTACGTCACGCTCGCAGGCTAGTCGTTGCTGCGGTGCGTTGCCAAATGTCGCACGTCACGCCGCCTTGGTGCATTGTTCACTTGACTGCACTTACTTTACCTCGATGACGCCCTTCATCGAGGGATGCAGGCCGCAGATGTAGCTGTACTCGCCGGCCTTGTCGATGGTGAGCGAGGCCTTCTGGCCGCGCAGGAAGACCTCGGTCCTCGGCCCGCCGGCGACGCTGATCTGGTGCGGCGTGTCGTCGGCGTTGAAGAACGTCAGCGCCTTGCCGGCCATCGCGCTCACCCTCGCCGGCAGGAAGGCGAAGGAGGCGATGCTGACATCGCCCTTCACGCCTTTCGCCAGCGACTGCCCGGCTGCCGGGAAGGTGTTGTTCAGCTTGGCGAGCGAGATGACGAAGTCCTGCTTCGCGTGCGGCAGGTGGCAGGTGAAGCAGGCCTTGTTGTTCGCGTTGCCCTTGGGGTTGGGCTGGCCGCTCGCCGTGAAGACCGCGTATTCCCACTCGCCGTTGCGCGGCCAGCCGGCGGGATAGTCGGCGCCCCAGCCGCTCTCTTTCTGCATCACGGTGTGGCCGATGATGTCCTTCTTGATGAAGCGGCCGTTCGCGTCCTTGATCGGGTTGCCCTTCTCGTCCTGCTGCACGCTCCACTGCACGAGCGTAAGCACCGTCCCGTGGGGAATCGGCTGTCCCTTGCGCACCGCCTCGACCGCGGCGGCCGGCGCGTAGAGCTCGCGGTATTGCTTGGCATCGGGCCGGTCGAGCGTCTGGTAGAGAACGCCCTTCAGGTAGTCGTTCGGAAACTTCACCTTCTCCGGCCCGGCCAGGGCCGCGGAGGAAACGAAGACGGCCGATAGAAGCAGAAACCTGGATTTCATCCTTCCCTCCCCTCTAGTCCCACAGCCAGGCTGCTCCCCGGACCCCGCTGGAATCGCCGTGGGCGTTGCGCGCCAGGCGGGTCGCCACGTGGTCGGAGAACACGCTCCGGGTCCACAGGCGCGGCACATCGGTATACAGCCGCGCCACGTTCGACATTCCACCGCCCAGCACGATCACGTCCGGATCGAGCACATTGATCACCCCGGCGAGCGCCCTGGCGAGCCTTTCGGTGTAACGAAGCAGGGTTTTCTCATGCTTTACTACCTCCTCGGCCTCCAGTTTCTGACCGGTCAGCCTTTCATGGTCGCGCGAGAGACCCGGGCCCGACAGGTAGGTCTCGATGCAGCCCGCCCGGCCGCAATAGCAGGGGGGCAGCGGCAGGTCTTCGGCCGTGGGCAGCGGCAGCGGGTTGTGGCCCCACTCGCCGGCGATCGCGTTCGGGCCGGTCAGCACTTTGCCGCGCACTGCGATTCCACCGCCGACTCCCGTACCAAGGATGACGCCGAACACCACCTCGGCGCCCTTTCCTGCCCCGTCGACCGCCTCGGACAGGGTGAAGCAGTTGGCATCGTTCTCGATCCTGATCGGTCGTTGAATCATTTGTTCAAGATCTTGCTGCAGAGGCTTGCCGATCAGCCAGGTCGAGTTGGCGTTCTTCACCAGGCCGGTAACACGCGAGAGAGCCCCCGGGATGCCGATGCCCACGGTGCCTTCGCCTATCTCTTCTATCAAAGCCTTTATCTGTTGAAGCGTGCCAGCGTAGTCGCCCTTGGGCGTGGGAACCCGCTTGCGAAAGACTTCCTTGCCCGACGCGTCGAGGGCGATGGCCTCGATCTTGGTACCGCCCAGGTCCACGCCGATCCGCAACATGAGCCTAGAATGCCACGCTCCCGCAAGGACACGCATGAACGCCCGCCGCCGGACGCTGGCCCTCCTCGCGCTTTCGCCGCTTTGCCTGCCCCGGCTGCTGTCGGCGCAGCCCAGGCCCGGCATCGCCCGGCTCGGCTATCTGCACATCCACGCGATCGAGGACAAGCCCTCGCCCGAGCGCGCCGCGTTCCTCGCAGGGATGCACGCGCTGGGGTACCGGGAGGGACGCAATCTCGTCATCGAGTACCGCGGCGCCGACGGCGAGCTCGCGCGCCTGCCCGAGCTCGCGCGCGAGCTGGTCGCGCTGCGCGTCGACGTGATCGTGGTGGTCAGCGGCGAAGCGGCGGCCGCAGCCAAGGGCGCCACCAGCACCATCCCTGTCGTGGTCACGGTCGCGGGCGACCCGGTGCACTCGGGGCTGGTGACGTCCTACGCGCGCCCCGGCGGCAACGTCACCGGCTTGTCGTTCATCTCGCCCGACCTCGGCGCGAAGCGCATCGAGCTGCTGCGGGAGATCTTGCCGGCGGCACGCCGTATCGCGGTGATCTGGAACGCGCACGACGCCGTCTCGGAGCGGGAGTGGGTCCAGGCGCGGGAAGCGGCGCGCAGCCTCGGCCTCCAGGTCGATGCCCGGCCCGTGCGCGAGGCGTCCGATCTCGCGGCCACGCTCGCGGCGCTGCCGCGCGAGCGTCCAGACGCGCTGCTGGTCATCGTCGATCCCCGCATGGTGGGTTTTCGCAAGATCGTCGCCGACGCGGCGCTCGCGGCGCGCGTCCCGTGCATCGCCGGGTGGCGCGGCTACGTCGAGTCCGGCGCCCTCGCCTCCTATGCACCGGATTTCCCGGCCCTTTTCTACCGCTCGGCGTCGTACGTCGACCGGCTTCTGAAAGGCGCGCGGCCGCAGGACCTGCCCGTGGAGCAGCCTTCCAAGTTCGAGCTGGTGGTGAACCTCAGGACGGCGGCGTCGATCGGCCTCGCGGTGCCGAAAGCACTGCTGGCACGCGCCGACCACGTGATCCAGTAAGGCCGCGCGGCTACGCGACGGTGTCGAAGCGCGCGCGCTTGATGCGATCCATGTTCAGGCCCTCGATGCGGATGAGCTGCGTCGGGCCGCGGCGGCGGGGGGAGTGCAGGTCCTTCTCGTTGTACACGTGCGCGACGCCCGGGGTGAGCTTGTAGGTGCGGGTGGGGCGCGCCTTGCCGGGCTGGCCCTCCCCGGGCTCGGCGACGCGCTCGAAGTCGGTCATCTCCGTCTCGCCCTTCGCCTGTCCGTAGATCGCCCAGGAGGGCCCGTGGTCGTGCGGCGGGGAGTCCTTCGGGCCGGCGTAGTTGTGGGCGAGGATGCAGAAGCCGAGGTCGGGGTCCTCGTAGACCACCTGGCGCTCGGGAGTGGAATCCTTGAGGAGGGAGGAAACGAAAGGCTGGTCGAGCAGAAGCTGCGCCAGGCGCGCGGAGATTTTGCGGCGGCCCGCCGGGCCAGGGTCCTGCCTGAGGATGTCGCGGCATTCGCGCGCGAACTGATCGAGGGTCATGGTTGGGTCTCCAGTCGGTTCAGCGTCCAGTCGTAGTCCAGGTACTTTATCCTGACCCGGCCCTGGCGGCGATCGATGAGCTCGACCGAATCGTCGTCCAGGCGCGCCACCACGAACTGCAGCACGCCGTCGGATCCGCCGAAGTCCTCGGTGTACCACTGGAAGAGCTTCGGCACCTTGACCTTGGCGCCCTCCTCCTTGACGCGCACGGTGGCGCGCACGTAGTCGCGCGAAGCGTCCTCGAGCTGGTCCTCGATGCGCTCGGCGTGGAAGACGCGCAGCGGCGGCGAGGAGCGGCAGGCGCTGTACAGGGCGAAGTGGCTGCGCTCGTCGAAGGTGACCGGCGCGAGCGCAAGGCGCGGGTCGGCCTTCCTCATCGGCGCGGAGAAGCTCATGTATTTGGGCGCGTTGCCGCGCAGCAGGCCGTGCTCGATGTCGTCGAGCGACCAGGCATGGCCGGCGATGCGCAGCCGCTCGCGGGTGAAGAACTCGCCCGCCTCGAATTCCCGCAGGTCGCGCAGCACGCAGGCGTTGTAGACGTTGAGCCAGAAGGCGATCTGGGCGGGGATGCGCATGCGCCGCGGGTCGAACTCGCCCAGGTCGGCGAGCGCGGCGGCAAGCCGCACATGGGCGCTCGAGCCAGCGAGCGCGGCGATGTCCCACGCGCCCTGCGCGTCGAAATGCGACTTGAGCTCCTCCAGCGACTGCGCGAGCGGCCCCATTTCCCCTTTCCCCGGCCGATACAATATTCCGAGGGGGCGGCGTGCGCAATTTCGGCAGCTTCGACTACGTGATCGTCGGCGCGGGCAGCGCCGGGTGCCTGCTCGCCAACCGCCTCTCGAAGGATCCTTCGACAAAGGTCCTCCTCCTGGAAGCCGGCGGGAAGGACGACTGGTTCTGGATCGACATCCCGGTCGGCTACCTCTACACCATCGCCAACCCGCGCACCGACTGGTGCTACAAGACCACGCCCGACGAGCACCTCGCCGGGCGCTCGATCCACTACGCGCGCGGGCGCGGGCTCGGCGGCTGCTCCTCGATCAACGCCATGATCCACATGCGCGGCCAGAAGGCCGACTGGGACCACTGGGCTTCCCTCGGCAACCGGGGATGGTCATGGGACGAGGTTCTGCCGATTTTTCAATCTCTGGAGGACTTCGAGGGCGGGGCCACGGACACCTACGGCGCAGGCGGCGAGGTGCGCGTGGAGAACCCGCGCGTGCGCTGGGACATCATCGACGCCTGGCGCGAGGCCGCCGAGGAATGCGGCATCCCCAGGGTCGGGTGCTTCAACCGGGGCGACAACTTCGGCAGCGCCTACTTCCAGATGAACCAGCGCCGCGGCCGGCGCTGGAGCGCCACGCGCGCCTTCCTGCGGCCGGTGCTGCATCGCCCCAACCTGAAAGTGGTCACGGGCGCGCACGCAACGAAGATCAGGTTTTCGCACTTGCAGTCTGAAGGGTTGGAATTCATCCTGGGCGGCGAGAAGGTGTTTGCCGCGGCGAAGCGGGAAACAATCCTCGCCGCCGGCGCCATCGGCTCGCCGCAGCTTCTGCAGCTGTCGGGGATCGGCCCCGCCGGTTTGCTCAATGGATTGCAGATTCCTGTAGTGCACGATCTGCCGGGCGTGGGAGAGAACCTGCAGGACCACCTGCAGATCCGCATGCAGTACAAGGTGAAGAACGCGAAGACGCTGAACGGCATCGCCAACCGCTGGTGGGGAAAGGCGGCGATGGCGCTGGAGTACCTCGTGCTGCGCACCGGGCCGCTCACCATGCCGCCCTCGCAGTGCGGCGCCTTCGCGAGGAGCGACCCGGCGGAGCCCACGCCCAACATCGAGTGGCACGTGCAGCCGCTCTCGCTCGACAAGTTCGGCGATCCGCTGCACAGCTTCCCCGCCATCACGCCGAGCGTGTGCAACCTGCGGCCGGGCTCGCGCGGCTGGGTACGCGTCACCTCCCCCGATCCGGCCGCCTATCCTGACATCAAGCTGAACTACCTCTCCGCGGCAGAAGACCGGAAGGTCGCCGTGGACGGCATGCGCTTCACCCGGCGCATCATGGCGGCCAGGGCGCTGGCGAAGTACGAGCCGGAAGAATTCCGGCCTGGATTCACCGCTCAATCGGACACTGAGCTGCAAAAGGCGGCGGGCGAGCTGGGAACCACCATCTTCCACCCCGTCGGCACGTGCAAGATGGGCAGCGACCCGATGGCGGTGGTCGACGACGAGCTGCGCGTGCGCGGGGTGGCGGGGCTGCGGGTGATCGACGCCTCCATCATGCCGCGCATCACCTCGGGGAACACCAACGCCCCGACCTATGTCATAGCGGAGAAGGGAGCGCGGGCGCTCTTGAGATCCAGGTCTTGAAATCCCGGATTGCGCCCCGACGTAGGACCCCATAAAGGAGAACAAGTGAAACGCATCTTCCTGTTCCTCGCCACGAACATCGCCGTCCTGGTGGTGCTGTCGGTGATCATCAACGTCTTCGGCCTGGGCAACTTCCTCACCGCCGAAGGCATCGACCCGGTGGGCCTGCTGGTGTTCTCGGCGGTGATCGGCTTCACCGGCGCCGGCATCTCGCTGCTCATCTCAAAGTGGATGGCCAAGAGCTCCACCGGCGCGAGGGTCATCGACGGGTCCGAGGGCACCACGGAATACTGGCTGGTGCAGACGGTGGAGAAGCTCGCCCGGCAGGCCGGCATCGGCATGCCGGAAGTCGCCATCTTCGAGGGCGCGCCGAACGCCTTCGCCACCGGCGCGTTCAAGAACTCGTCGCTCGTCGCGGTCTCGACCGGGCTGCTCCAGTCCATGAGCAAGGAAGAGGTCGAGGCGGTGCTCGGCCACGAGATCGCCCACGTCGCCAACGGCGACATGGTGACCCTCACGCTCATCCAGGGCGTGGTCAACACCTTCGTGATCTTCCTGTCGCGCATCATCGGCTTCTTCGTCGACAAGGTGATCTTCCGCACCGAGCGCGGCGTCGGCCCGGGCTTCTTCATCGCCTCGCTGGTGGCGCAGATCGTGCTGGGCATCCTCGCCTCGATGATCGTCGCCTGGTTCTCGCGCCAGCGCGAGTTCCGCGCCGACCGCGGCTCCGCGCAGCTGCTGGGCAGCCCGCGGCCCATGATCAACGCGCTTGCGCGCCTGGGCGGCGTGCCCGCCGGCGAGCTGCCGCAGGCCTTCGAGGCGCACGGCATCAAGCAGAGCAAGTCCAAGTTCCTCGGCCTTTTCGCAAGCCACCCGCCGATCGAGGAACGCATCGCCGCGTTACAGACCGCTCGCTGAAAAACGGGGTCAGAACAATTAAGAGCAATCGCGTTAGTTGCTCTGACCCCATAACGGTTTGCAGGCGAGCGCCATGTGCTCGACATGGCGGTGATCGGTGCCGCAGCAGCCTCCCATCACGTTGAGCTGAGGCAGGCGCCGCTTCAGCGAGGCGTACTGCCCGCCGAGCTCGGCCGGGTCGCCGGCGTCGAGCACCGGCGCCTCGTTCAGCTCGGCGTGGCTCATGCGCGAGGCGTTGGCCCTTAGTCCCTTTACCCGCTTGATCCACGATCCGCCCTTCAGGAAAAGGCGCTCGAAATGCGTCGGGTGCGCGCAGTTGATCATGTAGTAGGAAGGGTGGTTGAGCGTGGTGGCGTCGACTTGCTCGATCGCCTCCTGCAGGGACTGCCCGGTGGGCAGCCGGCCGTCGGTCTCGACGGTGAACGAGATCACCGCCGGCATGCCGGCCTTGCGCGCCGCGCGCGCGATGCCGACGGCCTCCTCGACGTAGTTCATCGTAATGGCGGTCACCAGGTCGGCGGCGCTGTCGGCGAACACGCCGACCTGCGTGCCGTGGTAGGCCTCGGCCTCTTTCTCCGTCATGCGCCGCGCCGGGTTGTAGCCGTCGCCGCGCGGGCCGAGGCAGCCGCTGATGGCGGTGGGGGTTTGCGCGTATTCCTTGCGGATGTCTTCCAGGATCGAAACTGCCTTCCGGTTGAGGGCGTTCAGGTCACGGGCGTCATAGCCCAGCTTCCCGGCCCAGTCCGGGCTCGCGCGCCAGGTAGCGCTCTCGAGGATCAACCCGGTCCCGAAGCGCCGCGCGAGATCGGCGTAGGTGCGGAAGTACCTGCGCAGCGCCGCCTCGCCCTCGGCGGTCTTCAGCAGGTGGAACGCGGCGAAATCGGGCAGCTCGAGCCCCTCGCGGAAGATGAGGGTGGTCTCGATGCCGCCGTCGGTCAGCCAGAGGCTGCCGTCAAGCTGCGGCAAGGCGGTGCGGAAAGATTGCGCCATGGCGATCCTTCAAGGAGGCATGATGCCACCGCTGTGCGGCGGCGCGGGTGAGGTGGAAGACGTCGCGCTGCGCGTGGCTGCCGCCGATGCGATGCGCCACCGGCGGCAGCGAGCGCAGCAGCGCTTCCGCCGCGGCCATGTCGCCGCCGCCGTAGGCGGCGATCGCGCGGCTGGCGGGCAGCCCGACCAGCCGCGTCATGTCGTAGTTGGCGCTGGTGCGGCCGGCGGCGAGGCGCCGCTCCTGCGCGGCCAGCAGCCGCGCGGCGAGGTCCCAGCGCCCCGCCCCCGCGAAGGCCATCATCGCGTGCGCGTCGTTGAAGGCGCAGTGCGCGTCCTCGGCATGCGGCGCCCAGCGCAGCGCGAGGGCGGCGAACCTTTCCCCGAGCTTCACCCCGGCGAGGCGCAGCCGCCAGAGGAGCGCCGAGGCGTCGATCAGCTCGGACAGGCCGGTCCCCGTGATGCGCCGGTCGTACACCGCGAGCGCGCCGCCGGCGTCGCCGAGCTGCAGATGCAGCAGCGCCCGGTGCCACCACAGGTGCGTCGCGGCGCCGCCGGCTTCCCGCGACCAGGGTTCCGCTGCATCGAGCCAGCGCAGGCCCTCTTCGACCCGCCCCTGCATCTCGAGCACATGGGCTGCGGCGTGCCAGGCGCGCAGGTCGAGCGGCTCGATCTGCGCCGCGCGCCGCGCGGCCTCCTCCGCCGGCGCGTACTCGCCGCACTCCTGCAGCGCGAATGCATGCATGGACAGCACCGCGTGGTAGTGCGGGTCGCCTTCGCGGAAGTGCGCGAGCGCGCTCGCACTGCGGCTGCGCAGCGCCGCGGCGTTGCCGAGGAAATAGTCGAAGACCTGCGCCACGCCGAGCGCGACGACGTCGCGCGGGTCCTCGGCGAGCGCCTCGTCGAGGATCCGGCACGCCTGCGCGTAGTCGCCCCCGGCCGCGGCCGCCGCCGCGGCCTCCTGCGCAGCTTCTTGGGGATTCTTCGTCAACGACCGGGCGCGCTCCAGCGCGCCTGCGGCAGCCTCGAAGTCGCGCCGGTCGCGGCTGCAGAGAAGCAGCAGGGCCTCGAAGAGGTGCGCGGCAGCCAGGCCCGGCGCCTCGCGCCCTGCCTCGCGGGCAAGCGCGAGCGAATCGCCGCGGTGGCGCAGGAATCCCGCGATCGCTCGCTCGAGGGTGCTCATGCCGCCTGCCTGAGCGGCGCGGGTTTCATGGCCGCCGCGAGCGTCGCGTAGGCGCTCGCCCACGCCTGCCGGATTTCGTCGGTGAACGCCTCGCCGAGTCCCTGGCGCAGCGTCGCGAGCAGCGCTTCGCCCACCGTGGCGTAGTGGTCCTCCCGGATGCCGTAGCCGGCGTGGCGCTGCCCGAGCGCCTCCAGGCCCGGCTGCAGCGCCTCGATGCGATTCAAGCCCCTGACGGCATAGGAAATCATCGTCGTCAGCTTGCGGCCCTGCGCGGCCATGTCGCCCCGGAAAAGGGGCCTGAGCGCCGGGTCCAGCGCGAACAGCCGCTCGTAGAAGAGCGCGGCCAGCGCCTGCGCCTGCGGGGCAGCGCGCGCCCAGCTCTCCTGCACCAGCTCGATCTGCGTCGGCGTCATGTGGCGGCAAGCTCCCGCTCCATGCGCAGCAGGTCGGGGTCCGCGTCGCGGCGCAGGACGAAGCCGAGCTTTCGCGCCAGGGCGCGCATGGCGCGGTTCCCGGCGAGGGTCAGCCCCGCCATCGCGCGGATGCCCGAGCGGCGGGCCTCCGAAAGCAGCCGTGCGAGCATCGCCTCGCCCAGGCCGCGGCCGCGCCAGTCCTCGGCGACGACCACGGCGAACTCCGCCTCGCCGGCGTCGAGCGCGTACTGCGCGAGGCCGACGATGCGCCCGTGGTGCCAGGCGGCGAGGCTCAAGCCCGGCGCCCCGATCAGGCGCTCGAGCGCGCGCGGCGAGAGCTCGACCACCGGCGCGAAGAAGCGCTCGAGGCGCGACTGCGGCGACAAGGCGCGCACGAAATCCTGCACCGCCTGCGCGTGCGCGGCCTCGAGCCGGGCAAACGCCACATCCCTCATGACACTATCGGAGCGAGCGCCGCGCCGATGCGGGCGGCCTGGCCAGCATTGATCATGCCGCCGAGGATCTGGTTGAAGCGCTCGTCCTTGACTCCCGAGACGATGTACTGCCAGCGGTAGGCGTCGAGGAAGGCCTTGCCGATCCGGCCGGACTGCTCTTTCGGGAAGTTGCGCGTGACGGCGATGAAGTACTGGGCATCGGCGGCCGCCTGCGTCTGCAGGATGCCGTCGACCGCGCCCACCAGGGCGATGAGATCGTCCACGCCCTGGTCGCGCTGCGCTGCGTCCAAGCGCTCGTTCTCGCGCATCCACTCCAGCTCGTCGAGGATGGCGTGCTGCGACTCCTCGCGCGCGTGGAAGGTGAAGACGTCCTTCCACAGCCCCGAGAGCGCGGCGTCGGGCTCGATCGCCTGGCGATAATGCGCGAGCACGAAGAGCTCGATGTGGCAGATGAGCGCCAGCACCGCCCAGCTCGACTTCCCGAGCACCGCGGCGGCGACGTCGTTCGGCTGCGGCAGGAAGCTGTAGCCCTCTGGCATGCCTTCGGCCGCCAGGCGCTCCATGCGCCGGAACAGCTCCTGGTGCTTGAGCTCCTCGTCGGTGAAGCGCACCAGCGCCTCGAAGGCGGTCTGGTCGCCGAGCGCGTGGTCGCGGCTCACCTCGAGGATCTTGGGCGCGATGAAGCGCTCGACCAGGCCGAACATGTTGGCGTAGGTGCGCCCCTGGATCTGGCTCGCCAGGCGTTTCTCGGCCGCGGACAGGAACGCCAGCGCGTCCATGCGCGCGAGGCCGTCGGGCAGGAACTTGGTCGAGAAATCGAGCTTGCGGCCGCGGATCACGTCGCGCTCGATGTCGAAACGCACGCGCTTCGAGACCTCGATGCACTTCGCGTAGCGGGCGGTGTCAAGATGCTGCGGCGACGGTTGCATGGTTCCTCCTCAGTGTGAAAAAGACGGCGCGCGGCGCGGGAGCCGGTGCCACGAGCTCGAGCACGGCGCTGCGGGTGGCATGGGCGACGGCGAGGCCGTCCCGGTCGAGCCGGAACGACTCGCCGGCGCCGAGGTAGTGGTCGCGGGCGTCGCCTTCCTGGGTGAGCCACACCGCGCCCACCTCGACGCGGAGCGTCGTCTCGAGGCCGTCCTCGATGCGCAGGATGCTGCCGCGCGTCATGGCGATGCGGCGGTGGACGGGAAATTCGGCTGCGTTCATGGCGTTCTCCCTTGTCAGTAGTACCCGGCACGGAGCGCCCAGAGGCGCGCCCCCTCGGGGCTCTTCCAGCTCTCCAGGCCGATGTCCCGCAGCATGCGGGCATCGAGGTGGGCGAGCTCGCGTTCCAGCTCCCGGCGCTGCCAGGCGCGGGAGAGCTTTTGGTGGATCCAGTTCAGGATGGTTTTCATGGGATGGCAGCGTACGGGGCGCGCGTATCGCGGCTATTTCGGCCGGGAAACAGTTTGTTTCGGGCTTGTATAAAATCGGCGCCATGGCATCCGCGCGCATCCTGGTGGTCGACGACGACGCGACGATTCGCACCATGCTCGTCGAGTACCTCTCCGAGCACGGCTACGAGGTGGCGCAGGCGGCGAGCGGCGCGGAGATGCGCCGCGAGCTCGAGCGCGCGGTGCCCGCCGCGGTGCTGCTCGACATCGGCCTGCCGGGCGAGGACGGGCTGACGCTCGCGCGCTTCGTGCGCGAGCGCTACGACGTCGCCATCATCATGGTCACCGGCGCGGGCGACGTGGTCGACCGGGTCGCCGGACTCGAAGTCGGAGCCGACGACTACATCGCCAAGCCCTTCGACCCGCGCGAGCTGCGGGCACGCCTGAAGAGTGTTTTAAGGCGTATCGAACCCCAGAAGGCGGGGAAGCTATCCGGTAAGGAAACCCGCACAAGCATCGGCCGCTGCTTCCTCGACCTGAAGTCGCGGCAGCTCACCGACGCCAAGGGCAACGAGATCCCGCTCACGGCGATGGAGTTCGATCTCCTCAAGGCGTTCATCGAGCGACCCAACCAGGTGCTCTCGCGCGACCAGCTGCTCACCATGACGCGCAACCGCGAGTGGGAGCCCTTCGACCGCTCGATCGACATCCGCGTCACCCGCCTGCGGCGCAAGGTGGAAGCCGACCCCGACCGCCCGCGCGCCATCCGCACCGTGCGCGGCGCGGGCTACATGTACGTACCCGGGGAAAAGTAACCGGATTGTTTCAATCGTAGCCGGGGGGTAACAGCCCTCCCGGGGCGGCCCCGCGGCGGCTAGACTGCAGCCCGCATGGATCGCTCACGCGAAGCCGACGCCCTGCGCGCCGCGGCCCTGGCCGTTTCCGGCGCCGGCGGCGACGCGGTGTTCGGCGACCTCGCGCAATTCCTTGCCCGCATCCTGGGGGTCGACGCGACGATGATCTCGATCTTCGCCGGACCCGAGCGCCGGCGCATGCGCACCCTCGCCACCTGCCTCGACGGCCGCCTGCTGAAGAGCTTCGAGTACGACCTGGAAGGTACGCCCTGCGCCGGCGTCGTCGGCCGCGAGTTCCGCTACGTGAAGAGCGGCGGCCAGGCGCAGTTCACCGCGGACACGCTGTTCCGCGCCAAGGGCATCGACAGCTACGCGGCCTACTCCCTCAACGCGCCCGAAGGCGGTCAGCTCGGCCTGATCGCCGTCATGGACCGCAAGCCGCTGCGCGAGCAGGCCCTGGTCGAGTCGATGCTCAAGATTTTCGCCGTGCGCGCCGTGGCCGAGCTGGAGCACGCCGGCAGCCGGCAGGCGCTCGCGGCGAGCGAGGCGCAGTACCGGGCCATTTTCAACGCTTCGGCCGACGCGCTGATCCTCTGGGACTCGTCCCTGCAGCGCGTCGACGTCAACCCCGCGTACGAGCGCATCTACGGCTGGACGCGCGAGGAGGTGCTCGGCCGGGGCTACGAGCGCGTCATGCCGCCCGATTACGTGGCGCGGCGCCTCGAACTGGTGCGCCGCTCGCTTGCCGGCGAGACCTGCAGCGTCGAGCTCGAGGCGTTGCGCAAGAACGGCGAGCGCTTCACCGCCGAGGTAACCACCATCCCCTTCGTGCACCGCGGCGAGCCGCACGTGCTGGCCATCGCCCGCGACGTCACCGCCCGCCGCAGCGCCGAGCAGGCGCTGCGCGCGAGCGAGGAGCAGTACCGCGCCATGTTCAACGCCTCGGGCGACGCGCTCGTCCTCTGGGACCCGTCGCTGCGGCGCGTCGACGTCAACCCCGCCTACGAGCGCATGTTCGGCTGGAGCCGCGAGGAGGTCGTGGGCAAGAGCTACGACGACCGCCCGATCCCGGCGGCCTACTCCGAGCGGCGCCTCGAGCTGGTGCGCCGCGCGCTCGCCGGGGAAAGCGGCCGCGCCGAGCTCCAGGCGGTGACCAAGAGGGGCGAGCCGGTGCTGGTGGAGGTGACCACCATCCCGTTCATGCACCGCGGCGAGCGGCACGTGCTCGCGACGCTGCGCGACGTCACCGCGCGCCGCAGCGCCGAGCAGGCGCTGCGCGCGAGCGAGGAGCAGTACCGCTCGATCTTCAACGCCAGCGCCGACTCGCTGGTGCTGCGCGACGCGGATTTCCGCGTCGTCGACGTCAACCCCGCCTACGAGCGCATCAGCGGGCGCAGCCGCGCCGAGGCGATCGGGCTCACCGGCCTCACCATGAGCCCGCCGGAGCTGAACGAGCACGTGCGCCGGCTGCACGCGCGCGCGCTCGAGGGCGAGAACGTCGTGTTCGAGGCGCGCGCGCGGCGCAAGAACGGCGAGCGCTTCGACATCGAGACGCGCGGCGTGCCGATCCTGCACCAGGGCCGGCCGCACGTGCTCTACATCGGACGCGACATCACCGCGCGCAAGACCGAGGAGGAGCTGCTGCGCGCGAGCGAGGAGCAGTACCGCGCCATCTTCAACGCCGCCGCCGACGCCCTGGTGCTGCGCGACGCCGGGTTCCGCATCGTCGACGTCAACCCGGCCTACGAGGCGATGAGCGGCTATTCGCGCGAGGAGGTGCTGGGGCGCGACCAGCTCGTCGCCAACCCGGCGGAGATGGCCGCGCAGATCAAGGCGCTGCACGCGCGCGCGCTCGCCGGCGAGGCCATCATGCTCGAGACGGTGCGCGTGCGAAAGGACGGCAGCCGCCACGACGTGGAGCTGCGCGGGGTGCCGATCCGCCACAAGGGCGAGCCGCACGTCCTCTACATCGGGCGCGACCTCTCCGAGAGGAAGGCGCTCGAGTCGCGCCTGCGCCAGGCGCAGAAGATGGAGGCGCTGGGCCAGCTCACCGGCGGCATCGCGCACGACTTCAACAACCTGCTCACCGGCATCATGGGCTACGTCGCGCTCGCCGCCGAGCGCGCCGGCGGCGCCGACGCGAAGCTCGCCTCGCACCTGGAGCAGGCGCTCGCCTCCAGCCGCCGCGCGCGCGACCTGATCCAGCAGATGCTCACCTTCAGCCGCGGCCAGCGCGGCAGGCCGCGCCCGGTGTCGCTCGCCGCGATGGTCGAGCAATCGCTCAAGCTCCTGCGCGGCACGCTGCCGGCCACCCTGGAGGTGCACGCGCAGGCCGAGGAGGCGCCGGCGGTGATGCTCGACCCGGTGCAGATCGAGCAGGTGCTGATGAACCTGCTCATCAACGCGCGCGACGCGACCGCGGGCATCGGCCGCATCGACGTCGCCGTGCGCCCGGCCCGGCTCGCCGCCAAGGCGACCTGCGCGAGCTGCCGCAAGCGCTTCAAGGGACGCCTGGTCGAGCTCTCGGTCTCCGACACCGGCTCGGGCATCGCGCCGGCGGTGCTCGAGCGCATCTTCGAGCCCTTCTACACCACCAAGGAAGTCGGGCGCGGCAGCGGCATGGGCCTCGCCATGGTGCACGGCATCGTGCACGACCACGGCGGGCACATCGCCGTCGAGAGCAAGCCGCGCGAAGGCAGCCGCTTCCGCATCTTCCTGCCGGCGCTCGCGGCAGGCGAGGCGGCGCAGGCGCTGCCCGCGGCGAGCGCCGGGCGGGTGGCGCGCGTGCCGCTGCGCGGGCGCGTGCTGGTGGTCGACGACGAGGAGTCGGTCGGCCGCTTCATGGGCGAGCTGCTCGAGAGCTGGGGCCTCGCCGCCACCGTGCTCAGCCGCCCGCTGGGCGTCATCGAGCGCGTGTCGCGCGAGCCCGGGGCCTACGATCTCGTCATCCTCGACCACACCATGCCCGGCATCACCGGCGTCAGCCTCGCGCGCGAGCTCGCCGCGGCACGCCCCGGCCTGCCGGTGATCCTCTACACCGGCGACAGCGAGCGCGTCACCCCGGCGGAGCTCGAGGCGGCCGGCGTGCGCGCCCTGCTGCACAAGCCGGTCGAGCCCGACCTCCTCTACGGCCTGCTGAAGAATCACCTCGACTAGAATCCGCTGCAGTCTGGCGATTCTCTATTTCGTAGCGCTCAACGCCCTCGGGCACGTGTCGTTCGTCGGCGCGCGCATGACCACGACGCTGTTCGCGATCGAGCTGGGCGCCTCGGCCTTTACCGCCGGGCTGCTGCTCTCGCTCTTCGCCGCGCTGCCGATGCTGCTCTCGGTCTGGGCCGGGCGCCTCATCGACCGCGTCGGCCCGCGCCGCCCCCTCGCCGGCGCCTTCCTCGCCCTGGTGCTCGGGAACGCGCTGCCCTTCGTCTTTCCCGGCCTGCTCACGCTCTACTTTTCCAGCACCATCCTCGGCACGGCTTTCATGCTGATCCACATCGGCATGAACAGCGTCTTCGGCGCCTACGGCGGCCCCGAGCGGCGCGCCATGAATTTCTCCTGGCTGGCGCTCGGCTTCTCGTTCTCCGGCTCGGCCGGGCCGCTGGTGGCGGGCTACGCCATCGAGGGCCTCGGGCACGCCGCGGCGTTCCTCGTGCTCGCCGTCTTCCCGGTGGCGGCGCTCGCGCTGCTCTGGGCGCGCCTGCACCGCCTGCCGCGCCCGGAGCGCGCGCCGCAGGGCCGGCGCACCGGAGTCATGGAGCTCGTGCGCGCGCCGGCGCTGCGCCGCGCGTTCACCGTGAGCGCGCTGCTCGCGATGGGCTGGGACCTCTACAACTTCCTGATCCCGCTCTACGGCGCGCAGATCGGGCTTGCCGCCAGCACCATCGGCGTGGTGATGGCGACCTTCGCCGCCGCGACCTTCGTCGTGCGCCTGGCCATGCCGTTCCTGATACGGCGAACCCGGTCCTGGGTCATGATCGCGGCCGCCATGGCGATCTCCGGAACCGCCTACCTGCTGTTCCCCTTCGTCGAGAGCGTGCCGGCGCTGGTGGCGCTCTCCTTCTTCCTCGGCCTGGGACTGGGCTGCGCGCAGCCGGTGATCATGTCGCTGCTCTACGAGGCGTCACCGCCCGGGCGCCAGGGCGAAGTCGTGGGCGTGCGCACGCTGACGCTGAACGCGAGCCACACCTTCATCCCGCTCGTTTCCGGCGCCCTGTCCGCCGCCCTGGGCATGGCGCCGGTGTTCCTGCTGCTTGCCGCGGGGCTGCTCGCCGGCGGCTGGTACTCGAGGCAGCAAGTAAAATAGCCCGATGAGGAGAGTCCATCTTTCGCAGTTCCTGATCGAGCGCCAGCGCGGCAAGAAGCTGATCAACGCCGACCTGCGCCTGCTCATCGAGACCATCGCGCGCGCCTGCAAGGCGATCAGCACCCGGGTCAACAAGGGCGCGCTGGCGGACGGCCTGGGCAGCGCCGCGACCAACAACGTGCACGGCGAGGCGCAGAAGAAGCTCGACGTGCTCTCCAACGAGATCCTGCTCGAGGCGAACGAGTGGGGCGGCAACCTCGCGGCGCTCGCTTCCGAGGAGATGGAGGAGCCCCGCCCCATCCCGACGCACTACCCGCGCGGCGAGTACCTGCTGCTGTTCGACCCGCTCGACGGCTCCTCCAACATCGACGTCAACATCTCGACCGGCACCATCTTCTCGGTGCTGCGCTGCCCCAAGAATCCCGACGGCAGCATGTGCGAGGCGAACGAGCAGGCCTTCCTGCAGCCCGGGCGCGCGCAGGTGGCGGCGGGCTTCGCGGTCTATGGCCCCACGACGGTGTTCGTGATCACGGTCGGCGACGGCGTGTACGGCTTCACCCTCGATCGCGAGACCTACACCTTCGTCATGACGCACGAGAACATCCGCATCCCCGCCGACACGGCGGAGTTCGCGATCAACGCCTCGAACGCGCGGCGCTGGGAGGCGCCGGTGAAGCGCTACATCGACGAGTGCCTGGCGGGAAAGGACGGGCCGCGCGGCAAGGACTTCAACATGCGCTGGGTCGCCTCGATGGTGGCCGACGTGTTCCGCGTCATCTCGCGCGGCGGCGTCTTCATGTACCCGCGCGACGCCAAGAACAAGGACGGCCGCCTGCGCCTCATGTACGAGGCGAACCCGATGGCGTTCATCGTCGAGCAGGCGGGGGGCGCGGCGACCGACGGCGCGACGCGCATCCTCGACATCCAGCCCAAGGGGCTGCATCAGCGCATCGCGGTGGTGCTGGGATCGAAGAACGAAGTGGAAAAGGTCGCTTCCTACCACCAGAAATAAGAAGGCCGGGGGTCGCCCGGCCTTCCCATCTCTCCCTGATTGTTCCGTTACTTGAGGTGACGGCTCACGAGCTTGGTCATCTCGAACATCGACACCTGCGACTTGCCGCCGAACACCGGCTTGAGCTTGTCGTCGGCATTGATCATGCGCTTGTTCTTCTTGTCCTGGAGGCTGTTTCTCTTGATGTAGCCCCAGATCTTCTTGGTCACCTCGGTGCGCGGCATCGCGCTCGAGCCGACCACGGCAGCCAGCGGGCCGCTCGGGGTCATCGCCTTCATGAAAGCCGCATTTGGCTTGCGTTTCTTGCCCGCGGCCTTCTTTGCCTTCTTTTTCGCCATCTCGATTCTCCTCTGAACGATTCGGTTTGCTTTTTCGATCCCGGTTTTCCACCGCCGACCGGCAGCGGTGAGCAGGAAGATGCCGAATCCGCGCAGGCGTGTCAACGTTTTTCAGAGGGAAAACGCGCGCTTTTCCTAGGGCGTTGCGTTTTTGATCTTAGAATCGGCGCCATGAACATCGCCGACCTGCGCCAGGAGTACATGCGGGCCGGCCTGTCGGAAGCGTCCGCGGACCCGGATCCGCTCCGCCAGTTCGAGCGCTGGCTCGAAGACGCGCTTCGCGCCCGGCTGCCGCTGCCCAACGCGATGACGCTCGCCACCGTTTCTCCCTCGGGCGCGCCCTCGGCCCGGGTGGTCTTGCTGAAGGGCGTCGAGCAGGGCGGATTCTCCTTCTATACCAACTACCTCAGCCGCAAGGGACGCGAGCTCGAGGCGAGGCCGGCGGCCTGCTTGGTGTTCCTCTGGTCCGAGCTCGAGCGCCAGGTGCGCATCGACGGCAGCGTCGAAAAGGTGACAGCCGGCGAGTCCGATGCGTACTACGTCACCCGGCCCCTCGGCGCGCGCCTCTCGGCGTGGGCGTCGGCGCAAAGCTCGCCGGTATCTTCCAGGGAAGTTCTTGAAAGGGCTGCAGCCGATGCCCGTGCTCGCCATGCCGACGCCCCGCCGCGCCCGCCGCACTGGGGCGGCTACCGCGTCGCGCCGCAGGCGATCGAGTTCTGGCAGGGCCGCGCCGACCGCCTGCACGACCGGCTGGTTTACCGGCGCTCCGGCAGCGCATGGGCCATTGAGCGACTCTCTCCCTGACGAGGCGCTGGCGCTGCTCAGGCGCGCGGGGCTGGCCGGCGCGGCGGAGAGCCCCCGGGCGCGCGCGCTCTCGGGCGGCGTCTCCTCCGACATCTGGCGCGTCGAGCTCGCGCGCGGTCCCGTTTGCGTGAAGCGCGCGCTGCCGCGCCTGCGCGTGGCGCGGCTATGGGAGGCCCCGGTCGAGCGCAACCGCTACGAGCGGCTG
Organism: uncultured bacterium; assembly: GCA_965233125.1. Lineage (GTDB taxonomy): Bacteria > Pseudomonadota > Gammaproteobacteria > Burkholderiales > SG8-39 > SCGC-AG-212-J23. The sequence goes on from CBDDRQ010000298.1 coordinate 27,427, forward strand.
TGGATGGAGGCCGCGCGCGCCGCGGTGCGCGGCGCCGCTCCGGTGGTCCTCGCCGCCGACGATGCCGCGGGCCTGTTCGCGATGGAATGCCTCGACCTGCCGCTGTGGAAGGACGAGCTGCGCGAGGGGCGCGCCGACGCCGGCTTCGCCGCCCAGGTCGGCCGCTCGCTCGCCGGCATCCACGCCGCCACCGCGGGCCGCGAGGACATCGCGCGGCTCTTCCCCACCGACGAGATCTTCTACGCCATCCGCCTCGAGCCCTATCTCGTCGCCACCGCCGGGAAGCACCCGGACCTGGGGCTGCTCGAGCTCGCCGCGTCGACCGGCGCCACCAAGCTCGCCCTGGTCCATGGCGACGTGAGCCCGAAGAACATCCTGGTCGGCGCGCGCGGCCCGGTGTTCCTCGACGCCGAATGCGCGTGGTACGGCGACCCGGCCTTCGACCTCGCCTTCTGCCTCAACCACCTGCTGCTGAAGTGCGTGTGGGTGCCGCGCGCGAAGGCGGCGTTCCTCGAGTGCTTCGAGGCGCTGGCGCACGAGTACCTGAAGGCGTTCTCCCCCGAGGGCCTCGAGGCGAGGGCGGCCGCGCTGCTGCCCGCCCTGCTCCTCGCGCGCGTGGACGGCAAGTCCCCGGTCGAGTACCTCGACGAAGCGCAGCGCTCGTTCGTGCGCAAGAAGGCGCTCGGCCTGTTCGGCGTACGCACCCTGGAAGAGGCATGGCAAGGATTCTCGACGTAAAGGGCCGCCGGGTCTGGGACTCGCGCGGCCGCGCGACGGTCGAGGCCGAAGTGATCGTCGGCCGCGGCACGACGCCGCTCGCGAGCGGGCGCGCCATCGCGCCGGCGGGCGCCTCAACCGGCTCGGGCGAGGCGATGGCGCTCGAGGCGCGCAAGGCGGCGCACAACGTCAACACCCTCATCCGCGACGCGCTGCGCGCGATGAGCGTCTCGGACCAGGCGGCGCTCGACCGGCGCATGATCGAGCTCGACGGCACCGCGGAGAAAAGCCGCCTGGGCGCGAACGCCATGGTGGCCGTATCGCTCGCGTGCGCGCAAGCCGCCGCGGTCTCCGGGAAGAAGCCCCTCTGGAAGCATCTTGCCGGCGAGCGGCGCGTCGCCCTCCCCGTCCCGCAGATCCAGATCTTCGGCGGCGGCGCGCACGCGCGCGGGCGCGTCGACGTGCAGGACTACATGGTGGTGTGCATCGGCGCCGGCAGCTTCGCCGAGGCGCTCGACTGGACCGCGCAGATCTACGCCGCGGCCGGCGCGCGCCTCGCCCGCCGCGGCGCGCTGCAAGGCGTCGCCGACGAAGGCGGCTACTGGCCGAGCTTCAAGTCGAACGAGGAGGCGCTCGCCGAGCTGGTGGGCGCGATCGCCGACGCGGGCCTCGAGCCCGGCGTCGACGTCGGCATCGCGCTCGACATCGCCGCCAGCCAGCTCTACCGCGCCGGCAGCTACCACCTCGCGCTCGAGAACCGCTCGCTCTCGTCGCAGCAGCTCCACGCCATGCTGCTGCGCTGGATCGAGCGCTACCCCATAGTCTCGATCGAGGATCCCTTCGCCGAGCACGACGCCGAGGCGATGCGCGACTTCACCAAGGCGGCCGGGATCCAGGTCGTCGGCGACGATTTTTTTGTCACAAACGCACAAAAACTCCGGACCGCGAACGGCGCTTGCAACGCCGTGCTCCTGAAGCCAAACCAGGTGGGCACGGTGACCGAGACCCTCGCGTGCTGGGACGCGGCACGCGAGGCGGGCTACGGGGCGATCGTCTCCGCGCGGTCGGGCGAGACCGAGGACGTCTCGATCGTGCACCTCGCGGTGGGCTGGGGTGTGCCCCAGCTCAAGGTCGGCAGCTTCTCGCGCTCCGAGCGCATGGCGAAGTGGAACGAGGGCCTGCGCATCGAGGAGTCGCTCGGCGCGAAGGCGCTCCCCTTCCCGGCCCGGAAGCTCTTCAGAAAGCGATGAGTTGCGTTTTGTGAATGAGGACTAACGTTACGACTTCCGGGACGCCTGTCGCTCCAGAGCGTCGTCTCGGATCGATATCCGTTGTCGCTGCGTAACACCCCCGGTAGAATTTCCTTCCGATTCTCTGCAACATCCCTTCCTGATGGGCAAGTCCGAACGACCGGTGGCCGTCGCGAAATCCGTCGCGCGCACGCTGCCGAAGGCGCGCACCGGCGTCGAGGGCCTCGACCAGATCACCGAGGGCGGCCTGCCGCTGGGCCGTCCGACCCTCGTGTGCGGCGGCCCGGGCTGCGGCAAGACGCTGCTCGCGATTGAGTTCCTGATCCGCGGCGCGACGCAGTTCGGCGAGCCCGGCGTGTTCATGGCCTTCGAGGAGACCGGGGAGGAGCTGGCGCAGAACGTGCGCTCGCTCGGCTTCGACCTCGACACCCTGGTGGCGCAGAAGAAGATCGCGCTCGACCACGTGCGCGTCGAGCCCGCCGAGATCGAGGAAAACGGCGAATACGACCTCGAGGGCCTGTTCCTGCGCCTCGGGTATGCCATCGATTCGGTCGGCGCGAAGCGCGTCGTGCTCGATACCGTCGAGGCCCTGTTCGGCGGCTTCACCAACGAGGCGATTCTGCGCGCGGAGCTGCGGCGCCTGTTCCGCTGGCTCAAGGACCGCGGCGTGACCGCGGTCATCACCGGCGAGCGCGGCGACCAGTCCTACACGCGCCAGGGCCTGGAGGA
>CBDDRQ010000299.1:0-30748 GCA_965233125.1 uncultured bacterium
CCATGGACGCGGGTTCGATTCCCGCCGCCTCCACCATCTCGACGGCCGCCGGTGGCGGCCGTTTTCGTTTTCTCAGCGCTCCCTCTATAGCCAGCGACGGACCGCGCGCTTGTACGGCGGGTACTCCGCGGGAAATCGAGCCTCGAGGTAGCGTTCCTCGCGCGGGATCACGACCAGCACCATGAGGGCCAGCGCGGGAAAGAGCGTGAGCAGCACGCCGAGACTGTTGGCCCATGCGGCGAGTCCGATCTGGAAGAGCGTGAAAGCGAGATAGGCGGGATTGCGGCTGAAGCGATATGGCCCGGCGCGAACGATGGTGGTCGTGGGGCGGTTGCCTGGTACTGGGGTGCCCGCCTTTCGCAACGTGCGCACCGCGGAAATGAGAAGCGCGCCGGCCACGAGCACGACCATGACGCCGATCGGCATGCTGACTGAAGCCGGAAGCAGCGCCACCGGCCAGGCGAGGTGAGCGAGCAGGCCGAGGCCGATCGAGCCCAGGTATACGAGCGGCGGGCGGACAGGATCGGCGTTGGCAACGTGAGTCACATCGGCTTGCGAAATATCACGCAGTAGCTCGCGAGGGGTCCGCGGCCCGGCCAATCGTCGATGCGGCGGACCAGCATGAACCCACCGCCCGTCACTTCAGCAATGACGGCCCGCGCCGGAACGCCGAACGAGCCTCGGCCGAGGAAGAAGGGCGGCGGGAAGTCGATGACGGCGAGCACGCCGCCCGGCCGCAGCGCACGCAGCAAGCCGGCGTTGATGCCAGAGGGGTCGGTCAGATGGTGATACACGCGGCGCAGCACGATTGCGTCGCAGCAGTCCGGCGGCAATCCCGTCTCACCGACGGACGCTTCCACCACCGTCACGTTGTCGAGCCTGGCGGCGGCGACCGCCTCGCGAAGCCGCGCCAGGCGTTCGGGGTCGATCTCGGTGGAAAAGACGCGCCCTTTCGATCCCACTTCCCTTGCGAGGGCGAGGGTGAGTCCGCCCTCGCCGGCGCCGACATCTGCCACCATCTTGCCGGCCTCGAGGGCGAGTACCTCCCTGACGCGCGGCATTTCGGGGCCATCGGCGCGAAACCCGCCGCCGCTCCACTGGCATCCCGAGCAGACGGCCGAGAGCACAACTGCAACAGCCGCTGCACTGACTCGCATCTCTGTTTGCCTTCAAGAATCGAAAGCCGTACTGTGCCAATTCAAGTCGACTTGAGGTCAAGAGGGTGAGACCCCTGGACATCGCGGAGGTCGCGCGGCGCTCCGGCGTCGCCGCCTCGACGCTGCGCTTCTACGAGGAGAAGGGGCTGATCGCCTCCGTCGGGCGGCGCGGCCTGCGCCGCCTGTTCGCTCCCGGCGTGCTGGAACGGCTGGCGTTCATCGCGCTAGGTCAGTCCGCCGGTTTCTCGCTCGAGGAGATCGCGCACATGTTCTCGCCGGACGGTCAGCCGAGCATCGACCGGCAGCTGCTCGCGGCCAAGGCCGGAGAGCTGGACACGGCCATCAGCAGACTCAGCGCGATGCGCGACAACCTGCGGCACGCCGCCGCCTGTCCCGCGCCGAGCCACATGGAATGTCCCAACTTCCGGCGCCACCTGCAGTCCGCCGGGGAAGCAAAGCACCGTCCGAGGCGCAACGCCAAGAAGCGCTCGCCCTAACCGGCCATGAAGACAGGGGCTGCAAAGGCCCAAATGGGTACGATCGTACCCATTTTCATGTCAATCCAGGAGCACCAGCGGCTGTCCCGCCTTTTCCGTCACAGCGCGCTGGTACACCGCGATCGCGGCGGCGACGTCCTGCAGTCCCGTGCCGGTCGAGTCGAAGATGATGATGTCTTCCTCCGACGTGCGGCCGGGCTTGCGGCCGCAGACGATTTCGCCCAGCTCGGCGTGGACCTCGGCCGCGGACATGACGCCCGCGGCGATGGCGTGATGCAGGTCGCCCATCGTCGCGGCCTGGGCGGTGAGGTCGGTGACGACCTTCGCGGCGGCAAGCAGCTGCGGCTGGATTTCCTGCTTGTCCTCGTGGTCGGCGCCCACGGCGGCGATGAAGGTCCCGGGGCGGACGATCTCGCGCGTCACGAAATAGCGCCTGGCGGTGGTGCAGGTCGCCACCACGTCGGCCTGGGCGAAGCACTGCTCCACCCCGTCCGCCACCTCAATCGTGATCCCGGTCTTGCGGTTGAGCTCATCCGCGAAGGAGACCGCCCTGGCGCGATCGATGTCGAGCGCCATGACCCGCTCGGGCCGGCCCTGCGCGTACAGCGCGAGGAGCTGCGCCTCGGCCTGGGCGCCGCAGCCGCAAATGGCGAGCGTGCTCCAGCCCCTGCGCGCGAGGTGCCTGGCCGCCAGGGCGCTTGCCGCCGCGGTGCGTAGCGCCGTGATCGACCCGGAGTCCATGATGGCGAGCGGGGTGCCGTTGCCGGCGTCGCTCAGGATCACCACACCCTGGATCGTGGGCAGGCCCAGCCGCGGCCCGTTCCCGGGAAAATTCGCGTTGAGCTTGGCCGCGAAGTAAGGCCGATCCGTGGCGAGCATGCCGGCCTTGACGTGGAAGCTGCCGCCCTCGGCGTGCATGGAGAGGACGGCCGGCGGCGGTGCCTTGCCTTCCCCCAGCAGCCGGAAGGCCTGCTCGATGGCGGCGAGGCAGACCGCCGGCGTCAGCAGGCGCTCGACGCCGGCGCGCCCGAGGAACAGCGCCGCGTTCATGCGTTGAGCTTCACCGGGCCGCCGATCGCGCGCCAGGCGAAGTGCCCGCCCTTCATGTATTTCGCATCGAAGCCCTGCTCGCGCAGCGCCACCGCGGTCTGGCAGCCGATGTGGAAGCCATAGACGCAGTACACGACGACCGGCTCGCTCTTCGAGAGCTCCGCTGCCCATTCCTGCACGCGCTCGGGGTCGCGCCAGGTGGCGCCCTCGATGATGTCCTGCGTGCGGGAGACGTAGTGCTTCGGCCGAGCGTCGATGAACTGCACCTTCCGCCCGGCCTCGAGCATGGCCTTCACTTCCTCCGCCGCCACGCCCGGCACCTCGCCGAATTCCTTCTGCTCCAGCGGCCGCAGGGGCTCGACCTTCGCCGCGTCCTCGTGGCGCCCCGCGACGCCCTTCCAGTCGATATTGCGCAGGAAGGTGTCCACGTAGGCACCGACATTCGCGCCGAAGTCCATGTGGTAGGAGTGCTCGTACATGTCCATCGCGAGGATCGGCACGCCGCTCGCCACGTTCTGGCTGTGGTCGGCGGCGAACTGGTTCATGAGGCGCCGCTCGCGCGGCACGTAGGTGAGGAGCACCCAGCCCGACCCGCCGCCGAGCGCCCTGCCCATGGCCGCGAACTCGGCCTGCCAGCGGTCGAGCGAGCCGAAATCCCGTGCCAGGGTTTCGGCGAAAGCGCCGGGCGCGCGCCCGTCGCCGCCGAGGCTCGCGAAGTACAGCTCGTGCAGGATCACGGAGTTCAGCGCGACCAGCTCCTCGCGCTTGAGCCCGTTCAACGCGAAGCCCGGCATCCTCGGGAACTCGGCCGCCTCGAGCTGCGCGGTAATGGCGTTGAGCCGCCGCAGCGCGCCGCCGTAGTTGTTCTCGTAGTGGCTCTCGATCAGTTTCGCCGACAGGCCTTGCAGGAGCCAGGGACGGCAGTGCAGCGGCTTCAGGGCGTAGCGCATATTCGATTCCCTCCAGGTCAGATGACGAGGCGCGAGCGCGCGAGGATGCCGAGCACGCCGCCGCCGAAGGCGGCGGGCAGCACCGGCAGCTTCCAGAACATGAGGCCCGCGATCGTGGCAGCGAGCAGCGCGCCGGTGAAAGCGTCCGGCGCCGCGGTCGGCGCGAGGCGCAGGACGGCGAGCGCGATCGCTCCCACCACCGCCGGGGCGACGCCGCGCATCGCCGCGCGCACCCACTGCAGCGCGCGAAAGCGCTCCAGCCAGGGCAGGATCGAAAGCATGAGCACGAAGGACGGCAGGAAGATGGCGGCCGTCGCCACCGTGGCGCCGGCGACGCCGGCAACCTTGTAGCCGACGAACGCCGCGAGCGTGATGACCGGGCCGGGCGTCACCTGCCCGATCGCGAGGCCTTCGAGGAACGCCTCGGCGGAGATCCAGTGCAGCTGGTTCACGACCTGGTCCTGGATGAAGGCGATGATCGTGAGCCCGCCGCCGAAGGTCAGCGCCCCGACCTTGAAGAAGAACAGGCCGAGGTCCCACAGCCCGGTGCCCGTCGCCGCGCCGGCGGCGGTGCCGGGAAGCGAGGCGGAGACGAAATGCTCCGCCGCCGCGAGCGCGAGCACCACCGCGCCGGCGCTCAGGCCCGCACGCAGCGAATGGTGCACGGCCACGCCGATGCACCCGGCAAGAAGAAAGGTCGCGGCCGGGCCGAGCGGCGAGAAGGCGAGCGCCGCGACCGCCGCCAGGGCCATCAGGATCGCGAAGCGGTCCTTGATGGCGTTGCGGCCGAGCCGCCACACGGCGACGGCGAAGATGCCCAGCACCACCGGCCCGAGGCCATAGAACGCATCGCGCATGAACGGCAGCGCGCCGTAAGCCGAATGCAGGGCTGTCAATGCCAGCATGATCGCGAATGCCGGCAGGATGAAGCCCACGCCGGCGAGCACGCCGCCCCAGAGGCCGGCGCGCTGGTAGCCGGTGAAGACGCACATCTGCAGGGCGGTTGCGCCCGGCAGCGCCTGCACCAGCGCCAGGCCCTCGACGAAGCGCTCCTTGGAGAGCCAGCCGCGCCGTTCCTGGACTTCGGCCTGGATCAGGCCCCAGATGGCGGCGATGCCGAAGCCCAGTGCGCCGATTTTCAGGAAGACCGCGAAGACTTCGAGGCGCGTTCCGATTCTCATACACACTCCTCCCCGCAAGGGGTTGGAGCAGCCTTGAGACGGAAGCGTCTTGACCACCGGGTGTCTGCACCGGACCCGGCCGGGGGGTGACCCCCGCTTGGGACCGACAGTAGGACGCCGCGCCGGCGGCGTCAACGGTTCCCTTGTACTTCTCATCACTTTCGTGTGATACATGTAACGCATGAACGACTTTGCCGTCCTGGTGCTCAGCCTGCCGACGCGCAACTCCACGCTGCGCATGCGCTTGTGGCGGGCCCTCAAGCAGACCGGCTGCGTCGTGCTGCGCGACGGCGTGTACGTGCTGCCGGCGTCCGCGTCGGGCTACGCGGCGCTCTCGGGGCTCGAGTCCGACATCCATTCGCACGGCGGGCTCGCCATGACCCTCGAGCTGAAGCCAAGGACGCAGGCCCAGTTCGCGGACCTGCGCAAGCGCTTCGACCGCGGCCGCGAATACGGCGCAATCGCCCGCAGGATCGGGGTGGCGAAGGCCGCCCTCGGCCGGCTGGGCGCCCGCCGCTCGCAGACCGAAATACGCCGGCTCGAACAGGCGCTGGGCAAGCTCGCGGCCGTCGACTTCTATCCCGGCGAGGCCAACGCACAGGCGGCCGCCGCGCTTGGCGCTCTCAAGGCCGCCTACCAGGCTGCCTACGCGGGCGGCGAGCCCCGCGCATCGCGCCGCGCGCGGCGGCAGATGGATGCCTCGCGCTACCAGAAGCGCGTTTGGGCGACGCGCAAGGCGCCGTGGGTGGACCGCCTCGCCAGCGCCTGGCTGATCAAGCGCTTCATCGATCGCGAGGCCCGCTTCGCCTGGATCGAGCGGCCGAGCCAGCTGCCGAAGAATGCCGTGGGCTTCGATTTCGACGGCGCGGAGTTCACGCACGTCGGCAACCGCGTGACCTTCGAAGTCCTGCTCTCGAGCTTCGGGCTGGAATCGGATGCCGCGCTCGCCGCCATCGGCGCGGCCGTGCACTTCCTCGACGCGGGCGGAATTCCGGTCCCCGACGCCCAGGGGCTGGAGACCATGCTCAAGGGCGCGCGCGAACAGGCCCGCAGCGACGATGCCCTGCTCGCTGCCGCCGTACGGACATTCGATCTGCTGTATTCCGGATTGACACCCGGTCGCGGCGCAACCTAGTCGAGCGGAAGGCACTTTCCCTGTCTGCACAGGGAGATAGCCGCCCAGCGCCGAAGCGACCATGCGCCCCTGCGCGGCGTGCAACCCGACATGCGGTACAAGCCGTCATGCGCACGAGAGAAGCCTTCGATACCCAGATCGAAGCATTTGTACTGGGAATGCAGGCGACGGGTCTGACCGCGGCCCGCTGCCTGGGCAGGCAAGGGATCTCGGTAAGAGGGTTCGACATCAGCGCCAGAGGTCCGGGATTCCGGTCGCGCTACTGCAAGGCGGAAGTCTGCCCGGACCCCCTCCACCAGCCCGACGAGCTGGTTCGATTGCTGAATCGCCGGGCGGCGAACGCGTCGCAGAAGATCGTCCTGCTGCCGACCTCGGACCTGTTCTTCCTTTTTCTTTCCCGGCACCGCGCGCAGCTCGCCGGCAAGTTCCTGATGAACCTGCCTTCCGAGGACGTCGCCGAAAGCGTGGTCGATAAGCGCGGGCTCTATGAGCTCGCGGCGGCGAACGGCACGCCGTTTCCGCAGTCGCACTTCCCGGGCACCTACGAAGAGGCTCTCGCCGTAAAAGACTCGCTCCGCTACCCGGCGTTCATCAAGCCGTACTGGGGGCATCAGTGGCGGCGGCACTTCGGCGGAATGCACAAGGGGTTCAAGGTCCGCTCGCCCGAGGAGTTCATGGCCAGGTTCCGCGAAGTGCTGGACTCGGGTCATCCGGCCCTGGTGCAGTCCTACGTCACGAGTCCCGACGACAACCTGCTGAGCCTGTCCGCGTATGTGAGCAAGACCGGCGAGGTGCTGGCGGCCTTTGCGCGAAGGCAGGTCCGTCAATTTCCGCCCAATTCCGGAACGGTCACGCTGGCGATCAGCGAGCGCAACGCGAGGCTCGTCGCCATCGGAACGCACTTCTGCCGATCGATCGGATATCGGGGCATCGCGGGATTCGAGTTCAAGCTCGACCGGGAGGACAACCAGTACAAGCTGCTGGATTTCAATCCCCGGCTGATGCTCTCCGACGGGCTGACGGCCTATTGCGGAATGGACCTGGCGCTGATGCAGTACCTGGACCTGACCGGCCAGATGCCCGCCCCGCGCCGTGAGTACCGGGAAGGCGTCAAGTGGGCGGATACCATGGAAGACTTCCATTCGTTCAAGCACTATCACGAGCGCGGTGAGCTCGGCTTCAAGGAGTGGTTGCGCTCCTTGCGTGGAGTCAGAGTCTCCGCGCTGTTCGCCTGGGACGACCCGCTGCCTTTCCTGGTCGAGCGCAAGTTCGGCTTGTCCTACGGCCGGATCCTGGCGTACGCGAGCAACGATTTTCTTTCCCGCTCGTCGGTCGCCATGACTGGAGCGCTCCGGCGCCTGCGCCGGCCAGCCACCTGAGCGGGGAGAGCCTGGTTCAGGGAACCTTGGGAGCGGACCCGAGAAGGCTCTCCAGGAATCTTGGTTCGACGGGCTTGAGCAGAAAGTGGTCGCAACCCGCCGCGATCGCGCGCTCATGATCGCCGTGGTCGGCACTTCCTGAAATGACGAGTATCAGCGCTCCCTCCGCGGCCGGCTCGCGGCGCAGCGCGCGGCAAAGGACTGTTCCATCTACGTCGGGCAGTCCGAGATCGATAAGCACCACGTCGGGGCGAAACGCCCGCGCAACGTCCACCGCCGAGCGAGCGTTCATAGCGGATTCCGTTTTGTGGCCCATGTCTTCCAGCAGCGCGGCGAGTATGCGCACATGGTCCGCGTTGTCGTCGACGAGCAACACGCGACGGCCCCGAAACGGCTGGAGAGTCTCGGTCATCAAAGGTGCCGAGCACTGGCTATGCCCGCATCCTTGCGCAAAGCTTGCGTACTCTTGCCTTGAGTGCATGCACTACGCTAAATTGACCGAGCCCGAAGCGCTTCGTGTGAGAGAGACCGGCCGCGTGCCGGCGCCGAAGGGGTAACGCCCCGCAGAAACTCTCAGGCAAAAGGATCGCGCGAAGACAGGGCGCTCTGGAGAGTAGGCCCGGCATGCCGGGCCTCGCCGAAGGAACACGCGGCGCCGCTCGCGGCCCGCCAGTCTCTCAGGCAAACGGACAGAGGGGGCTCGCGACTTGGATGGTCGCGGGCTCAACCGTCCGTTTGCATATGGGAGATGCCGTGGAGCTTCCTTCGGGTCTGAAATACAGCGAGTCGCACGAATGGGTCGCCGAGCACGGCGACGGCACGGCGAGCGTGGGCATTACCGCGGTCGCCGCGGAGCAGCTCGGCGATCTCGTCTACGTCGAGCTGCCCGAGCCGGGCAGGACGCTCGCCCGCGGCGAGGCGTGCGCGGTGGTCGAATCGAGCAAGGCCGCTTCCGACATCTATGCGCCGGCGGCAGGCGAGGTGATCGCGGTCAACGATGCGCTCGCCAAGCATCCCGAGCAGGTCAACGGCTCCCCCTACGCGCAGGGCTGGCTCTTCAAGCTGCGGCTCGCGGCGCCCGTCGAGGGCCTGCTCTCCCGGGACGAGTACGCCCGGTCCGCGGGCGTCCAGCCGTGAGCGGGCTGGGCGATCTGCTGAACGCGGGCGAGTTCGTCCCGCGCCATATCGGCACCGACGCCAACGCCCAGCGGGAGATGCTCGATGCGCTCGGTGTCGCGTCCCTCGAGGCGCTGGTGCGCGACATCGTCCCGGCGCGCATCCTGGAACCCGCGCCGCTCGCCCTCGGCGAGCCGCTCGCGGAAGCCGATGCGCTCGCCGAGCTCAAGGCCATCGCCGCGCAGAACGAGGCCTGGCGCAGCTTCATCGGCATGGGCTACCACAACTGCTTTACCCCCAGGGTGATCCAGCGCAATGTCATCGAGAACCCGGGCTGGTACACCGCCTACACGCCCTACCAGGCGGAGATCTCGCAGGGCCGCCTCGAAGCGCTGCTCAACTTCCAGCAGATGGTGATCGACCTCACCGGCCTGCCGGTCGCCAACGCCTCGCTCCTCGACGAGGCGAGCGCCGCCGCGGAGGCGATGGCGCTCGTGCGCCGCAGCGCGAAGAGCAGGCAGAACCGCTTCTTCGTCGATGCCGCCTGCCATCCGCAGGTGATCGCGGTGCTGCGCACCCGCGCGCGCTGGCTGGGCATCGAGATCAGCGTCGGCGATCCGGGGAGCAGCCTCGATCCCCGGGCGGTCTTCGGCGCCCATCTCCAGTATCCCGACACCCATGGCCGGGTGCGCGACTGGTCGGCCGCGATCGACGCCGTGCACGCCGCGCAGGGCCTGGTCTCGGTGGGCAGCGACCTGCTCGCGCTGATGCTGCTGCGCTCCCCCGGCGCGCTCGGCGCCGACGTGGCGATCGGCTCGGCGCAGCGCTTCGGCGTGCCGATGGGCTACGGCGGCCCGCACGCCGCGTTCATGGCCTGCCGCGACGAGTTCAAGCGCGCGATGCCGGGCCGCATCATCGGCGTCTCGGTCGACGCCGCCGGAGGGCCGGCGCTGCGCATGGCGCTGCAGGCGCGCGAGCAGCACATCCGGCGCGAGAAGGCGACCAGCAACATCTGCACCGCCCAGGCGCTGCTCGCCGTCGTGGCGGGCTTCTATGCCGCCTACCACGGCCCCGCGGGGCTGCGGCGCATCGCGCTGCGGGCGAACTTCATGGCGCGCCTGCTCGCCGCCAGCGTGGCCGATCGCCTGAAGCCGGCCCACGCGGCGTTCTTCGATACGGTGAGCTTCGAGATCGCCGAGGGCGAGGCGATCCGCGCGCGCGCGGACGCGAAGCGCATCAACCTGCGCTGGAGCGGCGCCGGCACGGTCGGCGTGAGCTTCGACGAGACCACCACGCTCGCCGATGTCGCCGACGTCGCCGAAGCGCTGGCCGGGCGCCGGCCGGACGTCGAGGCGCTGGCACGCGGGCTCGCCACCGAGCCGCTTTCGATTCCGGCGTCGCTCGCGCGCGCCGACGCCCTGCTCGCGCATCCGGTGTTCAACCGCTATCACACCGAGACCGAGATGATGCGCTACCTGAAGCGCCTCGAGAACCGCGACTTCTCGCTCGTGCACGGCATGATCCCGCTCGGCTCGTGCACCATGAAGCTCAACGCCGCCGCCGAGCTCGAGCCGGTTTCCTGGCCCGAGCTCGCCGCGGTGCATCCGTTCGCGCCGCGCGCGCAGGCGAAGGGCTACGAGCGCATGCTGGGCGAGCTCAAGGCGATGCTCGCGGAAATCACCGGGCTGCCGGCCGTGTCGCTGCAGCCGAACTCGGGGGCGCAGGGCGAGTACGCCGGGTTGCTGGCGATCCGCCGCTACCAGGAAGCGCGAGGCGAAGGCGGCCGCGACGTCTGCCTGATCCCGGCCTCGGCCCACGGCACCAATCCGGCGAGCGCGCAGATGGCGGGGCTGCGCGTCGTGGTGGTCGCCTGCGACGAGGCGGGCAACATCGAGCTCGACGATCTCGGGCGCAGGATCGCCGAGCATCGCGGGCGGCTGGCGGCGCTGATGGTGACCTACCCGAGCACGCACGGGGTGTTCGAGGAAGCGATCGTCGACATCTGCGAGCGCGTGCACGCCGGCGGCGGACAGGTGTACATGGACGGCGCGAACCTGAACGCGATGACCGGCCTCGCCAGGCCGGGGCGCATCGGCGCCGACGTGTGCCACATCAACCTGCACAAGACCTTCTGCATTCCGCACGGCGGCGGCGGGCCGGGGATGGGCCCGATCGCGGCCGCCGCCCACCTCGCGGATTACCTGCCCGGCCACGCCTGGAGCGCCGACGAGGCGCGCGGCACGGTCGCCGCCGCGCCCTTCGGCAGCGCGCTCATCCTGCCCATCCCGTGGATGTACATCCGCATGATGGGCGCGCGCGGCCTGCGCCAGGCGAGCGAGGCCGCGATCCTCAACGCCAACTACGTCGCCGCGCGCCTGAAGCCCTACTATCCGGTGCTCTACGCAGGCCGCACGGGCCGCGTCGCGCACGAATGCATCCTCGATCTGCGCAAGCTCAAGCCCGCGCTCGGGGTGAGCGCCGAGGATGTGGCCAAGCGGCTGATGGACTACGGCTTCCATGCGCCGACGCTTTCGTTCCCAATCCCGGACACGCTGATGGTCGAGCCCACGGAGAGCGAGTCCAAACGCGAGCTCGACCGCTTCTGCGACGCGATGATCGCCATCCACGGCGAGCTCGAGAAGCTGCGCCGCGGCGAATGGGATCGCGCCGACAACCCGCTGCGCAACGCCCCGCATACCGCCGTCGAGCTCGCCGGGGAGTGGCGCCACCCCTACAGCCGCGAGGAAGCCGCCTTTCCCGTGCCGGGCCTGCGCGCGGCGAAGTTCTGGCCCGCGGTGAAGCGCGTCGATGCCGCCTTCGGCGACCGCAACCTGGTGTGCGCCTGCCCGCCGCTCGAGGCGTACGCGTGATTCGCCTGGCGCTGCACGCGCTGCACGCGGAGCTCGGGGCGCGCTTCGGCCCCTTCGCCGGCTTCGAGATGCCGCTGCAATACCGCGAAGGCTTGCGCGCCGAGCACCTGCATACGCGCGCGGCCGCGGGCCTTTTCGACGTATCGCATATGGGGCAGGTGCGGGTGCGGGGCGCCGGACTGCATGGAGCGCTCGAGCGCGCGCTGCCGCTCGATTTCGACGGCTGGCCCGAGGGCGAGCAGCGCTACTCCCTGCTCGCCAACGAGCGCGGCGGCATCGAGGACGACCTCATGGTGACGCGGCTCGACGGCGAAGTGCGCATCGTCGTCAACGCCTCCGGGCGCGAGAAGGATCTCGCGCTCCTGCGCGCGCTGTGTCCGGAGCTCTCGTTCGAGCTGCTCGACGCGGGCCTGCTCGCCTTGCAGGGGCCGGCCGCGGAGCGGGTGCTGGCGCCGATCGAGCCCGCGGCAACCGGACTCGGCTTCATGCAGGCGACGCGTTGCGCCCTCGGCGTGGTCTCGCGCTCCGGCTACACCGGCGAGGACGGCTTCGAGATCGCCGCGGCCCGCGACGCCCTGGAGCCGCTCGCGCGGCGCCTCCTTGCCGACCCGGCGGTCAAGCCTGTAGGGCTTGGCGCGCGCGACACCCTGCGCCTCGAGGCAGGCCTGCACCTGTACGGCCAGGACATGGACGAAAACACCACCATCGTCGAGGCGAACCTCGCCTGGGCCGTGGCCCGCTCGCGGCGCGCCGGCGGGAGCAAGCAGGGCGGTTTTCCCGGCGCCGAGGTCTACCTGCGCGAAGCGGCAGGCGGCACCGAGCGCAAGCTGGTCGGGCTGGTCGGAGAGGAGCCCGTCCCGGTGCGCCACGGCGCCGCGCTCGTCGACGCCGCCGGGCGGGAGGTCGGCGTCGTCACCAGCGGTACCGTATCTCCCTCCACGCAGCGGGCCGTGATGCTCGCCTACCTCGCCACGAGCCACCAGCAGGATGCGCCCCTGTACGCCCTGGTCCGCGGCACGCGCAGGCCCGTGCACCGCGTTCCCCTGCCCTTCGTGCCCAAGCGCTACAAGCGCGCGAGCTAGCCAGGCGCGAGCAGCGGCGGCAGCTCCTTGTGCAGCCGGGTCTTCTCGATGACATGGTCCGCGCCGGCGGAGCGCCCGGCGGCGAGCAGGCGCTGGGTGAGCACTCGCGCGATCATCACCGCCTTGGGCGCGGCGGGGTGCGCCTTGGCCTGGCGCACGAAGTCGAACACGTTCATGTCGGCGAGCTGCGAATCCACGAGCAGGAGGTGGGGCGGGTTGCTGTTGCCAAGCAGCGCCAGGGCCTCGGCGCCGGAGGCCGTGACCTCCACGACCTGGACGCCGCGCACCATCTCGAGCCAGCTCGCGGTCCGCGCGCGCGACTCTCCAGGGCGGTCCACGAGAAGGATGCGCATCTCCCCTTATACGCCTTATGTACGCTATCGCACATAGAATTGTGTGTAGTCGAAGCCGCGACGCTACAGGCTGCCGTCCGGATCGATGCCGCGGTAGAGCCAGTCGGCTTCCCAGCAATGGTCGGGGTCGCGCCCGCGCGCGAGCTCGTTGCGCAGCTCGCGCGCGCCGCCGTCGGCGTGGATGTACTCGCCGAAGAAGCGCGAAGAGAGCACCACGCGCGCCGAGCGGTTCTTGCGCTCGCGCTGGTAGGCGAGGAAAGCGCGGTTGAAGTCATCGCCCGCCGCGGCGACCTTCTCGGCCAGCACCACCGCGTCCTCGATCGCCATCTGCGCGCCCTGCGCGAGGTACTGCAGCGTCGGGTGCGCCGCGTCGCCGAGTAGGGTGACGCGCCCCTGCGTCCAGTTGGTCACCGGGTCGCGGTCGTGCAGCACCCAGTTGCGCTCGCGCGAGACGTAGCGAAGCATCTCGCGCACCTTGGGATGGGTGCGCGAGAAGATCTCCTCCAGCTCCGCGGGCGAGCCGGGGTCGCTTTCGCCGCGCAGCAGGCGCTGGCTGGCGATGGTGGCGACGTTGTTCATGACCTTGCCCCCGCGCAGCCGGTACTGCACCAGGTGCAGGTTCGGGCCGATCCAGATGGTCATCGCGTCCATGCGCGACTTGTCGGCGATCTCCTCGGTCGGCACCACGCCGCGGTAGACGTAGTGCCCCGCCATGCGCGGGCTGCCGTCGCCGACGATCGCCTGGCGCGTGGGCGACCACAGCCCGTCGGCGCCGATGAGCGCGGCGCCCTCGTAGCGCTCGCCGCCCTCGCAGTGCACGCCGACCCCCGCGCCCGTCTGCTCGAAGCGCACCACCCCGCGCGAGGCCTCCAGCGCGATGCCCGCCTCCCTGCGGCAGGCCTCGAGCAGGGTGCCGTGCAGGTCGCGGCGATGGATGACGAAATAGCGGTAGCGGTAGCGCGCGACGAAGCTCGCCCCGCAGTTGATGCGCGAGAGCTCCTCGTTGGTGATCGCGTCGACCAGCCCCAGGTGGTCGGGGAAGACCGCGTGCGGCTCCATGTCGCGCAGGACGCCGAGCCGCTCGAGCATGCGGCTCACGTTCGGGCCCATCTGGATGCCGTAGCCGATCTCGCCGAACTCCGCGGCCTTCTCCAGCACGTGGACGCGCCGGCCCTTCTTCGCGAGGGCAAGCGCGGCGGCGAGGCCGCCGATGCCGCCGCCGGCGATGAGGATCGGTGATTCTGGCGTGGCCATGCGTCGGGCGATATTTTATGTTCGAATACCGCGACCATGACGCCGCTGCGCATCGCCGTGCTGCCGGGCGACGGCATCGGGCCGGAGATCACCGCCGCGACGCTCGCGATCCTCGCTCGCCTGGACGAGGCGCTCGGCCTCGGGCTCTCCTTCGAGGAGCACGCGATCGGGCTCGCGAGCCTCGAGCGCGCCGGCAGCACCTTCCCGCAGGACGTGCAGGAAGCCTGCCGCGCGAGCGACGGCATCGTCATCGGCCCGGTCTCGCACCTCGACTATCCGGCGCGCGAGCAGGGCGGCCGCAACCCTTCGGGCGAGCTGCGCGTCGCGCTCGATCTCTACGCGAACATCCGCCCGGCGCGCACCCGCGAGGGGATGCAGCACTGGGGGCGCACGCCGATGGACCTCGTCATCGTGCGCGAGAACACCGAGGGCTTCTACGCGGACCGCAACATGTTCCAGGGCGTGGGCGAATTCATGCCGACGCCGGACCTGGCGCTCTCGGTGCGCAAGATCAGCGCGCACGCTTCGCGGCGCATCGCCCAGGCCGCGTTCGAGCTCGCGCGCTCGCGCCGGCGCAAGGTGACGGCCGTGCACAAGCGCAATGTGCTGCACGTCACCGAGGGCCTGTTCCTGCGCGAAGTGCGCGCCGTCGCGCAGGCGTACCCGGACGTCGCCCTCGAGGAGCAGCTCGTGGACTCGATGGCCGCGCTCCTGGTGCGCGAGGGCGCGCGCTACGACGTCGTGGTGACGACCAACATGTACGGCGACATCCTGTCGGACGAGGCTGCCGAGCTCTCGGGCAGCATCGGCCTCGCCGCCTCCATCAACGCCGGCGAGGCGCATTGCATGGCGCAGGCGCAGCACGGCTCGGCGCCCGAGCTCGCCGGCCGCGACCTCGCCAACCCCGCCTCGCTCGTGCTCTCCGCCGGGATGCTCCTCGGCTGGCTGGCGCGGCGCCACGCTCGCGAGCCCCTGGCCGCCGCCGAGCGCGCCATCGAAGCGGGCGTCGATGCGCTCCTCCGGAATCCCGCGACGCGGACGCGCGACCTCGGCGGCACGCTCGGCACGCGGGCGTGGACCGAGGCGCTCCTCGCGCGCATCGGCAAGCCGGCGTAGTCCGCTCGAACTACCCGCGGCGCCACGCGCGCGAGCGGGTTGGCGCGGCATCCTCTCGGCCTCGGGGGACGTCAACCGGAGTCGCACATGAACGCATGGTTCCGCTTCAAGGCACACGCAGTCAGGCTGTTCGGCTTCGCGCTGGCGCTCGCCGGCGCGGCGGCGCTGCTCTATGCCGGCGCCGTCGTGATCTGGCACAAGGGCGCCGCCTCCCTTCCCGAAGTCCCCTGGCTGAATCCGCAGGCGTGGCTCGCCGCCAACGAGGCCCTGCCCTGGACCCCGGGCGCCGTGCACATCGCGATCGTCGTGGCCTTGGTGGGCCTGGCGGCCGCGGCCGCGGGCGGGCTGACGGCGCAGCGGCAGAGCGCGCGCCTGCAGGCCGCGAAGCGCCGGCGCGAAGACGGGCTGCGCCGCGTGCGGGAGTACCGCAGCGACGAGGCGCGGCAGCGCGCCTACGAGAACCGTCAGGAGCCTTTCATCGGCCCGGACGGCGAGGTCGGCCGGCAGAAAGACCGCCGCGTCGCCTGACCCGAACGGGTTTTTCCACGGCCGGTATCATTCGGCCATGATCCGCGCCGCCGCCCTGCTGCTCGTCGCCGCCCTGCCCGCCTACGCCGCCGACGAGAAGCCCTCGGGCGCGGAGAAAGCGGCGAACAGCGTCGGCCGCGCGCTCGAGGGCGCGGGGAAGAACGTCGGCCGGGCGCTCGAGCGCACCGGCGACAACATCTGGGTCAAGAAGGCGCCGAAGAAGGCCGCGAAGAAGAAAAGCGACAAGTAGCCGCTCTACGAGGCGTTCTGCCTTTGCGCGGCGAAGCGGTAGGCGGACTCCACCGAGACCGGGTCGCTCGCCGGGAAGGTGTACTCGATGCCGGCGTCCAGCACCTCCTCGGGCGTGGCGTCGGGGCGAAGCTCGGGGGCATCGACCGCGCCGGCGCTGGCCGGCGAGCCATGGCCCTTCCGGCCGCCCGTTTTGCCGAGCGCGTAGACCGCAAGCCCTACGGCCGCGACGGCCACCACGGTGGAAAGCCTCGAGAAGGACATGGCAAGGTGCCGACGCAATACCCATGCCCAGGACCGCCATGAACATCAAGAAAGCACTCTTCACCCTCGTCTGCCTCCTCGCGAGCGCGCATGCGCCCGCCCAGTCGGCCCATTCCTTCTTCTTCGGCGCCAGCCTCGGCCAGAGCGACATCGACGAAAGCGTCGCGGCGGGACTCCTCTCCTCGGGCAGCATCGAGGGCAAGGACGACGCCTTCAAGGTCTACGGCGGGGGCTTCTTCAGCCCGAACTTCGGCGCCGAGCTCGCTTATGTCGACCTGGGCGAGGCGCGCTACAGCGGCGATTTCTTCGGCACCCCGGTCACCGGCGGCACCGTCGGCATCTGGGGCTACAACGTCGCCGCTGTCCTGCGGGTGCCGCTCGGCGAGCGCTTCTCCGTGTTCGGCAAGCTCGGCGTGTTCCTCTGGGAAAGCGAGGCATCCGACCTGACCGGCGGCGACCCGTTCAGGAGCACCACGCGCGGCTGGGACGGCGGCTCCTTCGGCATCGGCGTCGCCTGGCGCTTCACGGGCAACCTTTCGGCGCGCGCGGAGTTCGAGCAGTTCCCGGTCGACACCTCCGACGCGTCGCTGCTCTCGCTGGGGCTTCAGTACAGCTTCTGAGTGGCGAGCGCCGCGCCCGCGGCTAGCGCCTCGAGCTTCGCCCACGCGATCGACGGGTGCACGCGGCGGTGGAAAGGCCCCTGCGCGAAGCCGCAGTCGCTCCCCGCCATCACGTGCTCGCGCCCGAGCAGGCGCGCGAAGCGCTCGATGCGCTCGGCCACCAGCTCCGGGTGCTCCACCACGCTGGTGGCGTGGCTGATGACGCCGGGCACCAGCGTGCGCCCCGCCGGGAGCCGCGTCTCCTCCCAGACGCGCCATTCGTGCTCGTGGCGCGGGTTCGCGGCCTCGATGAGGTAGGCGCCGGCGCGCACGCGCAGGATGAGGTCGACGATGCCCGCGAGCGGCACGTCGCTGGTGTGCGGGCCCGGCCAGCTTCCCCAGCACACGTGGTAGCGCACCCGCTCTTGCGGAATGCCCTCGAGCGCCGCGTTGAGCACCTCGACATGGCGCGCCACCCAGCTGCGATAGTCCTCGAAGCTCGCCGGGGGCACCATGCGGTCGTAGGTCACCGCGAGGCGCGCGTCGTCGAGCTGCAGCAACAGCCCGGCGTCGACGATGGCGCGGTACTCCGCGCGCATCGCATCGGCGATCGCCTGCAGGCATTCATCGTCGCTCGCGTAGTGCTCGTTCCTGCGGTCTGGGATCACGCTCGCGGGCGCGGCCACCGGCAGGAATCCCTCGCTCGCCCCGGCGGCGGCAAGCGCCGCCTTGAAGTTGGCGATGTCGCGCTGCACCTGCGCCTGGCCGGTGTAGGCGATCGGGCCGACGCAGACGGCAAGGTCCGCGCTCGCGCCGCCGCCCGGGGCGGCGTCCATCTCGGCATAGAACGCGGGGAAGCGGGCCCGGTCGGCGCCGCGGTAGAACGGGTTCGCCTCCTTCGCCACCGGGCGGCGCTCGAAGCCGCTCAGGCGCTCGAGGGCGTACTGCGACCAGCTGATGTTCTTGCCGAACTCCCCGTCGCTGGGGAGGTCGATGCCGGCTTCGACCTGCCGGCGCACCACTTCCGCCACCGCGCGCTTCAGGCATTGCTCGTAGGCGGGGGTTCCGACCTCGCCCTTGCGGATGAACTCGAGCAGCTCCGGGGGCCGGATGAGGCTTCCCACGTGCGTGCTGAGGATCTTCACGGCAACGCTGCCGCAACCTCGCCTGGCGTATCCACCACCCGCACCCCCGCCGACTCGAGCGCGGCGCGCTTGCTCGCGTAGCTGCCGCGATTTCCCATGACGATGGCGCCGGCGTGGCCCATCTTCTTCCCCGGCGGCGAGGCGCGCCCGGCGATGAAGGACACGACCGGCTTGCGCATCTTGCGAATGGTATCGGCCGCCTCTTCCTCCATGGCGCCACCGATTTCTCCTACCAGTACAACGGAGGAAGTTCTGGAATCGGATTCGAGAACCCTTAGCGCATCCGCGACCGTGGTGCCCAGCATCGGGTCGCCGCCGATGCCGATGAAGGCGGACTGGCCGCGGCCGGCATCGAGGAGGTTGAGGCAGATGAGGGTGCCCAGGCTGCCGCTGCGCGAGATCACGCCGACGCTGCCGGGCTCGAAGATGCGCGGGTTGAACGCCGGCATGATGCCGACGAACGCCTCGCCGGGCGTGACCAGCCCCGCGGTGTTGGGCCCGACGATGCGGCAGCCCGCGGCGCCGGCGAGCGCGTGCATGCGCATGACGTCGCGCGAGGGAATGTGCTCGGTCAGCACGACCAGCAGCTTGACGCCCGCGCCGATCGCGTCCTCGGCCGCGGCGAGCGCAGCCGCGGGCGGGATGAACATCACCGAAACGTCGACGCCGCCGGTCTTCTCCGCCGCGTCGCGCACCGACGCGAACACCGGCACGCCGCCGTGCAGCTCGCCGGCGCGCTTGGGATTGACCCCACCGACCACGCGCGTGCCGTAGCCGATCATCTTCTCGGTCCAGAAGCTGCCCTGCTTGCCGGTCATGCCCTGCACCACGACGCGGTCGCTGGAGCGGACGATCATGCTTTTTTCACCCCTGCCGCCGCCACCGCCGCCCGCACCGCGTCTTCCATGCGGTCATAGGGCTCGACTTTCAATCGCTGCTTTATCAAAGCCACGGCTTCCTCCTCCCCCGTTCCATGAACGGAGAAGAACACGGGCAGCGAAGGCTTCAGCTTCTGCCACGCCTCCACCACGCCGAGCGCCATCACGTCGGTGCGCGCGAAGGCGCCGCAGAAGTTGACGATGAGGCTCTTCACGCGCGGGTTGGCGAGCACCAGGCCGAGCGCGCCCTCGGCCTTGGTGTAGGCGTCGCCGCCGATCTCGAGGAAGTTCGCCGGCGCCCCGCCGCAATGCTCGATCACGTCCATGGTGGTCATGGTGAGGCCCGCGCCGTTGGCAAGCACCCCGACGTTGCCCGGCAGCTCGATGTACTTCAGCCCGATCTCGCGCGCGCGGCGCTCGAGCTCGGTCAGCTTCTCGCGCGCGCCCTGCTTCGCCAGCTCGGGCTGCCGGGGGAGCGCCGCGTCGTCGATCGTCAGCTTGCAGTCGAGCGCGAGCAGCCCGCCGCTCTTCAGGCGCACCAGGGGATTGATCTCCAGCAGCTCCGCGTCGGTCTGCGCGTACAAGTCGTACAGGCGCGCCGCGAATGCGCCGACGTCCTCGTCCAGTGTGGGATCGGTGTGAAAACCCTTGTCGATGTCGACCGGGATGCGGACCATGCGATCCGCCATCTCCTCGACGTCCATGCCGCCCGAAGCAGAATAGAGAATCACCGGGCCGCGGGTGGCGACGTCGTTCAGGACGGCGAGGTAGAGCTCCTGCGCGATCGACGCGGCCTGCTCGACCAGCACCCGCTCGACCTTGTGCCCCCCGATTGCCATGCCGAGGATGGCGCTGGCGGCGGCGCGCGCCTCGCCCGGGTTGTCGACGAGCCTGATGCCGCCCGCCTTGCCGCGCTTGCCGGAAGGGACCTGCGCCTTGATCGCGCTGCGCCCCAGGCGTTCTACCGCGGCGGCGGCGGCATCGGCGTCGCGGCATACCTCGCCGGCCGGCACCGGTATCCCGGCCTGCCGCAGCAGCGCCTTCGCCTCGGCTTCCTCGAAGTCCAAGGCGCCTACCTGCCGTGCCGGGCGTGGTACGCGCCGAAGATCTCGTCCTCGGCAGGGACCTTTTCGGGGATGACGCGCGCGATGCGCGTGATGTTGAGGAAGTGGCGCCAGTGCATGTTGTCGGAGAAGCTGTTGCCGCCCCAGGTGCCGCAGCCCATCGACAGCGAGAACGGCAGCCCGTTGTCGAAGCTGCCGCCGGTAGCGATGCAGTGCGCCTGGTTCACGATCACGCGCGCCACCGGCATCTCCAGCCCCAGGCGCATCGCCTGCGCGTCGTCGCGCGTGTGCAGCGACACCGAGTGGCCCTTGCCCTGGTAGTCGTAGATGCGCCGCGTAAGGGCGATGGCCTCCTCGAAGTCCTTCGCGCGATAGACCGCGAGCACCGGCGCCAGCTTCTCGCCAGAGAACGGGCACGCGGGTCCCGTGCCTGTCTCTTCAATCATCAAAAAAGAAGCGGTCTTGTTCAGATTTGCCAAACCCGCGATGCGTTCGGCCGACTGGGCCGTGGTCGCGGGCGAGAGCTTGCCGCCGGGGAACATCACCGCCTGCAGCTTCGCCTTTTCGGCGGCGTCGAGCATGGCGCCGCCCTGCTTCTCGAGCGCCTTCAGCATCACGTCGTAGACGCCCGCGAGGATCACCACCGCGTTCTCGGAGGAGCAGCTGGTGGCGTTGTCGAAGGTCTTCGAGCGCGCGATCTTCGCGGCCGCGTCGGCAGGATCGGCGCTCGCGTCGACGATCGCCACCACGTTGCCCTGCCCCACGCCGATCGCCGGCTTGCCGCTCGAATAGGCGGCGCGGATGTTCGCCTGCGAGCCGGTGGCGGCGACGAGGTCGCACTGGCGCATCAGCTCGTGGGTCGCCTCCTTGGTCACCGGCGCGGGCAGCACCTGGACGAGATCCGGGTCCGCGTGAATTTTCTCGAATTCCTTGTAGATGAAGCCAAGCAGCATCGCGCAGGTGGAATGGCCCTTGGGCGAGGGCGCGACGATGACCGCGTTGCCGCACTTCAGCGCGTTGATGATCTTGTTGGCAGGCGTCGCGCCGGGATTGGTGGAGGGCGTGATCGCCGCCACCACGCCCACCGCTCGCGCGATCTCGGTGAGGCCGCGCTCGGGGTATTCGGCGATCACGCCGGTGGTGCGCACGCCCTGGATGTCGCGCAGCAGGCCGAGCGTCTTGCGGTGGTTCTTCGCGATCTTGTCGGCGACGTTGCCCAGGCCGGTATCGCGCACCGCGAGCTCGGCGAGCGCGCGGTTGTTCTCGGGCTTCATGATCGCCCAGCCGGCGGCGGTGGCGGCCTCGTCGAGCTCGGCCTGGCTGCTCCGCTCGTAGGCGGCCTGCGCCTTGCGCGCCCGGGCGACCAGGGCGGCGACGGCCGCGCGGGCCTCGGGGTGCAATGCTTCCTTGCTGGGTTCGGCGCCCATCGGAGAAGCCCGATTCTAGCCGCTCTCAGTGGCGCCCGAGCTGGCTGAGGTAGGCCAGCCGCGCCGTGTTCACATAGCGGACCCGGGTCTCCACCGGCGCGTCGCCGTAGGTGTACGCGGTGCGCTCGATGCGCAGCACCGGCGCGCCCTGCGGGAGGCCGAGCGCCGTTCCGACCGCCGCGGCGGCGGCCCTCGCCTGCAGGCGCTCGACCACGCGCACCACGGTGACGCCGAAGCGCTCCTGGAAGAACCCGTAGATGGTGCCCTCGCGCCCGCGGAACGACGGCTCGTCGAGCGCCGGAAACAGCGCCTGCGGCATGCGGATGTCGTCGACCATCATCGGCCGGCCGCCGATCCTCTGCAGGGCGCGCACGCGGATCACCGGCGCGCCCGGCTGCAGCCGCAGGCGCGCGGCCGTCCCGGCGTCGGCGCGCGCGCGCCGGTACGAGAGGACTTCCACGCGCGGCAGCTCCTTGCGGCCCTTCTCGTCGACGATCCAGAAGAACACGCTCAGCATGTAGTCGCGGGTGTGGCTCGCGACGTAGGTGCCGCTGCCCTGCCGGCGCACCAGCACGTTCTCCGCGACCAGCTCCGAGACCGCGTGGCGCACCGTGCCGATGCTCACCTTGTAGCGCCGGGCGAGCGCCTCCTCGCTCGGGATCGCCTCGCCGTGCTTCCAGCGGCCCTCGCTGAGCGAGCCGATGATGCGCCGCTTCACCTCGGCGTGCAGGCTGCGGCTGCTCATGCCACGGCGGGCAGGATCTCGGCGGCGAAGCGGCGCATGCCCTCGAGCGGCGGGATGGGCTGCAGGATCAGGTGCTCGACGCCGGCCGAGGCGTAGCGCCGCACGCGCTCGATGCACTGCTCGCGCGAGCCCCAGAGGTTCTCGTTCAGCACATCCGCCGGCGTCGGCGGGACCGCGAAGCGGTGCTCGCGCTCCTTCGCGTAGAGCACGCTCCAGCGCTCGACTTCCGCGCCCGGCAGCCCGAAGAGCGACACGGTCGACACCGCCATCGGCAGGCGCCGCCCGCCGCGGCGGCGCGCCATGTCCTCGACCCACTGGCCGATCACCTCGGGTGGCTTGGCATAGGTGAGCCAGACGTCGGCGATCGCGGCGGCGAGCTGGCGCGTCGCCTCCGAGTCGCCCGGCACCCAGATCGGGATGTGCGGCTTCTGCACCGGCTTGGGCTCGAGGTAGGCGCCCGAGAGCGTGTAGAAGCGCCCCTGGTAGCTCACCTCGCTCTGCGTCCACAGCGCGCGCGCGATTTCCAGCGCCTCGCGCAGGCGCTCGACGCGATCGCCGTGCGCGTCCCAGGGCAGCCCGTAGCTGCGGCTCTCGTGCTCGAACCATGCCGAGCCGAGCGAGTAGATGACGCGCCCGCCGGAGATGACGTCGAGCGTGGCGGCCATCTTGGCGAACACCGCCGGGTGGCGCAGCGAGTTGTTGAAGGTGTGGCCGGCGAGCTTCACCTTGCTCGTGAGCGCCGCGAGCGCGGAGAGCACCGTCCAGTTCTCGAGCATCGGCGTGCGCTTCTGCATGTGGGCGTTGATCACATGATCGGGCAGCCACACGCTGTCGAAGCCGAGCGCCTCTGCCTCGAGCGCCATCTGGCGCGCGTAGTCGAAGCCCGCGCCGGGCGCCCCCATCTCCCCCTGCACCGCCAGCCGCACGCCGAATCGCATCGCTCTGCCGCTCCTCAAGTCATGTAGAGGACTTTTTCGCCGCTTTCCCATCTTGCCAGCAGAAGGCGGTTGACGGGGCGGCGAGCGCCTTCCTAGACTCCCGCGGACTCCCGCCCATGACCCGCATCGCGCGCATCCGCCTGACCCGCCTGAAGGTGCCGCTCAAGGCCCCCTATCGACTCGCCTTCGGGCCGGTGACGCATTTTGACACCGTCGTCGCCGAGTGCGAGGCGCCCGATGGCGCGAGCGGCCTGGGCGAGGCGACGGTGCTCACCGGCTACACCGACGAGACGATCGAGGGTGCCTGGCGCACCGCGGGGGAGATCGCCGGCCGCATCCAGGGACTCGAATCGAGAGCAGCCCGCGAGATGCTGAAGCCCCTCGTGAAGGAACACCCGTTCACCGTCACGGCGTTCGCGACGGCGATCGAGATGCTCGAAGGCAGCCCGTACCTCAGGAATGATTTTCTTCGTGAAGTTCCCTTGCTGGCCGGCATCAACGCCGTCGGCGAGGAGGCGGTGCGCGAGGAGTTCGAGCGCCTCTACGGCGAGGGCTACCGCACCTTCAAGGTCAAGGTGGGCTTCGAGCTGGACAAGGATCTCGCCCACGTGAGCACCTGCCAGCGTCTTGCAAAGGGAAGAGCGAAGCTGCGCATCGACGCGAACCAGGGCTACAGCGCCGCGACCGGGGTCGCTTTCATGCGCCGCGTCGACCCCGCGGACATCGAGCTCTTCGAGCAGCCCTGCCCGGCGGGCGACTGGGACGGCCACATGGAGGTGGTGCGCGCCGCCCGCGTGCCGGTGATGCTCGACGAGTCGATCTACGGGCTGGAGGAGATCGAGCGCGCCGCGAGCCTCGAGGCCGCGCGCTTCGTCAAGCTGAAGCTGATGAAGCTCGCCTCGCTCGAGGCGCTGGGCGCGGCGCTGGAGCGCATCCGCGCGCTGGGCATGAGCCCGGTGCTCGGCAACGGCGTCGCCTGCGACCTGGGCTGCTGGATGGAGGCCTGCGTCGCCGCGCGCCACATCGACAACGCCAGCGAGATGAACGGCTTCCTGCGCGCGCGGGCCGGGCTGCTGACCGAGGCGCTCGAAGTGCGCGCGGGCGCGCTCGCCCTCAAGCCCGGGTTCGTGCCGAAGCTGCGCCCGAGCCCCTTCATCGTGGAGACGAAATGAAGGCGATCGCCGTCACCGAGTTCGGCGGGCCGGAGAAGCTCGCGCTGCTCGAGGTGCCCGTGCCGCAGCCTGCGCAAGGCGAGGCGCTGGTGAAGCTCGAGTACGCCGGGGTCAACTTCATCGACATCTACATGCGCAGCGGCCACTACGCGCGCTCGCAGACCTACCAGACCCCCCTGCCGATGGTCATCGGCATGGAGGGAATCGGAACGGACGAGTCTGGACAGCGTGTGGCCTATTGCATTGCCCGAGGGTCGTACGCCGAGTACGCAGCCGTGCCGAAGTGGAAGCTGGTGAAGGTGCCCGAGGACGTGCCCTCGCCCGTGGCCGCCACGCTGATGCTGCAGGGCTTCACCGCGCACTACCTCTCGCATTCCGCCTTTCCGCTCGAGAAGGGCCATACCTGCCTGGTGCACGCCGCGGCGGGCGGGGTCGGCCAGCTGCTCGTGCAATGCGCCAAGCTGCGCGGCGCGACCGTCATCGCCACCGCGGGGAGCGCCGAGAAGGCGGCCATCGCCAGGGCGCGCGGCGCGGACCATGTCATCCTCTACCGGGAGAAGGACTTCCGGGAGGAAGTGATGCGCCTCACGGGCAGCCGGGGCGTCGACGTGGTCTACGACGCGATCGGCAAGGACACCATTGCGCGCAGCATCCGCAGCCTGCGCCGGCGCGGCGTGTGCATCAACTATGGCGGCGCCTCGGGGCTAGTGCACTCGATCGAGCCGCTAGAGCTGGGCGAGGCGGGGTCGGTGTTCTTCACGCGCCCCCACCTCGCCGATTACATCGCCACCGCCGAGGAGCTCAATGGGCGCGCCGCGGACTTGTTCGCCGCCTGGCGTACGGGCAAACTCGTCGTTACCGTCGACCGCGAGTATCCGCTCGCCGAGGCCGCTGACGCGCATCGCTACCTCGAGGCGGGCAAGACCAAGGGCAAATTGTTGTTGCGCATTTAAAACGAGGAGGAGTCATGCAATTCGCGAAAGTCGGATTGGCCGCGGTCGTGATGGCCTGCGGTGCGGCAGCGGTTCAGGCGCAGGAGAAGTATCCCTCGCGGCCGATCGAGTTCATCGTGCCCTGGGGTCCGGGCGGGGGCGCCGACCAGGTGGCGCGCAAGAGCTCGCAGCTAATGGAGAAGGACCTGGGCGCCTCCCTGCCGGTGATCAACGTCCCCGGCGCCACCGGCCAGACCGGGCTGAACAAGATGCTCACCGCGCCCGCCGACGGCTACACCATGTCGGTGATGACCGGCGACACCTTCGGCCTGCTTACCGATCCCAACACCAAGTGGAGCCTCGACCAGATCGTCCCGGCGGCGATCATGATCAAGCAGCCCTCGGCCTTCTTCACCTCGGCCGAAAACCTCAAGACCTGGGCCGACGTGCAGCGCGAAGGGAAGAAGCGGCCGCTGAAGGTCGGCATCACCGGCTTCGGCAGCCCCGACGACATGCACGTCAACTACTTCGCGAAGCGCGGCATCCAGCTGGTCTCGGTTCCGTTCGCGAAGCCCGCCGAGCGCTATACCGCCATCCTCGGGGGCCACGCCGACATCCTGTACGAGCAGCTCGGCGACGTGAAGAGCTTCCTCGAGTCGAAGAAGATGCGCCCGGTCATCATCTTCGCCGACGAGCGCTTTCCGGCGTTCGGCGACATCCCTTCGAGCAAGGAGCTCGGCTACGACATCGTCATCAACCAGTTCCGCGCCGTCATGTTCCGGGCCGGCACCGATCCCAAGCGGGTCAAGGTGATCTCGGACGCGCTCGCCAAGGCGGCGGGGTCGCAGGACTACAAGGACTACCTGAAGGACCAGTACGCGGACGCGAACAGCTTCGTCCCGGCGGACCGCGCGCGCGCCTTCCTCGAGAAAGAGCTCTCGAGCATGAAGAAGTTCGCCATCAAGAAATAAGGCGTGCCCTCGGGGACCATCGTCACGGGCGTCATCGGCTCCGATACCCACATCGTGGGCAACCGGATCCTGACGATGGCCCTCGAGAAGGCCGGCTACAAGGTCGTCTCGCTGGGCGCGCTCACCCCCGCCGCCGACTTCGTCAAGGCGGCGGTGGAGACGCGCGCCGACGCCATCCTCGTCTCCTCGCTCTACGGGCAGGGCGAGCTCGACTGCCGCGGCTTCCGCAGCCTGTGCACCGAGGCGGGCCTCGAGGACATCCTGCTCTACGTCGGCGGCAACCTCGTCGTCGGCAAGCGCTCCTGGGAGGAGACCGAGCAGACCTACCTCGCCATGGGCTTCGACCGCGTCGCCCCTCCCGGCACGCGCAGCGAGGCGGTCCTGGAGTGGCTGGCGAAGGACCTCGCCGGCCAGGAAGCCTGAGAACGGTTTCGCCCTCCGCCGCCCCCCTGACAAGGGGGGAGCGAGCTTGCGAGCGGGGGGTTGGTTTCGGGCGATTTTCAGAATGGGTACGATCGTACCCATTTTGGCCTTGCGGCCAGCTGTTTCCACGGCCGGTTAAGCCACCCCCCCGCTCGCCTGCCGCTGCGCGGCAGGCTCACGGCCCCCTTGTCAGGGGGCCGGCATGACAGCCGCCCTGCTCATCGACTTCGGCAGCACCTACACCAAGCTGCGCGCGGTCGACCTCGACGGCCGGCGCCTGATCGGCTCGGGCCAGGGGCCCTCGACGGTGACGACGGACATCAACGTCGGCATGCGCGCGGCGCTGGCGGATCTCGAGCGGCGCGCGGGGAAGCTGCCGCGCTTTCGCTACCGCCTTGCTTCCAGCAGCGCCGCGGGCGGCCTGCGCATGGTGACCATCGGCCTGGTGCGCGAGCTCACCGCGGAGGCGGCGCGCCAGGCAGCGCTCGGCGCGGGGGCGAAGCTGGTCGGAACCTTTGCCTACCGGCTGACCGAAGATGATCTGAAAAAAATAACCGCCCTGGCGCCCGACATCGTGCTGCTCGCCGGCGGCACCGACGGCGGGAACATGGAAGTCGTGCTGCATAACGCCGCTGCGCTCGGCGCGGGCAGCCTTGCCTGCCCGATCGTCTATGCCGGCAACCGCGGCGCGGCGGATGAGGCGCGGCAGCTGCTCGGCTCGAAAACAGCAATCTTCACTGAAAACGTGATGCCGGAATTCAACGAACTGAACATCGACCCGGCGCGCGAGGCGATCCGCAACGTGTTCATCGAGCGCATCGTGCATGCGAAGGGCATCGACCGCGCGGCCTCCGAGTTCGACGCGGTGGTGATGCCCACCCCGGCCGCGGTGCTCGAAGGCGCGCGCCTCGTCGCCGACGGCGCGCTGGGCTCGGTGCTGGTCGTCGACCCGGGAGGGGCCACCACGGATGTGCATTCGGTGGCCTCCGGAGAGCCCGCCCCCGGCGTCGTTCCGCAGGGACTCCCCGAGCCGCGCGTCAAGCGCACCGTGGAAGGCGACCTCGGCATGCGCCACAACGCGGCGGCCGTGGTCGAGGCGGCGGGCATCGCTGCGATTGCCGCGGATGCGGGTTTGCATGAAAACCAAATCAGGTCTCTTCTCGAAAAGCTAACTGCCGAGCACCTCCCCGCTTCCGCCGAAGAAAAAGCGCTCGACCAGGCGCTCGCGCGCGCCGCGGTGGGCATCGCGGTCGAGCGCCACTGCGGCAGCGTGAAGACGGTCTACACGCCCACCGGGCCGGTCACGGTGCAGCACGGCAAGGACCTGCGGCGCGTCGCGGCGGTGATCGGCACCGGCGGCGTGCTCGCCGCGAGCGCCGA
Organism: uncultured bacterium; assembly: GCA_965233125.1. GTDB lineage: Bacteria > Pseudomonadota > Gammaproteobacteria > Burkholderiales > SG8-39 > SCGC-AG-212-J23. Next base: position 27,856 of record CBDDRQ010000299.1, read on the forward strand.
CGCGCGCGCGATCCTGCGGCGCGCGCTCGCCGATGCCCGCGCGCCGCTCGCGCTCAAGCCGGTGGCGCCGCGGCTGCTGCTCGACCGCGAATACCTGCTGTATGCTTGCGGCCTCCTGCAGAGCGTGGACGCCCATGCCGCCCTCGAGCTTGCGCTCGCCCACCTCGCCGACCTCGATCAGGAACCCGCCCATGACGCCGCTGTCGGAAACGCGCATCCCCGCTGACGCGTTCGCGGCCATGCGCCGCGAGAACCTCGCGCGCTGGCCGACCGGCAAGGGCGTCGACTTCGCCGCCGCCGTCGAGCGCCACAAGTCGCTCCCCCGCCACAAGCAGCTCGCCGCGGTGCTGCGCTCGGCGCAGGCCGAGGGCCGCTGCCTGACGCAGCCGCGCGGGGGCTTCGGCACCTTCGCGCTGCAGATGGAGCTGATGCAGGCGCTCGACCGCGACGGCCACGCCGACATCGTCCCGACCACCACCGACAGCTACACGCGCAACGAGCACTGGGAGCTCGCGCAGAAGGGCATCGAGGAGAGCGAGCGCATGGGCCGCTCGATGCTGAACGGCTACCCGATGGTGAACTACGGGGTCGAGCACGCGCGCCGGCTCATCGACGCCATCGACAAGCCCGCGATCATGCTCACCGGCACCTCGATGCCCAAGCTCACCGGCGAGATCGGCTACGCCGCCGGCTATTCCGGCTACCTCGGTTCGGGCATCGCCTACACCGTCTCCTACATCAAGGAGCTCTCCATCGAGGAGGGCATCCGCAACTACCAGTACCTCGACCGCCTGGTGGCGATGTACCAGGAAGCGGGCGTCGAGCTGCACCGGCGCCAGCCCGGCTTCCTCACCGGCACCAACATCCCGCCCTGCATTGCCATCATCACGGCAGTGCTCGATTGCCTGCTCGCCGCCGCGCAGGGCGTGCGCAACTACGGGCTCGAGATGGGCGAGACGCTGCACCTCGTGCAGGACGCCGCCGCGACGGTCGTCTGCAAGGAGCTCTGCCAGGAGTACCTGGCGAAGAAGGGCTACCGCGACGTCTTCACGCCGGTCACGCTGCTCCACTGGATGGGCGCCTGGCCGCAGGACGAGGCGCAGGCCGCCGCCCTCATCAGCTACGGCGGCACGCTCGCCGCCATCTCCGGCGCGGCGAGCGTCACCACCAAGTCCACGCACGAGGCCTACGGCATCCCGACGCCGAAGGCGAACGCCGAAGGGCTGCGCACCACGCGCATGGCGATCTACCTCGCGCGCGGCATCCGCCTCGACGGCCTCGCCGCCTTCGAAGCGGAGAAGGACCTGATCCGCCGCGAGGTGCGCGCCATCGTCGACAAGGTGCTCGAGATGGGCGACGGCGACGCCGCGGTGGGCACCGTGCGCGCCTTCGAGGCGGGCGTGCTCGACATCCCCTGGTCGCCCAACCGCCACGTGAAGAGCCGCGTGCTGCCCGCGCGCGACGTCGACGGCTGCTTCCGCATCCTCGACCCGGGCGCCATGCCCTTCCCGAAGGACGTGCTCGAAGTGCACGAGGAGCGCCTGCGCAAGCGCGCCGAGCGCGAGCGCGTTCCCTACGGCCCCGATCTCGCGGTGGCGAGCGTCTACGAGATCTCCGAGCCCGTCGCGACGCTGCTGCCGGACCGGCAGGCGTAGATGCTGCCGTACGCGATCGTCGGCGCGCTCGCCGCCTGGCTTTTCTACGCCGCCACCCAGATCGATTTCCACCGCCGCGCCGGCACCCTCGGGCCCGACGTCTGGCCGAAGCTCGTCCTCGGCCTGCTGATCGCGGTCTGCGTCTACGAGATCGCGCGCCGGCTGGTGGCGCCGGCGCGGGGAGAGGGCGCGCACGGCGTGCTGCAGGACATGGTGGCGGAGTCCGAGGCGGCGCACGGCGCGCTCGAGGAGCCCGCGGCGCCGGGGAGCCCGCTGCTCCTGCTCGGCGGCATCGCGCTGACCTCGGTCTATGTCTGGCTGATCGGCACGCTCGGGTTCGCGCTCGCCACCATGCCCTACCTGATCGCGTTCATCGGGATGGGCGGCTACCGCCGCTGGCTGGTGAACGCCGCGGTGAGCGTGATCGGGACGCTGCTGATGATGTTCTTCTTCATGAAGGTGGTCTACGTATCGCTGCCGATCGGCGCCGAGCCTTTCGCGCAGGTGACCCTCGCCCTCATGCGGTTGATGGGGGTGCGCTAGATGATGGAAGTGCTGCAGGCGCTCGGCGTCGGCTTCGTCCACGTCTTCGCGCCGGCGAACCTCGTCGCGCTCGTCGTCGGCCTGCTGCTCGGGCTGCTGGTCGCGGTGCTGCCGGGCCTGACGCTGGTGATGGGGGTGGTGCTCGCCCTGCCCTTCACCTACACCATGGACGTGACCCCGGCGATCATCCTGCTCACCGCGATGTACGTCGCCGGCACCTACGCCGGCGCCTGGACCTCGATCCTCTTCCACGTGCCCGGAGAGCCGATCGACGTGCCGATGCTCTGGGACGGCTACGCCATGGCGCGCAAGGGCGAGGCCGCCAAGGCGCTCGGCTGGACGCTGACCGCGGCGCTGGTCGGGGGCCTCGCCGCCGCGGTGGCCCTGGTGGCGCTCGCGCAGCCGGTGGCGCGCATCGCCCTCACCTTCTCCACCCCCGAGTACTTCGCCATCATCTTCTTCGGCCTGGCGAGCGTGGTGTCCCTCGGCGGGGCGTCGCTCGCCAACGCGCTCATCAGCCTGTTCGCCGGCCTGCTCATCGCCACCGTGGGCGTCGACGACACCTACGGCGCGCACCGCTTCACCTTCGGCGTGCCGATCCTCTCCGACGGCATCGACTACCTGGTGGTGATGGTCGGCGCGTTCGGCCTGGGCGAGGTGTTCGTGCGCATGGAGCAGCGCTTCCGCTCGATCCC
>CBDDRQ010000300.1:0-4231 GCA_965233125.1 uncultured bacterium
GGACCTCGATCAGGCGCTCGCGGCGGCCGCCAAGGTGTGAGGGACATCAAGGAACTCGAGGGGCTGCTCGCCGCGAAAACGCCCATCGTCGCCGTCGAGTCCCACGAGGAGCGCAAGGTCCTGCAGATGTTCGAGCGCTTCTCGGCGCTGAACGGCCGCAAGCTCTGGAAATGGACCCTCACCGAGGGGCTGAAGCGCGTCGGCGGCGCCGAGGGCGCCTTCAACACCACGCGCATCGAGGACGCGCTGCGCCACGTCGAGAAATCGCCCGAGAACGCCATCTACCTCTTCCTCGATGCGCACCGCTTCATCGGCGAGCCGGTGGTGCTGCGCCAGATCAAGGACATCGCCGCCTCGGAGCGCACCCACCGGATGCTCGCCTTCTGCTCGCCGCGCATCGAAGTGCCCGAGGAGATCGAGCGCATCACCGCCCGCTTCCGGCCGGCGCTGCCCAACGCGAAGAAGGTCGGCGAGCTCCTCAACGAGGAGGCGCGCAGCTACCGCGAGGCTACCGGCGAGCACGTGCGCGCCAACCGCGAGGCGCTCGGCGTGCTCACGCAGCACCTCGGCGGCGTTACCGAGGAGGACGTGCGCCGGCTCGCGCGCCTCGCCATTCGCGACGACGGCAGGATCAGCGCCGCCGACATCGCGCGAGTGCTCAAGGCCAAGCACGAGATGCTCGCGGCGAGCGAGGTCCTGCTGCTCGAGACGGGCGTGCCGGACCTGACGCAGCTCGGCGGCTTTGGCAACCTCAAGCGCTGGCTCGAGGTGCGGCGCGAGGCCTTCCTCGGCCACGGCGCCGGCTCGCCCCTGCCTGCCCCGAAGGGCATGCTGCTGCTCGGCGTGCAGGGCGCGGGCAAGAGCCTGGCGGCGAAGTGCGTCGCCGGCGCCTGGCAGCTGCCGCTCTTCCGCCTGGACTTCGGCACGCTCTACAACAAGTTCCACGGCGAGAGCGAGCGCAACATCCGCGAGGCGCTCGCGGTGGCGAACGCCATGGCGCCTTGCGTGCTGTGGATGGACGAGATCGAGAAGGGCGTCGCCGCGGACGCGGGCGGCGACGCCGACGGCGGCGTCTCGCGCCGGGTCCTGGGGACGCTGCTCACCTGGATGAGCGAGCGCACCTCGCGCGTGTTCCTCGTCGCAACCGCCAACGACATCGCGCAGCTGCCGCCCGAGCTGCTGCGCAAGGGGCGCTTCGACGAGGTGTTTTTCGTCGACCTGCCGCAGGCCGCCGCCCGCGAGGAGATCCTGCGCATCCACCTCGTCCGGAACCGCCAGGCGCCGGCCGCCTTCGACCTGCCGCGGCTCTCGGCCGCCTGCGAGGGGTTCTCGGGAGCCGAGATCGAGCAGGCCATCGTCGCGGCGCTCTACGACGCGCACGCCCGCAAGGCCCCGCTCGACACCGAGGCGGTGGCGCAGGAGGCGCGGCGCACCCGCCCCCTGTCGGTCGTGATGGCGGAGAAGGTGCAGGCCCTGCGAGAATGGGCGAAAAGCCGCACGGTATCGGCGGACGACAACGGGGAGACATGATGCTGAGCTGGGACGTCATCGAACACGGCAAGCCGCTGCAGAAGGCGATGCGGGAGACGCCGCGGCCCAAGGGAACCGAGGTGCTGGTGCGCATCACGCGCTCGGGCGTGTGCCACTCGGATCTCCACATCTGGGACGGCTACTTCGACTGGGGCGGCGGCAAGCGCTTCTACGTGAAGGAGCGCGGCTGCGTGCCGCCCTTCACCCTGGGCCACGAGCCCTTCGGCGTGGTCGAGGCGCTCGGGCCGAGGGCCAAGGGCGTGAAGGTCGGGCAGAAGCGCATCGTCTATCCCTGGATCGGCTGCGGGAAATGCGCCACGTGCAAGGCGGGCCAGGACAATTATTGTTTGCAATCAAGATATCTTGGCGTGAACGTCCCGGGCGCCTACTCGACCCATGTTCTGATTCCGGACGCCAAGTATCTGGTCGACGCGGCCGGGGTCGACGAGTCCTTCGCCGCCACGCTCGCCTGCTCTGCGCTCACCGCCTACAGCGCGACGGCGAAGCTCCCTGCGCTCGGCCCCAAGGACCGCGTCGCCGTGATCGGCTGCGGCGGCGTCGGGCTTTCCGGCGTGGCGGTGCTGAAGGCGAAGGGCGTGAAGAACGTCGTCGCCTGCGACATCGACCCGGCCAAGCTCGCCATCGCGAAGAAGCTCGGCGCCGCGGCCACGCTCGACACGCGCACGCCCGAGGCGGCCGCCGCCCTGCGCGGCATCGCCGGCGCGCTCGACTTCGTCGGCAGCCCCGCCACCGCCGCGCTCGGCCTGGGCGCGCTGCGCAAGGGCGGGCGCCACGTGATCGTCGGCCTCTACGGCGGCGAGCTCGTGCATCCGCTGCCGCCGCTCGCGCAACGCGCGATCGGCATCGTCGGGTCCTACGTCGGCAACCTGCAGGAGCTGAAGGAGGTGGTGGCGCTCGCGAAGAAGAAGAAGCTGAGGCCCCAGCCGATCGAGACGCGCGGCGCCGAGCGCGCCAACAGCGCCATCGAGGACCTCAAGGCCGGCCGGGTGCTGGGACGCATCGTCCTCGACTTCGAGGCAGCCGCGGCTTGAGCGATCCCGACCGCACCTCGAAGCTCTCGCGCACGCACCGCGGCCTGTTCTCGGCGGGGCGCGCCTCGACCGCGCTGCGCTTCGCTTGGCCGGCGCCGCCGTACTGGGAGTTCGCCGAGGAGCCGGAGTCCGCGCAGACCGAGGAATGCCTGCTCTCGTTCAAGGACGGCGAGAAAGCGACCGGGCTGCTGCTCGACTTCGCCCCCGACGCGCAGACGCTGAAATTCCGCCAGGCGAAGGCGCGCGGGACGGTCACCATCGCCTTCGCCGACCTGCAGGGGGTGCACCTGCTGCGCCCGGTGAAGCTGCACCGCCAGCTGGTGTCGCTCTCCGCCGAGCAGGTGTTCGACGCCTCCGACCGGCAATCCTTCAGCGTGCAGCTCGCCAGCGGCATGAGCCTCGAGGGGGAGACGGTGGGCCACGTGCACGCGCTGTGCGGGCTTTTCCTCTACCTGCCCGAGCCCGACGGCTCGGTGATCCGCTGCTTCGTGCCCTCGGGGGCGGCGCTCGACAGCCGCATCGGCAAGCCGCTGGGGGAGATGCTGGTGGACGAGAATCTCGCGTCGGCCGGCGCGGTGGGCGCGGCGCTCGAGAAGCAGAAGTCGCTGCGCACGCGCAAGCTCGGCGAGTACCTCACCGCGAACCAGATCGTCTCGCCCGAGCAGCTCGCCGCGGCGCTCAAGCACCAGAGCGCCCAGCCAGTGCAGAAGCTGGGCGAGACGCTGGTCGAGCTGGGCTACCTCACCGACGCGGAGCTGCAGGAGGCCCTCGCCATCGAGTCGCGCGACCGCTCGGTGCCGCTGGGGCAGATCCTCGCCGAGATGGGCGTGCTCGACGCCGAGGTGGTGAACGGCGTGATGGCGAGGAAGCTCGGCATCCCCTTCGTCAACCTGAAGAGCTTCCGCATCGCGCCCGGCGTGCTCAAGCGCCTGCCCGCGGCGGTGGCGCACCGCTACCAGGTGCTGCCGCTTGCCGAGGCCGACAACGCCCTGGTGGTGGCGCTCGAGAACCCGATGAACATGGAGAAGATGGACGAGCTGCGCTTCGTCGCCGGCACCAAGCTCGCGCCGGTCATGGCCGCGGCGCGCGACATCGCCGATGCGCTGGAGCGCTGCTACGGCCCGGCGCGCGACCCGGAGCTCGCGGCGCGGCGCGCCGGCATCGACGTCGCGGTCGGGGAGCTCACCCACCGCCTGGCGAGCGAGAGCGGCGAGGCCGACGCCGCCGAGAGCCAGTCGGTCGAGATCGACAGCACGCTGGTCAAGCTGGTGAACAAGATCGTCGTCGACGCGGTGGAGCAGAAGGCCTCCGACATCCACATCGAGTGCAACCCCGCCGGCCGGGACGTGAAGGTGCGCTTCCGCAAGGACGGGGTGCTGGTGCCCTATCTCGAGATCCCCCACCGCTCGAGGAGCGCGGTGGTCTCGCGCATCAAGATCATGAGCCAGCTCGACATCACCGAGCGGCGCAAGCCCCAGGACGGCAAGATCGAGTTCAAGCGCTTCGGGCCGCTCGATGTCGACCTGCGCGTGGCCACCATCCCGACCGCGCGCGGCCTGGAGGACATCGTGATGCGCGTGCTCGCCACCGCCAACGCGGTGCCGCTCGACAAGCTCGGCTTCGAGCCCGCGACGCTCGCCAGCATCAAG
>CBDDRQ010000301.1:0-7502 GCA_965233125.1 uncultured bacterium
CGACCCGGCGACCAACCTGCCCATCGGGCGCACGCGCGACAACCTGAAGGCGGCGGTGGCGGGCGAGACGCACGAGTACACCGACATGTACCCGGGCATGGCCAAGCAGGCGCGCGACGAGGGCTTCGGCGAGATCGCCGATTGGTTCGAGACCCTCGCCAAGGCCGAGCGCAGCCACGCCAACCGCTTCCAGAAGGCGCTGGACGGCCTCGCGGACTGAACGTGAGAGAGGGATCGCTCGAAGCTCCGACCCGGCATCCGCTCGACTGGAAGAACCCGGAGTTCAAGGACCAGGCGAAGGCCGAGAAGGAGCTCGAGCGCATCTTCGACATCTGCCACGGCTGCCGGCGCTGCGTCAGCCTGTGCACCGCGTTTCCCACGCTCTTCGACCTGGTGGACGCCTCGCCCACCATGGAGGTCGACGGCGTGAAGAAGGAGGACTACTGGAAGGTCGTCGACCAGTGCTACCTCTGCGACCTGTGCTACATGACCAAGTGCCCGTACGTTCCGCCGCACCCGTGGAACGTCGACTTCCCGCACGTCATGCTGCGGGCGAAAGCGATCAAGTTCGACAAGGGCCTGAAGCTCCGCGACCGGCTGCTCTCCTCCACCGACGCGATGGGCAGGCTCGCCGCGATTCCGGTGGTCGCCCAGACGGTCAACTTCTTCAACGGCAATTCCCTTTCGCGAAGCGCCATGCAGGGCGTGCTCGGCGTCCACAAGGACCGCGAGCTGCCGCCCTTCGCTCCGAAAAAGTTCAGAAGCAATCTTGCCGAGCCGAAATCCTTTCCGGCGAGGGACGGCAAGAGCACCCCGGGCAAGGTGGCGATCTTCGCCACCTGCTACGCCAACTACAACGAGCCGGTCATGGGGCACGACCTCGTCGCGATCCTCGAGCACAACGAGATCCCGTGGGTCCTGGTCGAGGCGGAGGTGTGCTGCGGCATGCCCAAGCTCGAGCTGGGCGATCTCGAGGGGGTCGACGCCCTGAAAGCCAAGAATCTTCCGGTGCTGGCGAAGTACGCCCGCGAGGGCTACGCCATCCTCGCCCCGGTGCCCTCCTGCACGCTGATGTTCAAGCAGGAGCTGCCGCTCATGTACCCGCAGGACGCCGACGCCATTGCGGTGCGCGACGCGATGTTCGACCCGTTCGAGTATTTCGTCCTGCGGCGCAAGGACGGCCTGCTGAAGACGGACTTCAAGGAAGAACTGGGAAAGATCGCCTATCACATCCCCTGCCATTCACGGGTCCAGAACATGGGCCAGAAGACGCGCGAGATGCTCGAGAGCGTTCCCGGCACCGAGGTGAAGGTGGTCGAGCGCTGCTCCGGCCACGACGGCACCTGGGGCGTGAAGACCGAGTACTTCGACAACGCCATGAAGATCGGCCGCCCGGTGTTCCGCATGATGGCGGAAGCCGCTCCCGACTACGTCGCCTCCGACTGCCCCATCGCCGCGCGCCACATCATGCAGGGGATGGGCGAGGACGCGAAACAGGCAAAGAAGCTTCACCCGCTGTCGCTCATCCGCAAGGCCTACGGCGTTTAGGTTTAGGATTTCACTGCTGTTGCTTCTGGCGGGCTGCGCGCCGCTGGAGCCGATTGCCCCCGGCACCCTCGCCTTCGGCGTTCTCGGCGATGTCCCCTACTCTGCCGCGGAGGTCGAGAGGCTCGACCGCGTCATCGACGAGATGAACGCGCAGGACCTCGCCTTCGTCGTGCACGTCGGCGACGTCGGCCACAGCACTCTCGCGCAGGCCTGCAGCGACGAGTGGCTGGAAGAGAGAAAGGCCCAGTTCGCCCGCATCCGACACCGCTTCATCCTGCTCCCCGGCGACAACGAGTGGAGCGACTGCGCGCGCCACGGCATCGATCCCATGGCGAGGCTGCGCAAGTGGCGCGAGCTGTTCTGCGAAGCCCCGGGCGAATACTGCGAGCATCGCCGCTGGGAAGCGGGCGGCCGGGTCTTCGTCGCGCTCAACGTCCCGGGCAGCAACAACAACCTGCGCCACCCCGAGCAGGCGCCGCGCATGGAAGCAGTATTCGGTTTTCTCGACGAGGCAGCCAGGCTCGCCGAGCACCGCGAAGGCCTCGTCATCCTGCTGCACGCGAACCCCTTCTTCTTCCCGCGCCTGCGCGACGGGTACGGCGAGCTGAAGGACCGGCTGCGCACCCTCGCCGCGCGCATGCCCGGGAAAGTGGTGCTGATCCACGGCGACACGCACATCTACCGCGACGACGAGCCGCTCCCCGGCCTGCGGCGCGTCGAGGCCTGGGGTTCCCCTTTCGTCGAGTGGCTGCGCCTTCCGCTCAACGCACGAGGGTATCGATCACCACGCTGACGCCGGTCGCATCGTTCGCCACCGGCTTGCTCGCGCCCTGGAGGTCGCCCGCCTGCGGCGCGGCCTGGCCCGACTTGGAGATGCGCGCGGTGACGATCACCCGCGGATGGGCGGAGATCGCCATGCCGGGCGCCATCGCCATGGCGTCGTTGAGCGAGAACTTCGCAGGCAGGTCGCGCACCTTGACGCGCTGCACGGCGAGGGGCATCTGCGGGCCCTCGGCGGCGCGCGCGTAGATGAACACGGTGTCCTCCGGCGCCGCCTTGTCCTTCACCTTCGCCGACAGGCTGACGGTGCCCTGCAGCGCCTTCTCGGCGGGGACGGGGCTGCCGGCCATCTGCAGCGCCTCGTTGACATTGCCCTGGATGATGCGCGCGTCCTCGGTGCCCGGCTCGACATGCGGCAGCATGCGCTTCCAGTAGCCGGCGGCGTCGGCGAACTGCCGGCGGTTGAACGCGATGGTGCCGGCGAGGGCGAGCGCCTTCATGTTGTCCGGGTCGATCTCGAGCGCGCGGTGCACGAGCTGTTCGGGCTCGCCCTCGAGGCTCTGGCCGCGCGCCATGGCGAGCGCGTCGGCGAAGTCGGCGAGGAGCTGCGCGTCGCGCGGGGCGCGCGCCGCCGCCTTGGCATAGGCGTCGGCCGCCTCGGGGAAGCGCCCGAGCACGCTGTAGGAGCGTCCCAGGAGCTTCCAGCCCTCGGGATCCTCCGGGCTCTCGCGCATCTTCGCGGCCAGGCGCTCGACCATCTGCTCGATCTGCTCGGCGCTGACCGCCGCATGCGGGTCGGCCTGGGGACCGAGCGCGGCCGGACTGCCCACCAGGACGTAAACGACGATCGAGAGAACCGGCAAGGCGAGCGCCAGCGCGATCGCGCTGCTGCGGGCGCCGCGGCGCGCGAGGGCCTCATCGGGCACCGCGACGTCGGCGAGCAGCCGCGCCTCGAGCTCGGCGCGCGCGCGATCATGGTCGGCCTGCGCGATCTTGCCGCCGGCGAGGTCGGCCTCGAGCTCGCGCAGCTGGTCGCGATAGATGGAGACGTTCGCGTCCCGGCGCGAAAGCGCTTTCCCGGACCCGGCGAACAGCAGCGGCCGCACGAGGAGGAGCAGCGCTACCACGGCGAGCGCGGCGCCGGCGGCCCAGAACAGGATCATTCGAGCAACTTCGCCGCGCGCGCGCGCTCGGCCTCTGAAAGCTCGCTTTCAGGAAGCGCCGGCTTGCGGACACGGCGGATCAAGAACCAGGCACCGAAAAGCAGGAAAAGGAAGGGTCCTCCCCAGAGGAACACCGTGCTCGCCTTGAACGGCGGGCGATAGAGCACGAAGTCGCCGTAGCGCGCCACCATGAAGTCGATCACGTCCTGCTCGCTCTTTCCGGCGGCGAGCTGCTCGCGGATCTGCTTGCGCAGGTCGACGGCGAGCGGAGCGTTGGAGTCGGCGATCGTCTGGTTCTGGCAAACGAGGCAGCGCAGTTCGTGCGCGAGGCCTGCGGCGCGTTTTTCGAGGTCGGCATCGACGGAAAACACCGGAGCGCTCAGGAAGACAATGAGAAAAAGAAGCTTCCTCACTTGCTCAGCTCCTGGACCAGCGGGCGCACCTTCTTCTGCGACGCCTCGGGCGTGAGGGGGCCGATGTGCTTGTAGCGGATCACGCCGGTCCGGTCGATGACGTAGGTCTCCGGCACCCCATAGACGCCGTAGTCGATGCCGATGCGCCCGGCGGCGTCGTGGGCGGTGAGCTGGTAGGGGTCGCCGTTCCTCTTGAGCCACGGCAGCGCATCCTCGCGCGCGTCCTTGTAGTTGAGCCCTACGACGGGCACCGTCTTCGACAGGGCGGTGATCACCGGGTGCTCGACCAGGCACGGCGGGCACCACGACGCCCAGACGTTGAGGACCCAGACCTTCCCCAGCATGTCCTTCTGCGAGAAGGTCTTCTCCGGCGCGTGCAGCAGCGGCAGCTCGAAGTGCGGCGCGGGCTTGCCGACCAGCGGCGAGGGCACCTCGCGCGGGTTGAGCGTGAGGCCGGCGGCGAGCAGCGCCACCAGCGACACGAAAAAGAAGGCGATCCAGGCGACGCGCCTCATGCCGCAGCCGGTACGGCTTCTTTCATCTTCAATGCGATTCTGTAGCGGCGATCGGATGCGGCGAGCAGGCCGCCGAGCGCCATGAGCAGGCACCCGCCCCAGATCCAGTCGACGAAAGGCTTGTACTGCAGCTTGACGAGCCAGGTGCCGCCCTCCAGCGGGTCGCCGAGCGAGGCGTAGAGGTCGCGCGTAAGCCCCGGGTCGATCGCCGCCTCGGTCATCACCTGGTTCTGCACCGTGTACACGCGCCGCTCGGGATAGAGCGTCGTGACCGCACGGCCCTCGCGCGTCACCGAGATCTTCGCCTGCGCGGCGACGTAGTTCGGGCCCTTCACGTCGCCGACGCTCTCCATGCGGAAATCGTAGCCCGCGAGCTGCGCGGCGTCGCCGGGCTTCATCTTCAGGTCGACCGCGGACTCGTAGCCCTTGACCAGCGTGACGCCGACCACGAACACCGCGACGCCGATGTGGGCGAGCACCATGCCGTAGTGGGAGCGGGTCTGCTTCAGGCTCTTCTTCAAGGTCATCAGGGCGGTGACGACGATCCACGCCGCGAGCGTGAGGCCGAACCCCACGAGCGCATGCCACTGGCCGAAGGCGAACGGCAGCAGCAGCCCGAGCGCGAGGCTGACGGCGAGCGCCCAGCGCAGGAGCACCGCGAGCTCCGGCAGGCTGGCGCGCTTCCAGCGCGCGAGCGGCCCCACGCCCATGAGGAACAGCGCCGGCGCCATGATCGGCGCGAACACCGCCTCGAAGTACTGCGGCCCGACCGAGATCTTGCCGGCGCCCAGCGCGTCGATGAGCAGCGGGTAGAGCGTGCCGAGGAACACGGTGCCGGCGGCCGCGGCGAGCAGCACGTTGTTCGCCAGCAGGAAGGATTCTCTCGATACGGGAGAAAAAGAGCCGCCGAGGCCGATCCGCGCGGTGCGCCAGGCGTACAGGACGAGCGCGCCGCCGATCATCACCACGAAGAGCCCGAGGATGAACACGCCCCGCTTGGGGTCCACCGCGAACGCGTGCACGGAAGTGAGCACGCCCGAGCGCACGAGGAAGGTGCCCAGCAGCGACAGGCCGAAAGCGACGATCGCGAGCAGCACCGTCCAGCTCCTGAAGCCGCCGCGCTTCTCGGTCACGGCGAGGGAGTGGATGAGCGCCGTGCCCACGAGCCAGGGCATGAAGGAGGCGTTCTCGACCGGGTCCCAGAACCACCAGCCGCCCCAGCCAAGCTCGTAGTAGGCCCAGGCGCTGCCGAGCGCGATGCCCAGCGTCAGGAACGCCCAGGCCACCGTGGTCCAGGGCCGCGACCAGCGCGCCCACGCGGCGTCGAGCCGGCCCGAGAGCAGCGCCGCGACGGCGAAGGCGTAGGCGACGGAGAAGCCGACGTAGCCCATGTAGAGCATCGGCGGATGGATCACCATGCCCGGGTCCTGCAGCAGCGGGTTCAGGTCGCGGCCATCGGCCGGCACCGGGAACAGGCGGTCGAAGGGGTTGGAGGTGAACAGCAGAAAGGCGAGGAAGCCGGCGCTCACCAGGCCCATCACGCCGAGCACGCGCGCCACCATGTCCTCGGGCAGGTGCTCGCTGAAGAAGCTCACCGCGCTCATCCAGACCCCGAGCATCAGGCACCAGAGCAGCAGCGACCCCTCGTGCCCGCCCCAGGCGCCGGCGACGCGGTAGTGAACCGGCAGCGCGCTGTTGGAGTTCAGCGCGACGTACTGCACCGAGAAATCGTTCGTCACGAAAGCGTACGTGAGACAGCCGAAGGCGAACGCGATCATCAGCGTCTGCGCCTGGGCGCCGGAGCGCGCCAGAGCGCCCCAGGCGGAATTGGTCAGCGGAAGAATTCCCTGCGCGAGCGAGACGACGAGCGCGAGGGAGAGCGCTACCTGGCCGAGTTCTGGAATCATTTCATCTGCAGTGTTTTTTGCGCCTTCTCGACGGCATGCGCCGCCTCGGGAGGCATGTAGTTCTCGTCGTGCTTCGCGAGCACCTCGCGCGCGCGGAACACGCCGTCGGGCCCGATCTGGCCCTGCGCCACCACGCCCTTGCCCTCGCGGAAGAGGTCGGGCAGCGGACCGCTGTAGAGCACCGGGATGCTCTTCGCCGTGTCGGTGACGACGAAGCGCACCTCGACCCCCTCGCGCTTGACGCTGCCATCGAGCACCATGCCGCCGATGCGGAAGGTGCGCCCTTGCGGCGCCTCGTTCGCCACCACCTGCGAGGGGGTGAAGAAGAACACCAGGTTCTTCTCGAACGCGCTGAGCACCAGCGCCGCGACGATGCCGAGCGCGGCAACACCCACGGCGATCGCCGCCATGCGTTTATGTCTTGGCTTCACGTGACCTTCTTGTCAGGAGAAAGATTTCGGTTGCCAGCAGGAGAACGGTGACCCCGTAGGAGCCCCAGACGTAGAAGGCGTAGCCGCCCATGGCGAAGAACTCGCTCATGCCGCCACCTCTTCGCGCTCGCGCATGATGCAGCGCACCCGCACCATGGCGACGGCGATGCTGTACAGCCAGAAGGCGAGCGCCATGAGCAGCATCCCGGTGAGCATGGTCTTCGCCATCGTCGGCGCGCGGGTCAGGCTCACCGACGCCCCCTGGTGCAGCGTGTTCCACCACTGCACCGAGTAGTAGATGATCGGGACGTTCACCACCCCCACCAGCGCGAGCACCGCGCAGGCGCGGTCGGCGCGGCGCGGGTCTTCGATCGCCGCGTGCAGCGCCATGAAGCCGAAATAGAGGAAGAGCAGGATCAGCTCCGAGGTGAGGCGCGCGTCCCACACCCACCAGGCGCCCCAGGTGGGCTTGCCCCAGAACGACCCGGTCCAAAGCGCGATGAAGGTGAACAGCGCGCCGGTCGGCGCGATCGCGGAAGCCATCATGCCGGAGAGTCGCGTGTTGAAGGCGAGGCCGATGGCCGCCCAGAAAGCCATCACCACGTACAGGAACATCGACATCCAGGCCGCCGGCACGTGGATGAAGATGATGCGGTAGGCCTCGCCCTGCTGCGCATCGGTGGGCGCGACGAAGAACCCCACGTACAGGGCGGCCAGCGCGAGGGGCACCGCCGCGAGGCCGCAC
>CBDDRQ010000302.1:0-8908 GCA_965233125.1 uncultured bacterium
CGGCGTGTACTTCTGGCTGCCGAAGTGGACCGGCCGCATGTACGACGAGACGCTCGGCAAGATCCACTTCTGGCTGACGCTCGTCTTCTTCAACATGATCTTCTTCGTGCAGCACTTCCTCGGCCTCGCCGGCATGCCGCGGCGCATCCCCGACTACCCGCTGATGTTCGAGACCTGGAACGCCATCTCCTCGCTCGGCGCGTTCGGCATGGGGCTCGCGCAGCTGCTCTTCCTCTACATCGTGGTGAAGTGCATCCGCAGCGGCGAGACCGCGCCGCAGAAGCCGTGGGAAGGCGCCGACTCGCTGGAGTGGACGCACCTGCCGACGCCGGCGCCCTACCACAGCTTCGAGACCCAGCCCGTGGTGAAGTGAGCAAGAACGCCAAGACCGCCCTCGTGCTCGCCTCCATCGCGCTCGCCTTCTTTCTCGGCATCATCGCCAAGTACTGGCTGCTGAACGGATGAGCCCCGACAAGGCAGAGATGCGGCGGGAGAACCGGCGGCTCTCCAGGCGCCTCGCGATCGTGGCGGTGGCGATGTTCGGCTTCGGCTTCGCGCTGGTTCCCTTCTACAACCAGATCTGCGCCGCGCTGGGAATCAACAACCTTTCGCAGCCCGACACGGTTGCCAACACACAAATAGACCTTTCACGGAAAGTCGTGATCGAGCTGGACTCCAACGCGCATGACCTGCCGTGGCGCTTCCGGCCGCTCGTCAACCACATCACGGTCCACCCCGGGGAGCTCGCCACCGTGGAGTACGAGGTGGTGAATGTGCGCGCCGCGCCGGTCACCGGCCAGGCGGTGCCGAGCTACGGCCCGCAGCATGCCGGCGAGTATTTCAAGAAGCTCGAGTGCTTCTGCTTCACGCAGCAGACGCTCGCCGCCGGCGAGACGCGGCGCATGCCGGTCACCTTCGTGGTGGACCCGAAGCTGCCCCGCGACATCAGCAGCATCGCGGTGTCGTACACGTTCTTCGAGGTGGCGGGGCGCGGTGGAAAGTCGTGATGGACACCCTCAAGACGGTTCTCTGGGGAGCGCTGGGCATCCGGCGCAAGGCCGACCACGAGGCCGCGCCGCTCAGGCCGCTGCACCTCGTCCTGGCCGCGGTGGTCTTCGTGGTGCTGTTCATAGCGACGCTGCTGACCGTGGTCGGCATCGTCACGAGCTGAAGGGGAGATCCTAGATGGCACAGAGCGCAGCCGGTTCCGAACGTCAGCAGCACTACTCGGTGCCTTCGCCGATGCCCTGGCCGATCATGGGCTCGACCTCGCTGTTCCTGATGGCGCTCGGCGCGGTGTTCGTCTTCAACAGCATGCTGGGCGGCTGGTTGCCGATCGGCGCCGGCATGCTGCTGCTCGTCTACATGATGGTGCGCTGGTTCGGCGAGGTGATCGGCGAGTCCGAGGGCGGCCGCTACGGCGCCTGGGAAGACCTGTCGTTCCGCTGGGGCATGAGCCTGTTCATCTTCTCGGAGGTGATGTTCTTCGCCGCGTTCTTCGGCGCGCTGTTCTGGGCGCGCGTGTACTCGGTCCCGGATCTCGCGACGATCGAGAGCAACGCGCTCGTCTGGCCGGGATTCGACGCGCACTGGCCCTCGGCCGGGCCGGCGTTCCTCGAGAAATTCCAGGTCATGGGCGCCTGGGGGCTGCCCGCGCTCAACACCGCGCTGCTGCTCACCTCCGGGGTCACCGTGACCTTCGCGCACTGGGCGCTCATCCGCAACGACCGGCCGAAGCTCCTCGTCTGGCTCGGGCTCACGGTGCTGCTCGGCGCCACCTTCCTCGGCGTGCAGGCCTACGAGTACGCGCATGCGTACAGCGACCTCAACCTGAAGCTGACCACCGGGGTCTACGGCTCGACGTTCTTCATGCTGACCGGCTTCCACGGCTTCCACGTCACCCTCGGTGCGATCATGCTGACGGTGATCTGGTTCCGCTGCCTGAAAGGGCACTTCAAGCCCGACCACCACTTCGCTTTCGAGGGCGTCGCGTGGTACTGGCACTTCGTCGACGTGGTGTGGCTCGGCCTCTTTATCTTCGTCTACTGGCTATAACTTTCCTGGCTGGAACACGCCGAAGAAGTAGCCGACCATCAGGAGCAGGAACAGCGCCACCGAAAGGCCGACGCGCCAGGTGAGCGCCTTTGCCATGCGCGTCGGATCGCCGCGGCTGCGCAGCATGAATACCGCCGCCGAGGCGAGGCTGGCGACGATGGCAATCAGCATGGCGATCACGACGTAGCGCATGCCCGCAGGATACTCTTTCCGTCCCCGCGCCTGGGCGCTCGCCGCCGCGGCCGCCGCCTGCGCCGCGGGCATCGCGCTGGGCATCTGGCAGGCGGGGCGCGCGCAGGAAAAGCGCAAGGCCGAGGCGCGCATCGAGCACATCAGCGTGCGCGGCGAGTTCCTGCCCGAGCGTACGGTGCTGCTCGACAACAAACTGCGCCGGGGCCGCCCGGGCTACGAGGTGGTGACGCCGCTGCGACTCGCCGGCACGCAGCAGATGCACGTGCTGGTGAACCGCGGCTGGATTGCCGCCGGCGCGACGCGGGATGCGCTTCCGGAAGTAAAAACCAGCAAGGGAGAAACGGCCGTAGAGGGCAGCGTGCGCGAGCACCTGCCGCGCGTGCAGCAGACCGGCCCGGCGCCGCGGGGCAAGGTGCGCCAGAACCTCGCCGTCGAGGACTTCGCCGCCGAGACGGGGCTCGCGCTCCTGCCCTTCGTGATCGAGCAGCATTCGAGCGCCGAGGACGGCCTGCTGCGCGAATGGCCGCGCGCCGGCCCGGGTCCGGAGAAGAACGACATGTATTCCCTGCAGTGGTACTCGCTCGCGGCGCTCGCCGTGGTGCTGGTCGTCGTTCTGTCGTTCAGGAAAAAGTGAAGAAGCTCGCCCTGATTGCGCTCGTCTGCGCCGCGCCGATCGTGCTGGGCACGGCTGCCTACCTGCTGGGCTGGTCGCCGGGCAAGCCGGGCAACTACGGCGAGCTGGTGCCGCCCCGCGCCGTGACGGCCGCGCCCTTCGCAGCGCTGCGCGGCAAGTGGGTGCTGGTGAGCGCCGATGCCTCCGCCTGCGACGCGTACTGCGAGAAGAAGCTCTACTTCATGCGCCAGGTGCGCCGCGCCCAGGGCAAGGACATGGAGCGCATCGAGCGGCTGTGGCTCGTGAGCGACGCGGGGGTGCCGCGCGCCGAGCTGCTGGCGGCGATCGAAGGCACGCGCGTGATCGCGCTCGAGGATCCGGCCTTCAGCCGCGAGCACATCTACCTCGTGGACCCGCTCGGCAACCTGATGCTGCGCTTTCCCCGCGACCCGGATCCCTCGCGCATGATCAAGGACCTGCAGCGGCTGCTCCGCTACTCGAGGATCGGATGAGCGCGTGCTAGAATTTTTTTCTTGACCACGCACGTACTTTCCGCCGGCATCACGCAGCGAATCCGGGCCTTCTATGCGCTGACGAAGCCGCGCGTCGTCTCCCTGATCGTGTTCACCGCGGTGATCGGCATGTTCCTCGCGGCGCCCGGCATGGTCGAGCCGCGGGTGCTGCTCGCCGGCACGCTCGGCATCGCGATGGTGGCGGGCGCCGCAGCGGCGATGAACTGTCTCGTCGAGCAGAAGATCGACGCGCTGATGAGCCGCACGCGCTGGCGGCCGCTGCCGCGCGGCGAGCTCTCGCCGCTGCAGACGCTCGTCTTCGCCGGCGCGCTCGGCGGCGCGGGCCTGTGGGTGCTGCTGCACTTCGTCAACGCCCTCACGATGTGGCTGACGGTGGCCACCTTCATCGGCTACGCCGTCGTCTATACGGTGATCCTCAAGCCCGCCACGCCGCAGAACATCGTCATCGGCGGCGCCTCCGGCGCCATGCCGCCGGTGCTGGGCTGGGCGGCGGTGACCGGCGAGGTCGGCATCGAGGCGATGCTGCTGTTCCTGATCATTTTCGCCTGGACGCCGCCGCACTTCTGGTCGCTCGCCCTGTACCGCACCGAGGACTACGCGCGCGCCGGCGTGCCGATGCTGCCGGTGACGCACGGCAAGCGCTATACGCGCCTGCAGGTGCTGCTCTACACCCTGATCCTCTTCGCCGTCAGCCTCCTGCCCTACGTGGTGCGCATGAGCGGCGCGCTCTACCTCGCCGCGGCCGCCATCCTGGGCGCCATCTTTGTCGGCTACGCGCTGCGCATCTACTTCGCCTACAGCGACGCCGTGGCGCAGAAGACCTTCCGCTATTCCATCGCCTACCTGGCGTTCCTCTTTGCCGCGCTCCTGGTCGATCATCATCTGTAGTCTTCTGCTCGCGGCCTGCGCCGAGGAGCCGAAGTTCAAGAGCACCGACATCACCGGGGTGGAGTACGGCAGCACGCTCGAGCTCACCGACCACGCGGGCCGGGCACGCACCCTGGCGGATTTTCGCGGCAAGGCGGTGGTGCTCTTCTTCGGCTTCACCCAGTGCCCGGATGTCTGCCCGACCACGCTCGTCGATATCTCGAACAGCCTGAAGAAGCTCGGACCGGATGCGGAGCGCGTGCAGGTGCTGTTCGTCACCGTGGACCCCGAGCGCGACACCCCCAAGGTGCTGGCGGAGTACGTCGCCGCCTTCGACCCGCGCATCATCGCCCTGCGCGGCGATGCGGCGGCGACTCAGCGCGTAGCGAAGGAATTCAAGATCTACTACGAGAAGCGCAAGCAGGGTGACGGCTACACCGTCGACCACAGCGCCCAGTCCTACGTCATCGACCCGCAGGGGCGCCTGCGCCTGCTCGTGCGCCACGAGCGGATCGCGCAGGACCTCGCCGACGACCTGCGCACGCTGCTGCGATCCTAGAGGGACGCGGGCAGCGCCTTGCGCATCTTCTGCAGCGCCTTCGCCTCGAGCTGGCGGATGCGCTCGGCGGAGACGTTGAACTCCGCGGCGAGGTCGTGCAGCGTGGCAGTGTTCTTCTCCTTAAGCCAGCGCGCCTGGATGATGCGGCGGCTGCGGGGGTCGAGGACTGCCAGCGCGGACTTCAGGTTCTCGACCTTGCTCGTTTCCTCTTCCCGGGTTTCCAGCACTCGGTCGGGCTGCGCGCCGCCGTCGGCGAGGTAGTCGGCGGGCGCGAAGGCCTCCTCATCGTCGCGCTCACCCTCGAACGCGATGTCCTGTCCCGAGAGGCGCGTTTCCATCTCCACCACTTCCTCGGGCTTGACGCGCAGCTCGGCTGCGACCCGCTCGACGTCGGCGCCGCTCATGGGCGCGAGGTCGTTCTTCATCGAGCGCAGGTTGAAGAAGAGCTTGCGCTGCGCCTTGGTGGTGGCGATCTTGACCAGCCGCCAGTTGCGCAGGATGTATTCGTGGATCTCGGCCTTGATCCAGTGGATGGCGAACGACACCAGACGCACGCCGCGCTCCGGGTCGAAGCGCTTCACGGCTTTCATCAGGCCGATGTTGCCCTCCTGGATCAGGTCGGCGTGCGGCAGGCCGTAGCCGAGATAGCCCCGGGCGACGGCGACCACCAGCCGCAGGTGCGACAGGACCAGGCCGCGCGCTGCTTCGCGGTCGTCCTCGTCGCGCCAGCGGCGCGCAAGCGTACGCTCCTCCTCGAGACTGAGGATCGGAAAGCGGCTGACCGTCTGGATGTAAGCCTCGATGCTCCCCGTCGGCATCGGGACGGGAGCCGACCCCGCGAAGGGCATCGTCGCCTGGATACTCATTCGTATACCTCCTGAGGTAATCTTAGCACTCACAATATTAGAGTGCTAAATCCCGGGAATGTTTCAAGTGGCACGGTTTGGCGTAAGTAGGCGCTAACAACCACAACCCTTTGCCAGACCAGCATTTTTGACCAGCGGCCGCTACGTCGGTTCGATGTCGCGCAGGTGCCGGCTGACCGACAGCTGCGCGCCCAGCCATCCGAGCCCGCCGGAGAAGAGCACGATCGCGAGCGCGTCCGCCCCGGCGGGAAAGGCGAAGCGGAAGGCGGAGCCGTACGACTCGGCCAGCGGCTGCACCTCGAGGTTGAGAAGCGCGAGCGCGCCGGCCACGATGGCGAGCGCGATTCCCCCGCCGGCGAGGCCCTGCAGCAGGCCGAAGTAGTAGAACGGGCGGCGGATGAAGGCGTCGGTCGCGCCAATCAGCTTGGACACCTCGATCTCGTCGCGCTGGGTCAGGATCTGCAGCCGGATGGTGTTGAAGGTCACGGCGACGAGCGCCACCCCGAGCAGCGCCGCGAGCAGCCCGAGGCCGACGCGGCCGATGCGCTCGAGCGCGGCGAGGCGCCGCGCCCAGGCGGCGTCGGCCTGCACGTGGGCTACGCCGGGAAGCCTGCCGAGGTCCGCGGCCAGCGATTCGACGCCTTCCACCCGGGCGCTCACGACAAACGCGTCGGGAAGCGGATTGCGGCCGATGGCGGCGACGACCTCCGAGATGCCTTGCACCTGCTCCAGCTCCTTCAAGGCATCTTCGCGCGAGACGAAGCGCACGGCGCCGACGCGCGCGTCGGCGCGCAGCCTGGCGCGCAGCGCCTCGATGTCGTTGCGCTTCGCTTCGAGCGGCAGGAACAGCGAAATCTCCGGCTCGAGCGTGAGGCGCGTGCTCACGCCGCGCAGGCTCTCGAGCAGCGCATAGCTGCCCGCCGGCAGCGCGAGCGCGACGCCGATGACGAGCGCGCTCAGCAGGCCCGCCGCCCTGGCGAGCCGGCGCAGCGCGGCGCCGAAGGCCCGCCGGTGCTGGCGCAGCCAGGCGCTCATGCGATCCTTCCTTCCCTCAGGTGCAGCACGCGCTTGCCATAGCGCTCGACCAGGGCCTGGTCGTGGGTCGCGATGAGCACCGTGACACCGACCTGGTTGAAGGCGACGAAGATATCGAGGACGCGCGCCGCCGACTCGGCATCGAGGTTGGCGGTCGGCTCGTCGGCGACCAGCACTGCGGGGCGGTTCACCACCGCGCGGGCGATGGCGAGGCGCTGCTGCTCGCCCCCGGAGAGCTGGATCGGACTCGCCTTCTCGCGCGCGAGCAGGCCGACCTTGTCGAGAGCCGCGCGCGCCCGTCGCGCAGCCTCGCGCGGCGCGTGCGCGGAAAAGGAAAGCGGCAGCATGACGTTGTCGTAGACGCTGCGGTCGTAGAGCAGCTTCTGGTCCTGGAACACGAGACCCAGGTTGCGCCGCAAGTAAGGGATCGCGGCGCGTCTGAGCGCGCCGACGTTCTGGCCGTTGACGATGACCGACCCCGAGCTCGGCCGCTCGATCGCCGGAATCATCTTGAGGAGCGTCGACTTGCCCGCCCCGGAGCGCCCGGTGAGGAACACCAGCTCGCCCGTCTCGACCGAGAAGCTCACGTCGCGCAGCGCCTCCTGGCCGCCGGCATACCGCTTCACGACCGCGGCGAAGCTAACCAACGAGCGCCTCCACGAAGTCGCGCGCGACGAAGGGACGCAGGTCGTCGATCTGCTCGCCGACGCCGACGAAGAGAATGGGAACCGGCCTCTCCCGGGCGATGGCGCAGACGACGCCGCCCCTGGCGGTGCCGTCGAGCTTGGTGAGGATGAGCCCGGTGAGCCCGAGCGCCTCGTCGAACGCCCTGACCTGGGCGAGCGCGTTCTGGCCGGTGTTGGCATCGAGCACGAGCAGCACTTCGTGCGGGGCGCCTGCTTGCGCCTTCGCGGCGACGCGCTTGACCTTGCGGATTTCCTCCATCAGGTGCAGCTGCGTCGGCAGCCGGCCGGCGGTGTCGGCGATCACGGTGTCGACGCCGCGCGCGCGCGCGGCGCCGAGCGCATCGAAAACGACCGCGCCGGGATCGCCCCCGGCCTGCGCGACGACCGGCACGGCGTTGCGCTCGCCCCAGACCACCAGCTGTTCGCGCGCCGCGGCACGGAAGGTGTCGCCGGCGGCAAGGAGCACGCTCTTGCCCTGCCCCTGCAGCCATTTGGCGAGCTTGCCGATCGAGGTGGTCTTGCCCGAGCCGTTCACGCCGGCGACCATGATGACGAAAGGCTTTTCCACCACCTCGAGCTTCTTCTCTAGGGGTGAGAGAAGCTGAAACAAAGCCTCCTTGAGCGCGGCCTTGAGCGCCGCGCCGTCCTCGAGCTTCTGCTTGCGCAGCGACGCGAGCACCGCCTGGGTGGCGGCCACGCCGCAGTCGGCCTGCAGCAGCGCCGTCTCCAGCGCCTCGTACGCGGACTCGTCGATGCGCCGCCGCGAGAACAGCTCCGATACGGGCGTGTTGAGCACCTCCCGCGTGCGCGCGAGGCCTGTCTTCAGGCGCGCTGCCCAGGAAAGCGCTGCTACCATCGATCGGTGCATTCTACCAATAGGAAGAAACCCGAAAAGGCAGGAAGAATACGAATCATCGGGGGCGATTTCCGCGGTAGACGCATTGCAGTCCCGCCGCGTCCCGGGCTGCGGCCCACCCCCGACCGCGTGCGCGAGACGCTGTTCAACTGGCTCGGGCAGCGCCTCGACGGTCTCGCCTGCCTGGACCTTTTCGCCGGCAGCGGCGCGCTCGGCTTCGAGGCCGCCTCGCGCGGCGCCGCGCGCGTGGTCATGGTGGAGCAGGATCGCTCCGTCTTTCTTTCCTTGAAAGAGACGCAGGCCGTCTTGGGCGCGGCGCAGGTCGAGCTGGTCCAGGACGATGCGTTCGCTTATCTGCAGCGCGCCAGCGGGGCGTTCGACGTGGTTTTCCTCGATCCGCCGTTCGGGCAGAATGCACTGCCCGGCGTGCTCGAGCGGCTTGCCGCGCGGCTTGCGCCGGCGGCCCGCGTGTACGTGGAGTCCGAGCGGCCGGTCGCAGACGAAGCATGGCGCGAGCTCAAGCGCGCGCGCGCGGGGCAGGTGAGCTACCAGCTGCTGGAGAGACGATGATCAAGGCGGTCTACCCCGGAACGTTCGACCCGCTCACCCGCGGCCACGAGGACCTGGTGCGCCGCGCCTGCGCGCT
>CBDDRQ010000303.1:0-7683 GCA_965233125.1 uncultured bacterium
CGCCGGCATCACCGACTTCCTCACCAAGCCGGTCGATGCGCGCGAGTGCCTGGCGCGCTGCCGCAACCTGCTCACGCTGCGCCGCCAGCAGCTCGCCCTGGAGGACCGCCGGCGCCTGCTCGAGCACATGGTCGAGGACGCGACGCGCGAGGTGCGCGAGCGCGAGAAGGAGACGCTGCTCAGGCTCGCGCGCGCCGGCGAGTTCCGCGACGAGGAGACCGGCTACCACCTGATCCGCATGGCGCGCTACTCGCGCCTCATCGCCAACGCCCTCGGGCTGGACGGCGACGAGGCCGAGACGGTCGAGCTCGCCGCGCCGCTGCACGACATCGGCAAGATCGGCATACCCGACCAGATCCTGCTCAAGCCCGACCGGCTCGACCCCGCCGAGTGGGAGGTCATGCGCCGCCACCCGGTGATCGGCCACGAGATCCTCAAGGGCAGCGCCTCGAAGTACGTGCGCATGGGCGCGCTGATCGCCCTCGGCCACCACGAGAAGTACGACGGCTCGGGCTATCCCAACGGGCTGGTGGGCGACCACATCCCGCTGTGCGCGCGCATCGTCGCCGTCGCCGACGTGTACGACGCGCTCACCTCGGTGCGGCCCTACAAGAGCGCCTGGTCGAGCGACGACGCCCTCGAGTACGTCGCCGCGCAGGCCGGCCGGCACCTCGACCCGCGCCTCGCCGAGGCCTTCGGCGCGCTGAAGAAGGAAGTGCTGCAGATCCAGAACGAGTGGCGCGACCCGCCGCAGCCGCGATGACCGACCTGCTGCGCGCCGCCGTGGCCCGACTGCGCGCGAAGCTCGCGGCGCGCCCCGATACGGAGCACGAGCAGGCCATCGTGCGGCTCATCGTAGGCGGGCTGATCCTCCTGTACCTGTTGCCCGGCGCCGCGCTGTACGACCTCCACGTGGTGCTGATGGGCTGCTACCTGGCCATCGCCGCGGCGATCTTCGCTCACATCGTGCACGCCCCGCAGGAATCGCCGGTGCGCCGGGTCCTCGGCGTGGTGGCGGACGTGGGAACGTTGAGCGCGATCATGATCGTCGTGGGCGAGCGCACGGCGCCGCTCTTCCTGGTCTACATCTGGGTCACCCTGGCAAACGGCTTCCGCTTCGGCCAGCGCTACCTCGTCGCTTCCCTCGTGCTCAGCGCGGCCGGGTTCTCCTGGGTGCTCTGGAAGAGCGAGTTCTGGCATGCGTACCTCGGCATCGGATACAGCCTGCTGATCGGCTTCGTCGCGCTCAGCCTGTATGTGCGCTCGCTGGTCACGAAGCTGTTCGACGCGCTGGCGCGCGCCGAGGCGGCCAACCAGGCGAAGCGCAGGTTCATCTCGGTGGTGAGCCACGAGATGCGCACGCCCCTCAACGCCATCATCGGCATGGCGGACCTGCTGCGCGACACCTCGCTCAGCCGCGAGCAGGCTGACATGCTGCAGACCCTGCGCAGCTCCTCGCGCGTCATGCTCGGCCTGGTCGAGGACGTGCTCGACTTTTCGAAGATCGAGGCCGGCAAGCTGGTGCTGGACAAGGCGGACTTCGATCTGCACGCGCTCGTGAATAGCACTTGCAGGATCCTCGCCGCCCAGGCGGCCGCCAAGGGTGTGGAGTTCGTCGTCTCCATCGTCCCGGAGGTGCCGCCGGCCGTGCGCGGGGATCCGCACTACTTGCGCCAGGTCCTCATCAACCTCGCGGGCAACGCGGTGAAGTTCACCGAGCGCGGCAGCGTAACGGTGCATGTCTCGGCGCAGGGGGAAACGGAAACCGGCGTGCGCGTCAAGTTCTCGATCCGCGATACGGGCATCGGCATCGCCCCCGAAGCGCAGGCGCGCATCTTCGAGAGCTTCACGCAAGCCGACCAGTCCACCACCCGCCGCTTCGGCGGCACCGGCCTTGGCACCACGATCGCCAAGCAGCTGGTCGTCCTGATGAAGGGCAGGATTGGCCTTGAAAGCGCCGTGGGGCTGGGCAGCACTTTCTGGGTAGAGGTCGACCTCGAGAAACAGCCCGAGCGCGCCGGCGCGGGTCGCGGCGAGCTTGCAGATGCGCGCGTGCTACTCGTGGGGTTCCCGTCAGCGCAGCGCGAGTCGATCGAGCAGACGCTCGCCGGTTGGGGCGCGGTACCCATCGCGGTGTCGAGCGTCGACGACGGCGTGGCGCGCCTGGTGGCCGAGATCAGCCTGGCCAAGCCCTACCACAGCGCGCTCATCTACGGGACCGCCGACTACCTGAAGCTGGCGCAGCGATTCCGTCGCCTCGCACCCGACCCCGCCCCGCCTGCCGTGCTCGCGGTGATGCGCGATGCAGAGGTGCAGCGCTTCGAGGTGCTCTCCGCGGGCTACGCCGCGGTACTCGAACTGCCTTTCGACAAGCGGCTCCTGTTCAACGTGCTGCACTCGGTTTCCGCGGGCGACGAGGTGCGCGAAGGCGTGGTGAGGCTGCAGGACTATGCGCGCAGGGGCGCCGGTGCACGCAAGCTTCGCGTGCTCGTGGCGGACGACAATCCGACCAACCGCGAAGTGATCGGCAAGATTCTCGAGCGGGGCGGGCACCACGTCACGCTGGTGAATGACGGCGAACAGGCCCTCGACGCCTTCGAGCAGGAGCGCCCCGACATCGCGTTGCTCGACCGCAACATGCCGGGCCTGGGCGGCCTCGAAACGTTGCAGGCAATCCGGCTGATCAGCCGCGGCCGGGAGCGTCTGCCCGTCCTGATGCTGTCGGCGGACGTCACGCCGGACGCGAAACGCGAAGCCCTCGAGGCAGGCTTCGACGCCTTCCTGCCCAAGCCGATCGAGGCGCTGCGGCTTCTCGAGGAAGTCCAGTCGTTGTGCGCACAGAAGCCGCAGGAAGCGCGCCGCACGGACATCGTTGCACCCGCGCGCGCCCCTGTCTCAGGGCTGCAGGCCGCGGCAGGAACGCACGTGGTGAATACCGAGACCCTCGGTCATCTCGAGGAGCTCGGTTCGTCGGCGGCGTTCGTGGAGAGGCTGGTAGGCGTGTTCCTCACAGACAGCAATGCGCTGCTCGGGCGGGTCGAGCAGGCACTCGCGGGACGCGACTACAACCAGTTCCGCTCGCTCCTTCACGCGATGAAGGGCTCTTCGGCCAGCATGGGTACCGACCGGCTGACCGGGCTGTGCAGCAGCCTGGGGCGGCTCAGCGATGCCGAGATGCGATTACAGGCGCCCGCGTTGCTGCGCCTGCTGGGCGACGAGCTGGCGGCCGCAAGGCGCGAGCTCGAGCGCTACGTGCTCGAGCGGCGACAGTCGACCGGCTGAGCAGCTACAATCCCCCGATACATAGGGGATAGCTCGTGTCGACCGCTTTTATCGAGAAGTCCAAGCCGGCATCGTTCTTCATCACGCTCATCGAGATGACCGATGCCGCTCGCCGGGGCCTGGAAGAGATCCCGAAGATGCACACCATGATTCACCAGGGCCTTACCTTGTCCGAGTACAAGGCGTTCCTGCACGACCTGTACCACATCGTCTGGCATTTCTGCCCGATCATGGCCGCCGCGGCAGCGCGCTGCGACGATCGTTACCGGGAGGTGCGCTATGAACTCTATGAGCGCATCGAGGAAGAAAAAGGGCACGAGACATGGGTGCTCGAGGACATCGAGGCTGTGGGAGGCGATGTCGCCGGCGCCAAGGTGCTGCCGCCAAGCGCCCCGGTGCAGGCCATGATCGCATTCAACTATCACGGCGCCGAACGGGTACACCCATGTTCCGTGCTGGGGATGCTCTATATGCTCGAGGTCGTCTCCTCGGTGTATGCCGGCCGGGTTTCCGATTCGATCGCCCGCGCGATCGGCCGCGACGTGGAGGCCGGGGGCTTCAAGTTCCTCTCCTCGCACGCCACCATGGACGTGGAACACCTGGCCAAGCTCAACATTCTGATCAAGAAGGTCGACCAGCTCGATGCCCAGGAATCGGTCATCAACTCGACGCGGGTCAACTTCTACCAGTTCGGCCTGATGTTCCGCGAAGGCGGCTTCACCTCCCTCATCGGGGGGTGAAGGCGCGCGGCGTCATACGGCCGCCGCGACTCGCTCTTCGGCCAGGGCCGCCTCGGCAACGTCGGTCACGTCGCCCACCTCGGTGCGGCGCATTTGCGCGCGCACGATCCGTCCCATCATCTTCAGGTCGCGGTCCTGGAGCCTGAAAGCCGCGTCCACCCAGACGTTGGTGATGGCATCGAGCTCCTCTCGCGTCACCGGGTGGACGTGCTTGCGCGCCCGGAACGCGGCCTGCATGCCGTTCCTGCGCTTCGCGTTGGCAGCGATCCAGCCGCGCACCGCGGTCTGGCCCTCGCCGTCCTTCGCCAGGATGTCGACCACGCCCATTTCATGCAGCTTGGCTGCCGGCAGGATGCGGCCCGAGAGGATCAGTTCCTCGGCGGCGCGCATGCCAATGCGGCGCGCGAGCAGGCTGTAGGCACCCATGCCGGGGAAGAGATTGAACAGGATCTCCGGGAACCCGAGCTGCGCGCTCTCCTCGGCAACGATGAGGTCGGAGGCGAGTGCGCATTCGAACCCGCCGCCCAGGGCGTCGCCCTGTACCAGAGCGATCTTGGTCAGGGTCGGGCTGAAGAAGTTCTGGGTGCGCGGGAACATGTTGTCGATGCACAGCCTGGCATAGTGCGCCAGGGCATCCCGATCACGCGCCTTGATCAGCAGAACGAACAACGCCAGGTCGCCGCCGAGATTGAACACGCGCGGCACGCGTGACCCGGTAACGTAGTAGTTCACCTCATGCGATTCCCCATCTACTTCGACGCGGCCGCCGTTGGCGGCGAGCGCCTGGTCGTGCGTAAGGATGTCCTTCAGCAGCCCCAGGCTGTAGCAAGCCGTGCCGCGGGGATTGAAGTACCCCCACACCGTGGCCGTCGCGGGCTCGAACTCGGTTACGTACTGCGAATTGGCCTTGCCATAGGGCACGCACAGGCCGACTGCATCGAGCATGTTGCTCATAGCTGTTACTCCCTGAGAAATCGTGCCCCTTGGCGGGGCACCTCGCCTAGGCCGGGGCCGGCTGCAGCCGGCCCCGAGCCTCCCGGGGCCATTTAACGCCCCGGCCCGGGAGAGGCGCAATCAGGGGTTCCCCGATGGGAACTGCCTTGTTGCCCGACCGCCACATCGGGTAAATTCGGCCGAGCGGGGGGCGAATGTACGCGATTGTCTACAAGTCCGATGGTTTTCCGATCTGCCGGCAGGTGGCTGGCGTGAGCCCCGACCCCGTGGTGACCTGGAACAGCGAGGACGCGGCAAAGGCCTTCATCTCCTCGAAGGGGCAAGAGGGCGAGTTCCAGCCGGTCCAGCTCACCGACGAGGCCATGGACAAGCTCGCTCTGGCGATCGGCTGCCCCGTCGAGTCGATGACCTTCGATCCCTATCCGGGGTAGTACTCCAGGCTGTCGATCAGCCGCGTGCCGCCCAGGCGCGCCGCCCCCAGCACTACCCGCTCGCGGTCTCCTGCCTGCGGCGGCGCCAGGTCGCTGCGGCGGCGTATTTCCACATAGTCCGGCTGCCACCCCGCGCGCTCGAGCGCGGTTGCGCCGGCCTGCGCGGTGAGCCTGCCCGCGGCCACCTCCTGCAGCGTGCGCTGCAGGCGCGGCGCCTCGGCCCGTTCCGGGCCCGTGAGGTAGGCGTTGCGCGAGCTCATGGCGAGGCCGTCGGGCTCGCGCACGGTGTCGCCGGCGACGAGCGCGACCGGCAGGTCGAACTGACGCACCATGTCGCGCACGATCACGAGCTGCTGGTAGTCCTTCTTGCCGAAGACCGCGGCAGCGGGCTGGACGCAATTGAGCAGCTTCAGCACCACGGTGGCGACGCCGTGGAAAAAGCCGGGCCGGACGCGCCCCTCGAGCTCCTCGGCGAGCGGCGGGGGCCGCACGAGGCAGGTCTGCGGGGCGGGGTAGAGCACGCCCTCGTCGGGGGCGAAGACGAGCTCCACGCCTTCCCCGGCGAGCAGCTCGCGGTCGCGCTCGAGGGTGCGCGGGTAGCGCTGGAAGTCCTCGTGGGGGAGAAACTGCAGGCGGTTGACGAAGATGCTGACGACCACGGCCCCGGCATGGCGCCGCGCGAGCCTGACCAGCGAGAGATGGCCGGCGTGCAGGTTGCCCATGGTGGGCACGAAGGCCACCGGCCCGAGGGCGGCGACGGCGCTGCGCAGTGACGCGACGTCCCGGACGACGCGCATCAGCCGAGGTTGAAGAACTCGCGCCGGCTCTTCATGCCGCGCATCTTCGATACCAGCAGCTCGAAGTCGGCGTCGCGCTCGACGAAGTTGAGGTTCTCGGAGTTGACGATCAGCAGCGGCGCGGCGTCGTAGTGGTAGAAGAAGCGCGCGTAGCCCTCGGCGAGCATCGCCAGGTACTCGTCGCTGATGCCGCGCTCGTACCCGGCGGCGCGCCGGCGCACGCGCTCGACGAGCGTCGCCGGCTGCGCCTGCAGGTAGATGACCAGGTCGGGCGCGCCGGCGCGGGGGCGCAGGGCGTCGTAGATCTTCTGGTACAGGGCGAGCTCGTCCGTCGAGAGCGTGAGGCGCGCGAACAGCGGGTCCTTGTCGAGAAGGAAGTCGCCGATCGCCGCCCGGCCGAACATGTCGGGCTGCGCGAGCGGCTCGAGCAGGCGCACGCGCTGGAACAGGAAGAACAGCTGCGTCGGCAGCGCGAAGCGCGCCATGTCCTGGTAGAAGCGCGGCAGGAACGGGTTCTCCTCCGGCTGCTCGAGGACCAGGTCGGCCGAGAGCCGGGCCGCGAGGCGGCGGGCGAGGCTCGTCTTGCCGGCGCCGATGGGACCTTCGACGACGAGGTGGCGGAACTTATCCATCGATGCGTTCGACGTGCTGCCCCGCGCAGGCGGCGAGCAGGTCCTGCGCGCGGCCGCGCCCGGGGACGGCGATCCCGGGCTCGATCTCGAGGAGCGGCTCGAGGACGAAGGCGCGCTCGTGCATGCGCGGATGCGGCAGCTCGAGCCGCGCCGAGCGCTGCACCCGGTCGCCGTAGAGCAGCAGGTCGAGGTCGAGGGTGCGCGGCGCGTTGCGGAAGCTGCGCGACCGGGCATGCCTTGTCTCGATCGCCTGCAGCTCGCCGAGCAGCGCCTCGGGCTCGAGCGCCGTGTCGAGCGCCGCCACCGCGTTCACGAATTCCGGCTGCGCGGCGTGCCCCAGCGGCTCGGAGCGGTACAGCGAGGAGCGCTTCAGCACGCGGGTGGCGGGGATGCTCGCGAGCTCGGAGATCGCCTGCCCGACCTGGCGCCGCGGGTCGTCCAGGTTCGAGCCCAGGCCGACATAGGCAAGGCTCACGCAGCCTGCGGCGCTTGCGCTGGGGGCTTGCGCCGCCGGCGCCGGCGTCGCTTGCGCGGGCCGGACTCGGGGAGCAGCATCGCCTGGCGCGCTTCCGCGTCGGCGGCCTGGAAGGCGCGCCACCAGGCCTCGAGCTCCGCCGGTACTTCGCCGCTCGCCGCGCGCAGCGCGAGGAAATCGTAGGCCATGCGAAAGCGCGGCGCCTCGAGCAGGCGGTAGGCGCGCTGTCCCGAGCGCATCTCGAAGCGCGGCTGCATCGCCCACACCTCGCGCATGGTGGCGGTGAGCTTGCGCGTGATGGCGAGCTTCGCGCACTGCGTGTCGAGCACCTCGTCCATCGCCGTCTCAAGCGCGGGGATCGGCCGCTCGCCG
>CBDDRQ010000304.1:0-30499 GCA_965233125.1 uncultured bacterium
GTACGCGCCCCTGGTGGGGCAGCACGTTCAGCACGACTTTGTCGCTCGCGGAGAACCGCCCCCTGTAGGACAGCGTCTCCCCGGCCATCAGGCGCTTGACGATGTCGAGGTTCTCGTTGAAGCGGTCGCGCTTCTCCTTCGCATCCTTTCCGTAGCCGACGAACTCGTGCGGGAGATAGCCCGAGCCCACGCCGAGCACCAGCCTGCCGCCGCTCATGAGGTCGGCCATGGAGTAGGTCTCCGCAATGCGCCGGGGATCGTGGAAGGTGAGAATCGAGATGGCGGTGCCCAAGCGGATGCGGCTCGTTCTCTGCGCAATAGCCGAGAGCATCACCGCCGGGTCCGGGACCACACCGTACTCATGAAAGTGGTGCTCGGCGCAGAAAAACGTGTCGAAGCCGAGTCGTTCCGCCATCTCGCTCTGGTGGACCACCTGGCCATACAGCTCCGCCACCGTGCGCTCTCGGCTTGGGTAATGGTCGTTCACCGAGAAGAGCGAAAAGCGCAAGGGAGGGGTTGTCATTTCCGGGCCTTGTGTTTACGATATACGAAACTGATTCTACTTTACGAAATCGGGCTGTCAAGCGAGAGGAGAACCGGAATGAAAAAGCTCGACTTATTGGATGCCTGCGCCGCCGCAGGCTTCGCCTTGGTGCTTTGGATTCATCCGGGTGCCGTGCAGGCCGAATATCCGGACAAGCCGGTCCGCATGGTCGTCGGATTCGCTCCCGGCGGGCCCACCGATATCCTGGCGCGCGCCGTTGCGCCCGCCCTCGGCAAACAGTTGCGCCAGCAGGTCGTCGTCGAGAATAAGCCCGGCGCAAGCGGCGTGATCGGGGTGGAATCGGTCCTCAAGGCCGCGGCCGACGGTTACACCGTGTTGCTCGCATCCGAAGTCGATGTGGCGATACTGCCCAACCTGTCCCGAAGGCTGCCTTACGATCCGGCAAAGGATCTGGTGCCAGTCGTGGCGGTCGCCGAGCAGCAAAGCGTTCTGGTCGTGCGTCCGGGCTCCGGCGTCGATTCGCTACAGGGGTTTCTTGCACGCGCGAAGGGGTCTCCGGGCAGGATGACCTACGCCTCGGGCGGCAAGGGAACGCCTTCGCACATGCTCGGGGCCATGTTCGCCGTCGCCGCGGGCGTGGATCTGCTCCACATCCCGTACAAGGGTGCCGGGCCGGCGAGTGTCGACCTCCTGGGCGGGCACGTCGACGCCATGTTCCTGGGCGGACCAACGGCAGTAAATCACGTCAGATCCGGCAACATGAAGGCGCTCGCAGTGACGGGGAAAACGCGCTCGGCGCAAATGCCCGGCGTTCCGACCTTCACCGAAGCGGGTATCACGGTGCCGGATTTTGACGACGGAACCTGGTGGGCGCTGGTCGCCGCCGCCGGCGTGCCGCCGGCCATCGCGGATCGCCTGTCCCGCGCCTGGAAGGCCGCCGCGAGCCAGCCCGACACCATCGCCCAGCTCGAGAAGCAAGGCCTGAATCCCCGTCGCGAGGACGGAGAAACGGTCCGCGCGTGGATCGCACGCGACCATCGGAAATGGGCGCGCGTCATCAGCGCGTCGGGCATTACTCCGGATTGAGCACGACGCCGGTTTCGCGTGCATAGGCACTCCAGGCGTCGACCAGCTCGCGCAGCTTCTGCGGTTCCAGCGCGGCAAGATCGTTGCTTTCCGCCGGATCGCGCGCCACGTTGAACAGCAGCCACTGGTTTACCGGAATATCTGCCGCGATATTGCGCGCCGCCGGCGGCAGATACACGGCCTTCCAGTCGCCCTTGCGGATGGCGCGTCCGTAGGCGAGCTCCCACGCGACGGCTTCGTCAGTCGAGTGGACCCGCTCCTGGCGGCCCTGGAGGACGCCTGCAACCGATCTCCCGCGCAGTGGAATCTTTCCGGATGGCGCTGTGCGTTCCATGCCGGCGAGCTCCAGAAAAGTCGGCGCGAGATCCATGGCATGGATGAACGCGTCGCATTCGACGCGCCCCGCCACGCCGGCACCCCTGGCGAACGCGCAGGTACGCACGCCACCTTCGGTCGTATAGCGCTTGAACAGGAAAAACGGCGCCGCCTGGGCCTGCGCCCAGCGCGGGCCGATGGAGGTGTAGCTGCTCGCCTGACCGATGTTGTCGAGGCGATTGTCGGCATGCTTCTCGATCCACTCGCGCCACCCGGGGGAGCTCTCGCGCAGGGTGCCGGCCGGGCCGTTATCGGAGAGAAAGACGATCAGCGTTTCGCTCAGCCGACCGCCGCGGTCGAGCGCGTCCAACACGCGCCCGATGGCGCCGTCCATGGCTTCCACCATGGCCGCATAGACCTCCATCTTGCGCGCTTCCAGTGCCCGCTGCGCAGGCTGCAGGTCCGCCCATGGCGCCGGACCGCGGAATTCCGCAGGGGACGCCCGCCCGGCCGACATGCCGAGCTTCCTCATGCGCTCGAGCCTGCGCTCGCGAAGGACCTCCGGGCCGTCGTCGTACCGGCCGCGGTATTTGGCGATCAGCGGCGCAGGTGCCTGCAGCGGGCAATGCGGGGCGGTGAACGTCAAGTAGCCGAACAGCGGCCTTTCATCTTCCCTCGCCTCCTCGAGAAAGTCGATCATGCGGTCGGCGAAGTAGTCGGATGAGTACGCACCCAAGGGATACCGCACGTCCTTGCCGTCGAGCGCGTACCGCGATGGGCCGACGAATCCGGCCGTCTCGGGCGTCTGGTCGTCGCCGAAGTGGTTGTGCTCGCCCTGGAAGAGCGCGAACGAGCGCTCGAAGCCTTTCGCCGACGGGGGCGACTCGCGTCCGATTCCCAGATGCCATTTCCCGGACATCATCGTGAGGTAGCCGCCATCCCGGAGCCTCTCGGCGATTGTCGAGGCGCGGTCGTTGAGGTAGCCCTCATACCCCGGCTTGCCCTTCTGCGCAGGGGTCATCAGCTCCACCATGTTTCCGAGGCCGACCTCGTGGTGGTCGCATCCGGTCATCAGCATCGCTCGCGTGGTGGAGCATACGGGCGAGGCATGGAAGTTTGTCAGCCTCACCCCGCGCCGCACCAGCGCGTCGAGGCGCGGCGTGGCGATCTCGCCGCCGAACGCGCCGATATCCGACCAGCCCAGATCATCGGCGACAACAAGGAGGATATTTGGACGTTTGAGCAGACTGCCCCGCCAAGCTTGAGCGCTTTGTTGCCGTTGCGCTTATGTATTCCGTAAATTATTCTCCGTATCGAAATCTGTCAAACTGAAGACAATGTTGCCTCGCCAAGCAGGCGTGAACTCGCTGGAAACCGGGCTTCGCCTGGCGCGCGCGCTCGCCCGGACCGGACTCCCGGAAGCGTTGAAAGAGCTTTCGGCGCGCGCCGGCATGCCGCCGGCGAAGGCGCACCGCTATCTCGTCAGCCTCATCCGCGCCGGCCTGGCCGAACAGGACCTCGAAAGCGGCCGCTACCGGCTCGGCCCGCTTGCTCTCGAGCTCGGCCTGGGTGCCTTGCGCGGGCTCGACGTCCTCCGGTTCGGCGGCGAAGCAGTGACGGAGCTGCGGGCGGCCACCGACGAAACGGTGATGCTCTGCATCTGCGGCAACAAGGGTCCGGTGGTCGTCCGCTGGGAGGAATCCAGCCGACCCGTTGCGACCAACGTACGCGCCGGCTGGGTAATGCCGCTTGCCAATTCCGCGACCGGACGCCTATTTGCCGCGTATCTGCCGCAATCGGTTACCGCACCGCTCCTCAAGGAAGAGTTCGCCCGCATGCCGCAGGCGCGAGCGGGTTATCCCGCCCTTCTCAGGGACATCCGCGCCCGCGGCCTGTCGCGCATCGAAGGCGACCTGCTGCGCGGCGTGAGCGGAATTGCCGCGCCGGTGTTCGGTATTGCGGGCAACATGGTCGCGGCGCTCACGCTGGTCGGCATCCAAGGCACGATCGACATTCGCTGGAATGGCCCCATGGCGAAGGCCGTGAAGCAAGCGGCGGAGCGCCTCTCGCGGCGGCTCGGCTTTGCCGCGGAGGCGAGTGAAGACGCTCAGGGGCGCCCGCCCGGCGGGCGCCGGCCCGCGCGGGCGTAAAGCGCGACGGCCGCAGCCGCGCCCGCTCCGGCGAGCACGAGCGACGCGGCACGCACGCCAAGCAGAGCCGCGAGCGGGCCTGCGATGAGGCCACCGGCGGCGATCAGCGCCGGGTAGAACATGATGAGGCTCGCGATGCGCCCGCGCAGGTGCGCCGGCGCGGAGAGCTGGAGCGCCGCCATATTGCTCGAGGTAAAAAGCATCTCCCCGGCCCCTGCCAGCGCGCTGAAGGCGAGCGCGGTCTCGAACGACGAGGTGAGCGCAACGCCGGCGAGGGAGCCGCAAAAAAGAAGCACCCCTGCGAGCTGCACCGCCTCCTGGCGCGCCACCCGGGCAAGCGCGCCGGCGAGAAGCGCGCCGCCAATGGCGCCTGCCCCGGCCGAGGTCAGGAGCAGGCCGAACCCGTCCGCACCCACCTTGAATTCGTCCTTCGCGAAGATCGGGTACAGCGTCCACACGGCCGGGACCGCAAGAACGAACTGGCAGGCGCCCATGAGGAAAAGGGTTCTTGTCCTGCGCTCCTGCATGGCGAAACGCAGACCATCGAGCAGCTCTGCCCGCGCCGAGCCGCCGGCGGCGGGCGCCGGACGCGGCGGAAAGAAAACGGCGAGCACCGCCAGGCCGGAAGCGGCATGCAGCAGCGCCTGGACGAAAAAGCTGCCGGCGGCGCCCGCCCAGACGATGAGGTAACCGGCAGCGGCCGGCCCTCCCATGCGCATGAGCGAGGCGAGCATGGAATTGATCGCCACCGCCTGCGCCGCCAGCCCGCGCGGCACGAGCTCGAAGGCGGCGCTCAGCCGTGCCGGCCGGTCGGCGACATTGGCCGCGCCCATGAGCACCGAAAACACGAGCAGCGTCCAAAGCCCCACTTCGAGCAGCGCAAGCGCCGCGCCGAAGAGCAACGCGACCGCCGCCGCGAACGCCTGGCTGGCGAAGATCAGGCGGCGCCGTTCGTAGCGGTCGGCGGCGACGCCGGAAAGCGGCGCAAGGAGCAGCATCGGCACCGCGCGCGCCGCGAGAACCGCGCCCAGCATGGCCTCCGAGCCGGTGATCTCGTACGCCACCCAGCCCATGCTTGCCTGCTGGATCCACTGCGCCGCCCAGGAGAATACCGAGCCGCCGACCAATCGCCGGTAGCCGGCGTGCGCAAGCGGCGCGAGCATCACCGGTCTGCCGGTCTACCGTGCTGCGGCCGACGGGCGCTTCAGCAGCCGGCCTCGGCGGGCGAGCCGGCGAGCAGCATCAGCGCTCCGTTTTCGACCTTTACTCGATAAGTCCGCAGATCCTCGGTGCACGGCGCGCCGACGGCGCGGCCGCTTGGGATGTGGAATAGCCCTTGGTGAAGAGGACATTCGATATCCTCGCCGCAGATGAACCCGTCCGCGAGGCTCGCCTGCCCATGCGTGCACTGGTCCTGGGTCGCATAGACCTTGCCGTCCAGCGAATAAACACACACCGGTTCCCCGGCCACCAGCACGCGCAGCGTCCCCCCTTCGGGCAGATCTTCTAGCCTGCCGACCGCAATCCATGTGCCGGTCATGTCGTCCCCGGGCGGGCGATCAGTCGATGCGCCATTTTGCGGTTCGGACGACCTGCGCCCATCTCTGCGTTTCGCGGCCGATCGCTTCCGCAACCTCCTCCGGCCCCATGTCCTCCGGCTCGTAACCCATCTTCGCCAGCTGCGCCTTCACTTCGGCCTTGCCGAGAAGGCTCGCCACGTCCGCGCGCAACTTTGCTTTCAGCGCGGCAGGCAGCCCGGCCGGGCCGTAGAACGCGTACCAGATCGAGAGCTCATGCCCCGGGAGCCCCGCCTCCTTCATCGTTGGGATCTCGGGGGCGAGGGCGAGGCGCGCCGGCGCGGTGACTGCAAGCGCCTTCATCCGGTTGGCCCTCACGAGCGACAGCACGAGGGGACCGTCGAAGTACACGGCCGTTTCCCCCGAAATGACCGACGCATAGCACTGAGGGACCGCGCGGTAATTGATGTCTACCGTGGCGATCCCGGCGAGCTGCTTGAAGAGCTCGAGACCCACCGCCGGCCCGGTGCCCGGGCCCAACGAGCAGGCGTTCAAGCGCGCGGGCGCCTTCTTGGCGAGCGCGATGAACTCCATGACCGAGCTCGCCGGGGATCCTGGCGCGACCACCATGATGAGGGGCGCGGACGCGAACCGGATGATCGGGGCAAGATCGGCGGCCGGGTCGAGCGGCATGGACCGGTACAGACTCGGGTTCACGGTGATGGCGAAAGACCCGGCGATCATTAATGTGTACCCGTCGGGCGGCGCTTTCGCAACCGCCGCCATTCCGATGTTGGCGCCGGCGCCCGGGCGGTTCTCCACCACCATCTGCTGCCCCCAAAGCTCGCTGAGCTGCTTGGCGAAATACCGTCCGAGCGTGTCGTTCGGACCTCCGGCGCCGTAGGGCACGATCAGCCGCACCGGCTTGCTCGGGTACGGGTCGAGCGCCATCGGCCTGAGATGCGAGGCTGAGAGATAGTCCTGCCGTCATACAGGCAAACATGTTTCGGGTCTGCTTCAGCATTCGCTTCCTCCTTCCGTTCAGGCTGCCAATCCCTCTGCCCGCGCGCCGGCCTGATCTCCTACCCCGGCGCCTCGCACCCTCTCGATGAGCTCCATCGGGTCCCGCGGAAGCGCATCGTCCCTCCACGCAACATGGCCGTCCGGGCGCACGAGCACGAGCCGCCGCTCGTACAGCGAGGCGATCTCGGGCTGCGCGAGGTCCAGCACAGAGAGCGGTACGCCGCGGCGGTGTGCCGCCGCAACGAGCGGCGCGGCGTCCGGCGCCCCCGGCCCGAGTCGCAGGAGCACGAATCCGCGGCCGAAGAGATCCAGCGTCGAGCGGCCGTCCTCGAGCCATGCATGCGGCGCGCGCGAGCCCGGGCGCGAGCTCTGGACGTAAACCTTCGGATCATCCGGCGGCGGCGCAGTGCCGTCCGGCACGCAGATCGGGGAATCCTCGTAGCGGTAGCCCATGTGGATGCCCCAAGGATCCCATTCCACCGCAAGCGCCTCCTTGAGCTGCCGCCCGACCGTGCGCCGGACAGAATCGCCCTCCGGCGTGTCGTCGAGGATTTTCGAGCAATCCTGCTGCGTGAGCCACAGATGGAAATTCTGGGCCGCGGATCTCGTGTTTCGCAGCGCGACCGGCTTGCGCTCGATCTCGTAGGTGGCGAGCAGCCCCGGGGCTCCCCAGCCGCGCAGGACCGCGTCGATCTTCCAGCCGATATCGACGGCGTCGGAGGCGCCGGTGTTCATGCCGAACCCGCCGGTAGGCGACATGGCGTGCACCGCATCCCCGGCGAGGAATATGCGGCCCTTCTGCATGTGCTTCGCAGTCTGCTCCCGCCGCCTCCATGGCGCTATGGCGACGATCTCGAACGGCAGGTCCTCCCGCCCGAGGGCGCGACGCACAACTTCCTGCGCGTCGAGCAAGCGCAGGTCCTGCTTTTCCCGGGTACCGATGAGAGTAACGCGCCAGTTGTCGCGGCCGTCGATCACGGTGATGTTTCCCCAGGTGCCCTGCGGTCCGACGAGAATGTAACGCTCGGCGTCGCCTTTGTCGTGCAAGCGGCGAAACCCCGGCAGTCGGAAAATGACGTTGATCGAATAGCTCAGGGTCGGATCGCCTTCGATGCCGATGCCGAGCGCTTCACGGACCGGGCTGTCGGCGCCATCGCAGGCGACCATGTAGCGCGCGCGAATCTCGTAGCGCGCCTTCGACCGCAGATCGGTCACCTCTGCCCGTACGCCGGCCGGTCCGTCGTCGAAACGCTCGAGACGGTGCGGCTGGCGCAGCTCCACGGAGGGAAAGCGCCGCAGGTTGCGCTCTAGGATGGGGTCGAACCAGATCTGCGGGCAGCGCTGCTTGTTCTGCGGACTGAACTCGAGCGGCGGCAGCGCGCCCATGGACGGAAGCGGATGCCGCTCGAGAAGCTGGCCGCTGAGGCTGGTGCAGTAGACCACGCTCAGCTCGTAGTCCCTGGGGAAGCCGCAGTCGACCACTTCCTGGACGAATCCCCAGCGCCGGCAGAACTCCATGGTGCGCGGGCC
The DNA here is from genome assembly GCA_965233125.1 of uncultured bacterium. Lineage (GTDB taxonomy): Bacteria > Pseudomonadota > Gammaproteobacteria > Burkholderiales > SG8-39 > SCGC-AG-212-J23. The sequence goes on from CBDDRQ010000304.1 coordinate 8,127, forward strand.
GATGGCGGCGGCGCGCGGATGAACCGTATAGTTGCTGCGATCGCCCTGCTCGAGCACGATGCACTCGACGCCGCGCCAGCCGAGATCGAGCGCGACCTGCAGGCCGACCGGGCCCGCGCCGACGACCAGAACTTCCGTTTCGACCGTTTCCACGCGGCGTCCTAGGCGGTCATCAGGTCGAGGTAGTACTGCAGCATGTGGTGGATTCCGCCTTTGAAGCCGGAGCTCTTGCCCTCGAGCCAGGGCAGCGCAGGGAAAAGCTGCTTTCCGCCCTTCGCGAGCGGCGCCGACTCGAGATCGAGCACCCAGCCGCCCAGCGGCAGAGGCCGGTGCGCGATCTCGTCCTTGTTCTTCTTGTGCGTGCCGCCGAAGGTACCGGCATGCAGCGTGCCGACGTGATAGATGTCGACCAGGTTCTCCACCATGAATTTCCAGTTGCACGGGATGTCGAACACGAGCTTCTCGGCCAGCCGTTGACGACCTCGACGCCGCGGTGAAGGCAGATGTTCATGAAAGCGACGATGCTCTCGGAGCTCTCGCGCGACACGACGATCGGCTCCCCGGCAACCTTGCAGGTGAAGAAGTCGCCGGCGCTCGCGACCTCTTCTTCGCGTCCCACGCACAACCAATGCGTCATCCAGATGCGATCCTTCTCGAGCGCGGCGACTCGCTCCGAAGTGTAGATTTCGCCGGGCAGGTGCCTCGCCGTCGCGAGGTCGAGGCGCGTCAGCGAGAGCCTCTCCTCGAGGGCGATCAGCGGATGAGCATTGGGTGCATTCACGCGATGTCTCCGGGCAGTAGGGTTCAGTCCAGCAGCTTGTGCCGCCTCATCCAGCCAACGCAGAGCTCGACGGCGCGATCCAGGAGCTGGGGCTGACCCTGATAATAGTGCGTGGCGCCCTCGACCAGCTCCATGGTCTTGTCGGGGCTCGCCGCCGCCTCATGGAGCAGGCGCGTGTGCGGTTGCGGTACCGCATCGTCGGCGCCGTTCTCGATCGCGAGCAGCGGCACGCTCACCGACGCGGCGCTGCGCAGGCCATCCACGTTGGTGTCGTCAATGGACCATTGCGAAAGCCAGGCGCGCAGCGTCGAGAATCGGGCGATGCCGACGGGGCCGGTGTTCGCGGTTTCCGGATCGCCGACGTAGCACCAGCGCGGCCGCCGCCCGTTGGGGTCGAACGCAGGGTCGAGGAAGCGCAGGTCCGCCATCGTGCGATGGGTGACGAAGCCGCGCTCGAGCTCGCCACCGCCGCGCCGCCTCAGGCGTGCCAGCGTTTCCTTGACCCACGCCGTGCGCCGGCGCATGCGCGCGAGCTGCGCGGCGCGGAAGCGTGCGATGAAATCGGTGGAATACGGCGGCTGGTTCGGGCACTTCGGGTCGTAGATGTCGAGCTCGAGGTCGCGCCGGTCGGGGTCATTCTCGTCGAGCACCGAAGGATCGATCGATTCGGCAAGCAGGCGCGCGCGCGACAGATGCGCGGCCTGAAAAATGAGGGCATCGGCCGGAATCAGGCGCGCGGCTTCCAGGTCGATGGGATCGCCGGCCGGCGTCGCCTTGACGCTCGGTCGCTCGGCCTGCGCCTGGTAGAACACCGCGAGCGAGCCGCCGCCCGACCAGCCGCACAGCACGATGCGCTCGTAGCCCCAGACCTCCTTCGCATGCCGGATGTACGCGCCCAGATCGACCGCCACCCTCTCCAGGATAAGCGGCGTGTCGTTCTTGGCGTAGCGGGAAGCGGCGCACAGTACATGCACCCCCGCGCGCGCCATGGCCTGCGGCATGGGCAGGAGCTGCAGCGTGGTCGCCGGGTGCATGTAGACGGCGAGGGTGCGCGAAGGCCGCCCCTTGGGCAGCAGCCGCACCCCCTCGAGATTCACCTTTCCCTGGCTGCCAGAAAACCCGTAGACCTCGGTGAACTGCGAGGGCTCCGCGAACTGCACATGCACCCATTCGGGTGCCAGCTCGTGGCTCACCGGGCTTTGGCGTGGACCCAGCCGGCGTGGCGGGGCGCCTTCTTCGTACGCGTCCACTCCTCGAGCATCGCGCCGCTCACGCTGGCGAGCTCGCGGGCCATCTCCGGCGTGGTGGTATCGACGGCGAGCTCCAAGCGGTGGCCGTTCGGATCGAAGAAGTAGATCGACTTGCAGATGCCGTGGTCGACCGGCCCGAGCACCTCGACGCCGTGCGATTCGATGCGCGCTTTGTTGCGCAGCAGGGTCTCCTCGTCGGACACGCGCAGGGCGAGATGCTGCACCCAAAGCGGCGTATTGGGATCCCGCCCCATCTCAGGAGACTCCGGCAGCTCGAAGAACGCCACATAGCTTCCGTCATCCATGCGGAAGAAGATGTGCATGTAGGGGTACTCCTCCCCGGTGCTCGGGACACGGTCCTCGGCGACCGCCATGGCATATTTGAGCCCCAGCACCCGGGTATAAAACTCCACCGTCTGCCTCGCGTCCTTGCAACGGTAGGCCACGTGATGAAGCTGTTTGATGTCCATTGGCACATTCCTCGCGAAGATCAGCAGGATCGTGCATCCCCCGGCGCCGTAACGCAACCATCCTTGATTGGTGGATCGATGATGCACGGTAGCGCCGCGAGGCGCCCTCGCGGGGCTCCGACGGGGCGGGCGAAGGTCGATAGACCGATCGACTTCAGCCCCTGCGCCTCGCGGCCCCACTACAATGACCGTTTTTGCTTCCCCCGAGACGAATGCCGAAGGCTGCACGGGCCAGCACCGAAGACGCAAGCCGATCGAGCCGGCCGGCGCCCGTCGGCCCAGTTCTCGTCTCGCGCGAAGAGGCGCTCAGGATCCTGCGCGTCAAGCCGGCCACGCTGTACACCTATGTAAGCCGGGGGTGGATCCGCAGCGTACCTTCAGGCAAAGGGCGCCGGCACGGCTTCGTGCGCGAGGACCTTGAGCGCGTGCGCGCGCGCGCCTCGGCGCGCGCGCACGGCAGCGCGCGTGCGGAAGCGGCATTGCGCTTTGGTGACCCGGTCGTATCCACGCGGATCACCGAGATCACTCCCGAAGGACCGCGCTATAGAAACCGGCTCGCCATCGACCTCGCGGCGACGGGCTCTTCTTTCGAAGCGGTCGCCGTGCTGCTCTGGACAGGAGCATGGACCGACGCGCACCTCACCTGGGAAGCGCTGCCGTCGCAGCTCGAGCACGACGATGTCGCACGGCTTCTGCGGGCGCCTGCGGAGTTCTCGGACGAGATCGTAAAGGTGCTCGCAGCCGCGGTGCTTTGGCACGGCATCCGCACACACAGCACCGAAGAGCTGCGCCGCGGCGATACCATGCAGGCAGCGCGCGCCATCCTCCAGCTGATGTGCGGTTGCCTCGGATTCCTGTCGCCGTCGCGGCGCTATGAGCCCGTGGCGCCTTCGCAGCCCCTCGCGGCGAGCATCGCCCGGATGTTCGGGGGCGAAGCTTCCGAGCGGACCTGCCACGCCATCAACGCGATGATGGTGCTCTGCGCCGATTATGAGCTGACTCCCGCCAACTTTACTGCGCGTGTCACCGCCTCGGCAGGCGCCGACCTGCACGCCTGCGTGGCCGCCGGCTTGTGCACCCACTCGGGGGCCCTCACCGGGCAGGTGTGCGGCAAGCTCGAGGAGTTGCTGCTCGAGATCCTCCCGCGCCAGGGCTGGCAGCCCGCGCTGAACAGCGTGCGCCGCTTCGGCCTCACGCTCTACGGCTTCAATCCCATCCTCACCCCGCACGGCGATCCGCGCGCATACTGGATGCTGCGGCTTGCGAAGGAAATCAAGCCGCGCTCGCGCTGCGCGGACAAAGCGCTATGGTTCCTTGACCGGGTGCAAGAGGAGGCGGGCATGTACCCCGGCCTGCAGGCTGGCCTGATCGCTTTGCAGATCGCCCTCCAGCTTCCCCGGAAGACGGCGCTTGCGCTGTGGGCGATAGCGCGTACCGCGGGCCAGATCGCGCATGTCATCGAGCAGCGCAGCTTCGGGTATATCCTGCGGCCCCGCGCCCGCTATATCGCAGACTGACGAAACGCCGGCGCGCGAAGACCGGCGATGCTCTTTGTCCTTCATGGAGAACGTATGACCGAACAGCCTATTGCAGTACTCGGCCTCTGCGGCAGCCTGCGGAGGGCGTCTTTCAACATGGCGGCCTTGCGCGCCACAGCGGAACTCATGCCGCCGGGAATGTCGCTCAAGATCGCGGACATCGCCGACCTGCCGATGTACAACCAGGACGTCTTCGACGCCGGCATGCCCGAACCGGCGAGGCGCCTGCGCGCGCAGATCGCGGCCGCCGACGGCCTGCTGATCGCGACGCCGGAGTACAACTTTTCGCTTCCGGCTCCGCTCAAGAACGCGATCGACTGGGCCTCGCGTCCGCCGGAGCAGGCGTTCCAGGACAAGCCGCTCGCCGTATTCTCCGTCTCTGCCGGCCCGCTCGGCGGCGCGCGCGTGCAGTACGACGTGCGCCGGATTCTCGTGCAGCTATGGGCTCACCCGCTGCCGCGGCCGGAGGTATTCATCGGCAGTGCGGCGGCGAAGTTCGATGCGCAGGGCCGGTTGACGGACGAGCCCTCGCGCAAATTCCTGGCCGAGCTGCTCACGGGTTTGCGCGACTGGATCCTGCGCATGCGCGCGCGCTGAAGCCGGCAGCTTCCGGCCGCGCCGAGCGCCACCGCCGGGTCGCTCAGCCGGCTGCGGTCCACCGCTTTGCTCGCGGCGCGCCTACTCGGCGAGCTTCACTCCGGTGGCGGCGACGATCTTGCGCCAGCGCTCACTCTCCTCGGCCATGTGCTTGCGCAACTGCTGCCGCGTCAACGGGTGGGCTTCGGCGCCCACGGCGAGCACCTGCCGCTTGAATTCCGCACCCGAGGCGAGCGCCACAACTTCGCCGCTCAGCTGCTCGGCAAGCGCCTCGGGCAGCTTCGCCGGCGCGAAGACGCCGAACCACGACGAGTAGTTGAAGTCCGGATAGCCGTTCTCGATCAAGGTCGGAACGTCGGGCAGAAGCACAGACCGCGTGGCCTTGCTCACCGCCAGCCCGCGCAGCTTTCCGCCCAGCACGGTCTTGAAGATATTGACGCCGGTCGAAACCAGCTCCACGTGGCCGCCCACTGCGGCGAGCGTCGCCGGGGCGCCGCCGTTGTACGGGATGTGCCGGATGTCGACTCCGGCGAGGTGCCTGAAATACTCGAACGACATGTGCAGGGTCGTACCCGTCCCCGCCGAGGAGAAGCGCAGCTCCCCGGGCTTGCGCTTCGCGAGCTCTACGAGCTCCTGGATGCTCGCCGCCGGCAGTTTCGGATTCGCGGCGAAGATGAAATAGACGTCGCTCACCTTGCCGATCGGCGCCAGGTCGCGCTCCGGATCGAACGGGACGCTGCGCAGCAGGGGCAGCACCGTCAGCGTGTCCGAGCTCGCCATCATGAGCGTGTACCCGTCGGGCTGGGCGCGGATCGCCTCCTGCACGCCGATGAGGCCCGAAGCGCCGCCCTTGTTGTCCACATAGACGTTCACGCCGAAGCGCTCCGACAGACCGCGCGCGAGGACTCGGCCGACCGTGTCGACCGCTCCCCCGGGCGGGAAGGTGACGATCAGACGGATGGAACGCGCCGGGTACTGCTCGGCGGAAGCCGGGGCGGCAAACGGCGCCAGGACGCCAGCGGCGAGCGCGCCCGCAAGCAACCTCAAAAAACGGCGTTTCATCTCACTCCTCCTCTTCTGGTGGACATGCTGGGTAATTCTCTCGCGATCGTCGCGGCATCAGCGCGTCCCAGTCCGCGCTGCGCGCGGCGTCGCTTCGACGGCACCCCTTTCGTCCGCGCGGACAATCGGCGCCGCGCACGACATCGATGAGCCGCTCTGGGTCCGCGGGCAAGGCGTCGGCGCGCCAGGCGACGTGCCCGTCGGGACGCACAAGCACCAGGCGCCGCTCGTACAGCGCGGCAACGTCTGGCTGTTCGATATCCACCACGGACATCGGTACGCCGCGCCGCCGGGCGACCCCAGCGAGCGGGTCCGCGTCCGGTGGCGTGGCGCCCAGGCGCAGCAGCACGAATCCGCGCCCGAAAAGGTCCAGCGTCGAGCGGCCGTCCGCGAGCCAGGCATGCGGCGCTCGCCCGCCCGGCCGAGCCGACTGCACATAGCACATGTGGTCGTCCGGGGGCGCCTGCGTGCCGTCCGGCACGCAGGTCGGCGAGCCCTCGTAGCGGTAGCCCATGGTCGTGCCCCACGTTTCCCATTCGCCCAGGAAGGACTTCTTGAGCCCAGCGCCGATCCTGGCGCGCGCCCTCTCGCCCGCCGGCGAAGCGTCGAGGATGCGGCTGAAGTCCATCTTCGCCAGCCACGGCTTGAAATTATCCGCAGCCGCGGCGGTATTGCGCACGCCGACCGGCCTGCGTTCCTCTTCGTAGCTCTCGAGAAGCGCGCTGCCGCCCCAGCCGCGCAGCACCGCTTCCAGCTTCCAGCCCAGGTCCACCGCGTCGCCGACGCCGGTGCCCGCGCCGAAGCCCCCGGTCGGCGACATCGCATGAACCGCATCGCCGGCGAGGAACACGCGCCCCTGGCGGAAGCGCTTCGCCACGATCTGCCGGCGCCGCCAAGGCGTGATGACCGTGATCTCGAAGGGGATGTCGTCGCGGCCGAAGCAGCGCCGGATGTGCGCCGCCATGTCGAGGTTCTCGAGATCCATCTTCTGTTCGGAGCCGGCGATGGTGAGGCGCCATTCCTGCCGCCCGTCGACGACGGTGAGGTTGCCCCACACGCCTTCGGTGCCGACGAAGATGTAGCGCTCGGCCTCGCCCTTGTCGTGCCGCTGCGGCAGCCCGGGCGTGCGCAGCAGCGCGCTCACCGAATAGCTGAGCACCGGATTGCCTTCGAGCTCGATGCCGAGAGCGCCGCGCACGCCGCTGTCGACCCCGTCGCAACCCACCATGTAACGGGCGCGCACAGTGAACAAGTCACCGGCATCGCCGTCGCGTGCGTGGGGCGCGCCGGCGTGCACGGCGAACCCGCCGGCGCTGAAATCGTACGCACGGGCGGACTTGAGCCGGCGCAGGTACGCGGTCACGCCCTCTGCATTCTCCTCGAACCCTTCCAGCCGGCACTCGCGCCTGAGCGTAACGCCGGGATAGCTGCAAGCCACCTGCTCGAGGACCGGGTCGAACATGTGCTGCGGACAGCGGTGCCGGTTCTCCGGGCTGAAAGGCAGCGGCTTCTGCTCCTGCAGCGGCGCGTAGGGCTCGCGCTCGAGCAGGTAGCCGGCGAGGCTGGTGCAGTAGACGATGTCGAGCCGGTAGTCCAGCGGGAAACCCGCCGCCTTCACCCTGTCGACGATGCCCCAGCGCCGGCAGAACTCCATGGTGCGCGGCGAGATACCGGAGGCGCGCGGCAGCAGCACCTTGCCGTCGTTCTGATCGACGACGAGGCAATCGACGCCGCGCCATCCGAGCTCCACGGCGAGCGCGAGCCCGACCGGCCCTGCACCGACGATGAGAACCGAAGTTTCCAGGGTTTCAGCCATTGCCTTTCAACTCACGCCGCGACGACATCGAGGTAGTGTTTCATGAGGTGATGCACCGCCCCTTCCATGTGCGACATCGGGCCCGGTTCGTAGAACCGGGAACCGACCGCGCGCTGCAGCCGCACCACCATCGGCCCGTCCTCTTCGAGGATCGCCTTGAACAGGAACTGCTTGTATTCCTCAAAGTTCTTCTTGAAGTCCGGCTGCGCGAACGCGGCTTCCGGGAAAATGGTATAGGCATGAATGCGCGTCTTGCCCGGCGAGCCGCCCGGCCAGAGCTGCCACATGCGGATGCTGTCCACCCGCAGCGACAGATTGAGGTTCGGGAAGATGCCGGCCTTGAAGGAGGTTCCGATGCCCCTGCCTTCCAGCCAGGGCAGCGTCGGAAAAAGCTGCCGCCCGCCCTTGGAGTGCGGCCTCGATTCCTGTTCGTAGATCCAGCCGCCCCGCGGCAGCAGCTTGAACTGGATCTTGTCCCGGTCGGTCTTCAGGTGCCCGCCGAAGGACGCCTTGTGCAGCACCGGGACGTGGTAGATGTCGATCAGGTTCTCGACCAGCAGCTTCCAGTTGCAGTCGACTTCGAGCACGGTCTTCTCGGCCAGCCGGCACTGCTCGGTCTTGAACCACCAGAATTCCCTTTCGCAGTGCTCGATGAACTGATCGAAGGGCTCCGGGTCGGGATTGAAGCTGACAAAGATCCAGCCGCGCCAGAGGGCCATCTTCAGCTCGCGCATGCGGCAGTTCTTCAGGTCCGCCTCGCTGTGTTTCATGTGCGGCGCGACCACGAGCCTGCCCTTCAGGTCGTAGAGCCAGGCGTGATAGGGGCAGCTGAAGTCCTTGGCGTTGCCGCGTCCTTCCACCACGGGCACGCCGCGATGCCGGCACATGTTGAGGAAAGCCGAGAGGGTCCCGTCCCTGTCGCGCGCCACCACGAACGGTTCGTCCATGACCTCGCAGGTCATGTAGTCGCCGGGGTTCGGCACTTCCTCCTCCCTGCCGGCGCAGAGCCACGTCCGGAGGAAGATCCGGTCTTTCTCGAGGGCCTCCACCTCGGGCGACGTGTAGAGGGTTCCGGGCAGCTGCCGCGCCTTGGCGAGCGGCTGGCGGGTATGCGCGAATTGCTCCTGCAATTCCGCGAAAAGGACGTTGAGCCTGGCATTCATGGCACTTCTCCTTGAAAGAGGTCACTGGCAGCGCAGCGCGCGGGAAGCCACTGCGCCGCGCCTCGTCGAGCATTTCAGGGCGTGCTAGCGTCGTCTTTCGCCGCCTTACGCGCCCGCATCCGGCGCTCCCGTGAAGCGCTTTCTCAATCCCTGCCAGCACTCGAGATAGTCGGCCTGCAGCTCGCCGCACTGCTCGGCGTACTCCGTGAGCCGCAGCGGATAGCGCGTCTCGAACATGAACGCATACGAGTCGTCGAACTTTTGCGGAGCGAGCGGCGCGCTCGAGGCCCGCTCGGCTGTCGCCGCGTCCGGTCCGTGCGCGACCCCGGAGTTGTGCAGGCTCGCGCCGCCGGGCAGGAAGCCTCCGGCTTTCGACTCGTGCGCGCCGCAGATGAGGCCCATGAACTCGGCCATCACGTTGCGGTGAAAGTACGGCGGGCGGAAGGTATGCTCGGCGACCATCCAGCGGGGCGCAAGGGCGACGAAATCGACGTTGGCGGTACCCGGAGTGTCCGAAAGCGACGTGAGCACGGTGTAGATCGACGGGTCGGGATGGTCGAAGCTCACCGACGCGATGGTCATGAAGTTCGCGAGATCGTACTTGCACGGCGCGCAATTGCCGTGCCAGGCGACGACGTCGAACGGCGAATGGTCCATGCGCGCAGCCCACAGTGCGCCGCCGGCCTTGCCCAGCACCTCGCAGGCGTCGCCGCTGTCCTCGAACGCCGCCACCGGCGCGAGGAAGTCCCGCGGGTTGGCAAGGCCGCTGGCGCCGATCGGACCGAGCTCGGGCAGGCGGAAAGAGGCGCCGTAGTTTTCGCACACGTAGCCGCGCGCGCTGCCGTCCGGCAGCTCGACCCGGAAGCGCAGCCCGCGCGGAATCAGCAGAACTTCGCGCGGCTCGACGTCGAGGATCCCCAGCTCGGTGATGACGCGCAGGCGCCCCGCCTGCGGCACGACGAGCAGCTCGCCCTCGGCGTCGAAGAACACCCGATCGACCATCGATCGGTTGGCGAGATACACGTGCACCGCCATGCCGGCCTGCAGCGCCGGATCGCCGTTCGCCGCGAGGGTGGCCAGCCCCTGCACGAAATCGCCGGGCTCCTGCGGAATCTCGAAAGGACTCCAGCGCAGGGCGTTAGGCTGCCAGCGCTGCGCGAGCGGCGCAGTGCGTATCCGGCCACAATCCACCATGCGGAAGGGCCCGCAAACCACCGCAGGACGGATCCGGTACATCCAGGTGCGCCGGTTCGCGGCCCGCGGCGCGGTGAAGGAGGTCCCGGACAGCACTTCCGCGTACAGCCCGTAGGGCGCGCGCTGGGGGCTGTTCTGACCCTTGGGCAGCGCCCCGGGGAGCGCCTCCGAGGCGAATTCATTGGCGAAGCCGCTCTGGTAGCGCAGCGCCGCCGCCGGCCCTCGCCGGCCTGCCGCGGGCGTTTCAAGCGTGCTCAACTGCATCGTAATGATCCTCCAGCGGGACGCCGCATGATCGCGCCGTCTGCCGGCTGGCGTCCAGCAATGTCGATCGAGCCGTCAATGATTCCCCCCGCGTGGACTCTTGGCGAGCGCGCGGGCAAAATCAGCCCGAACCGCGCGCTGAGGCCCACCATGAACCGTCGAGTCGAGCTCGTTCTTTCGGCAAGCCGCCTGATCGACGATGGAGACATGCTCCTGCGAAGAGCGTTACCCGTGCGCGAGCTTGGCTCGCTGGGACCGTTCGTCTTTCTCGACCATTACCGCCACAAAAGCCCGCGAGGCATCGGCGACCGGCCACACCCGCATGCCGGCATCGAGATCGTCAGCTACCTGCTCGAAGGCGCCGTGGAGCACCGCGACAGCATGGGTTTCCGCGATGTGCTTGGCCCGGGGGACGCGCAATGGATTTGCGCCGGCCGCGGCATCCTGCACGCGGAACAGCCGCAGGGCGCTCGCCACGGCCTGCAGTTGTGGACCGCGCTTCCGCCGGCGCACAAGCTCGCCGAGCCGAAATACAGGTCTTTTCGCCGGGCCGACATCCCGGCGATCGAAGACAGCGGCACCGCGATACGGGTGATCTGCGGCTGTGTGGCCGGCGCCGCGGGTCCCATCACGCTAACGACGCATGCCGTGCTCGCGCACATCCAGCTGAGCGCCGGCTCGAGCGTCTCCTTTTCCTTCGACAATGACTGCGCCCTCGGCGCCTATGTTCTGCAAGGCGAGGTGAGCGTCGAAGGCGCGCGGCTCGGGACGGGATGCCTTGGGATACTGTCCGACGGCGCCCGGCTACGCCTGTCTGCCGGCGATCGCGAAGCCCACGCGGCTCTTCTCGGCGGCGCCCCGGTCGAGGGCCCGCTCCTGTTTTCGGGCCCCTTCGTGATGGACACTCCAGAACGCCTGGCCCAAGCGCAGCGCGATTTCGCGGCCGGAAGAATGGGCAGGCTCGAAGGCGTACCGTTTTAGAGCGCCTCCCGGGGGGCTCGAAGTCTTCCGCGAGAGCACATCGATCACATCTTCGCCGGGAGTATCTGAGCGCTGCATTCGCCGAATCCGATCGTCCTGAAGCCTTCGCGCTGCGCGCGGCCCGTCATGATCACGCAGTCGCCGTCCTCGAGGAAGACCCGGCGCTCCCCGCTCGGCAGCTTCAGCGGAACCTTGCCGTTGTCCGTGAGCTCGAGGAGGCACCCGGACTCCTGGCGCTCGGGGCCGGACTGGGTGCCAGTCCCCAGCAGGTCCCCGGGCATGAGGTTGCAGCCGTTGACGGTGTGGTGCGCCACCATCTGGAAGATCGTCCAGTAGCCGTGGCGCGAATTGCTGCGCGCGAGCTTCGTGGGCGCCCTGCCCTCGCCGCGCATCTTGGCCGTGAGGAGGCTCGCCTCGAGCTCGATCGCAAGCGCGCCACGCTCGCGGTTCTCGTCACATTCGAGGTAGGCCAAGGGCCGCGGATCGGGCTCGTGGCGCGTCCAAGGCACGCGGAACGGCTCCAGGGCTTCGAGGGTGACGATCCAGGGCGAAAGCGTGCTGGCGAAGTTCTTTCCCAGAAACGGGCCCAGGGGCTGGTACTCCCAGGCCTGGAGGTCGCGGGCGGACCAGTCGTTCAGCAGGCAAAGTCCGAAGAGGTGCGCGGGCGCCTGCTCGATCGGGATCGGCATCCCAAGCTCGTTCCCGGGGCCGACGAACGCGCCCAGCTCGAGCTCGTAGTCGAGCCTGCGCGACGGACCGAAGGACGGCGCTGCGGCCTCCGGCGGCCGGGTCTGGCCGAGGGGCCGGCGCACCGGCGTGCCGCTCACGCGTATGGAGGAGGAGCGCCCGTGATACGCCACTGGAATCCAGCGGTAGTTGGGCATCAGCGGGTTCTCGGGGCGGAAGATCGCGCCAACCCGGCCGGCGTGGTGGATCGAGGCGTAGAAATCCGTGAAGTCGCCGATGGCGGCAGGCACGTCGTGCTCGCATTCCGCCTGCGGCACGAGGCAGGGCCGCAGCCTGCCTTCGTGCGGCGAGCCGTTTCGCAAGGCGAGGGACAGGGCCGCACGCAACGCCGACCAGTACTTGGGACCGAGCGCCATGAACGCATTGAGGCGCGCCTGGCTGGCCGCCACGGCGGCGGCGCCGGCATCCCCCGCGAAGATGCCCGTCCCCGACGCAGCAGCAAGATCGAGCACCTGCGCACCAATCGCTACGCCGCCGCGAAACGCCTCGTTGCCGCCCTTCCGGCGAAAAACGCCGAAGGGCAGGTTCTGGATGGGAAACGATGCGCCAGGCGCGTTCGCCTCTTCAATCCAGCTCTCGAGTTTTGGATCGTGCGTTTCGTTAAGCGTCATTTGAGATTCCGCCGTTGAGGTTCCATCGCTTTGCGTTGTGCGTGATTGGTCGCACGCTACTTCAGCATGAGCCCGGGAAGGTACAGCGACACCGCCGGAAATGCGACGAGCAGCGCAAGGCGAATGCAGTCGGCGACCAGGAACGGCGTGACGCCGCGGAACACGGTCACGGTGGACACCTCGGGCAGCAGCGTGCGCACGACGAACAGGTTCATGCCCACCGGCGGGCTGATGAGGCCGATCTCGATCACCACGATGACGATGATGCCGAACCAGATCGGGTCGTAGCCGAGCTGCACGACCAGCGGGAAGAAGATGGGGAGGGTCAGCAAAACCATCGAGAGCTCCTCCATCGCCGTGCCGAGAACAACGTAGATCACGCAAATCGCCGCGATGACCCATATGGGCGCAACATCGAGCGCAGCGACGAAGTCGCGCAGCCCCGTCGGCATGGTGGTGAAGTTGGCAAAATTGGCGAACACCATAGCACCGATCAGTACGGCAAAGAGCATTGCCGTGGTCACCGCGCTTTCGGTCAGGACCTCCAGCAGCACGCGCCACGTCAGCGTGCGCCGGAACAGCGCGAAGAGGAAGCCGCCGAACGCGCCGATGGAAGCGCCCTCGGTTGCGGTGAAGGCGCCGCCATAAATTCCCCCCATGACGAGTGCGAATAGAACGAGCACGCCCCATACCCCCCGCAAAGCCGACCAGCGCTGCGCCCACGTGGCGCGTTCGGCGGGTGGCCCGGCCTGCGGGTCGCGCCATACCGTGTAGGCGACCGCGCAGGCGAGCAATACGGTAGCGAGGATCCCCGGCAGCACGCCGGCGAGAAAGAGCTTTCCGATGTTGGTCTCGGTCATGATGCCGTAGATCACCATGATCGTTGAGGGGGGGATCAGGATGCCGAGCGTTCCGCCGGCTGCGATCGCCCCGGTCGAGAGCGCGTCGGAATACCGGAACTGCCGCATGGAGGGATAAGCCACCTTCGCAAAGGTCGCCGCGGTGGCAATCGAGGAGCCGCAGACGGCGCCGAAGCCTGCGCTCGCGACTATGGTCGACATGGCAAGCCCTCCGCGGATGTGGCCGAAGAATGCGTACGCCGCGTGGAAGATCTCCTCCGAGAGCCTTGCCCGGACGACGAAGTTTCCCATCAGGATGAAAAGCGGCAGCACGGAAAGCTGATACGAAAGCGCCGTCTCGTACACCGACGAGGTGAGTGACGCGGTTGCGGAAGGCCAGCCGCGCAGCAGGCCGAGGCCGGCATAGCCGACGAGCCCCATGGCGAGGGCGATCGGAACCCGCGCGAACATGAGCAGCAGCATGGCGCCCAAGCCGATGAGGAATTCCTGCATGCGCGCCTAGCCCTTGCTCAAGCGCGCGATGGCTACAGCGCGGCGCTCGGCGTTTCGGCGGCGCCGCGCGCGCCTGCAAGGCGCAGCCCGTGCGCGAGCGCGCCGGCCACGAGCAGCCCGGCAATCGCGTACGCCAGCACGCCGAGTGGGAATTCCAGCACCGGCGTGAGCGCATTGTCCGCCATGAGCCGGCCTGCCCGGATCCATACAAGCCGGCTCACCCCGGCGAGGCTGGCGACCCACAAGAGCTCGATTGCGCACGCGGCCCGCCGCGCTGCGCGCGCCGACAGGAAGCGGTCCAGGAGGTCCGTCGTGATATGCGCGCCGCGCAGCGAGACCAGAGGCAGAGCCGAAAAAACAAGCAGGGCGAGCAGGATTTCGCTGATCTCGAACGCAGCGCCGAGCGGTGCGGAGAAGAAATACCGCAGCACCACGTCGGCAAAAGTCAGCAGCATCATCGCGAACAGAATCAGCGCGCAAACCAGCCCCAGCGCCCTTCGGAAGCCTGCGCTCGCCACGGCGGTGAAGGGTGCCGCGCTCCTCAAGATCCTGTGCCCCTCACGCGAACATCACCGCCGGCTTGATGTCCTCCATCGCGCCCATCGCCTGCAGCGCCTGCTCGGCCTGCTCGAGCGAAAAGCGCCGCGTGACGAGGTCCTCGAACCGAAAGCGCTTGCCCGCGTGCTGCAGGAAGCGCATCGCCTTGTAGTAATGCCGTGCGGTTGCCGAGAAGGATCCCGAGATGTCCACCTGGCGCAGGTTGATCCGGCTCGCAGCAAGGCGGCTCGGCTGCGGATCGGTCTGACCAATCACGAGATAGCGGCCCCCGTCCCGGATGAGGTTGAAGCCGTCCTCGAAGGCCTGTGCCGGCCCGGCGCACTCGATGACGATATCCGGGCCCTTGCCGCCGGTCCAGGCCCACACCATTTCCTTGCGCTCCTCGGGGCGGCCCACCTTCTCCATGTCGATCACGTGATCGGCGCCCCAGCGCCGCGCAACGTCGAGGCGCGCTTCGGGCGCGCCGATCATCACGGTGCGCCCGGCGCCTCCCGAAATGGCAAGCGCAAGGGCATAAAGGCCGATGGGTCCGCTGCCCAGGATGACGACATCCTCCTCGATGCCGACGCCGCCGAAGCGGTCGAAGGCGTGCACCACGGTGCGCAACGCGCACGTCGCGGAGGCCACGACGGCCGGGTCGAGGCTCTCGGGAGCCTTGATGACTCGCGCCTGCGGATGAACGTAGACGTATTCGGCCATGCCGCCCGTCAGCGCTGGCGGCCGGTCGGCCGGGCCGAAACCATAAAGGCCGGGGACTTCGCGGCACAAGGTCGGTTGCTGCGCGATCGCACAGAAGTAGCAGTTTCCGCACCACGCCTGGGTCCACACGACGCGATCGCCTTCCTTGAGCGGCTGCCCCGCCGCATCGCGCGACACGCCGCCACCGAGGCGCGCGACCCGTCCGGTCATCTCATGCCCCGGTATGGCGGGCAGCTTGGCATACTGAGGCAGACGTCCGTGCCAGAGATGCACGTCGGTGCCGCATACCGTGGCAGCCTCGGTCTTCACGACCATTGCTCCCGGCTCCGGGTCCGGGATGGGAATCTCCCAGAGCTGCAGGGGCTCGCGATAGCCGACGATGACGGCGGCCCGGCAGGTCCGCTTTGCGCCCATCGCTCTACTTCCCGGCCGCCACTGCGCGAAGCTCGGCGCGGAAGGCCTCGAGCGCTGCGGCGCCGTCGATGCCCTTTTTCGCCGCGTCCTGGATCCACTGCTGCTCGAGCGCCTTCGCGCGCTTCACCATATCGGCGACGAACGCCGGATCCGCAGTCCGCGTATCGATGTTGGCTTTGCGCACCACCTCCCTGCCGACCGCGTCCTTCAGGTCCCAGGCCCGCCCGCTGAATCGCGCGTAGCGTTCGCCGGACCACGCCTCGATCAGCTCCTTGTCCTGCTTCGACAGGCTGTCGAATTTCGCCTCGTGCATGATGACCGCCCAGCTCAGGTTGTACATGCCTCCTGGCACCACGGTGATGTGCCTGATCACCTTGTCGAGCTTGAATGTGGCGATGGTTTCATACGGCAGCAGCGTCGCGTCGACCACGCCGTTGGCGAGCAGCTCGTAGGACTCGCCGCCCGAGCGCACAATGGGGACGGCACCGTAGGTCTTCAGCAGCTCCGCGGGGAACCCTCCGCCGGTGCGGAACTTGAGCCCGCGCAAGTCATCCGGGCGCGTCACCGGCGTCGACCTCGTAAGAATGTTGCCCGGGCCATGGGTGAAGACGGTGAGCACCTTCACGCCCCTGTGCTCGCCGGCGCCAGCGAGGTACTTCCGGTGAATCCGGTAATACGCCACCGAGTTCGCTTCGCCGGTGTCTCCGAGCTGCGCGAACTCCGCCACCTTCGTGAGAGTGAAGCGCCCGGGCATCATGCCGTGAAGAATGAAGGAGACATCCGCGAGCCCGTCGCGCACGGCATCGAAGGTGCCCGCCGGCGCGGTCACCGCCTTGGGCAGCAGCGTCGAGCGGATGCGTCCCCCGGACGCCTTCTCGATCTGCTTGAACCAGCTTTCGGTCACCTCGGTGGTCATGAGGTGTCCCGGCACCCAGCTGCTCAGCGTGAGGCTCGTCTGCGCCTGCGCCGCCGAGAAAAAAATGACAAGTCCTGCGAATACCGCATGCGCGCTCAAGCGCGCCGAAGGCCACCGACTCATAAGTCCTCCTCCCGGGGATGTGAATCGACGACGAGGCTAACCGAAAGGACAGGGACGATCAAGGTCGACTACGCGAATCGACCTTGCGGTTGCGGGGCGCTCGCGCGTCCTAGAATCTTTCTCATGGCCCAAGGCGGCAGCATGACTTCGCGTATCGGCTCTGCCGCCACGCGCAAAGAGGACGCACGCTTTCTCACCGGACGCGGCTGCTATGCGGCCGACATGCACGTGGCCGGGGAGTGTCACGCGGTGTTCGTGCGCTCGATGCGCGCGCATGCGCACGTAAAGCGCCTCGACGTGAGACGCGCGATAGTTCTGCCGGGCGTCGTCGCAGTGCTGACCGCGGAAGATCTTGCCGCCGATGGACCGGGCGCGCTGCCGCTCGACTTCGTCGTGCGCAACTACGACGGCCGGCCGATGGCCGCCCCGGAGCGCCGCGCGCTCACTGGCGTGCGGGTGCGCTATGCCGGAGAGCCGCTCGCGATCGTCGTGGCGGAGAGCGCGGCTCTCGCGAAGGATGCCGCCGAAGCGGTCGAGATCGACTATGAGGACCTGCCGGCGGTGGTCGAGCTCGAGCAGGCCCTCTCCCCGGATGCGCCGCGGCTATGGGACGAAGCGCCCGGCAACGTCGCCTGCGAATTCCATTACGGCGACCGGGACGCCGCGCGGGTCGCTTTCGAGTCCGCCGCGCACCGTGTTTCGCTCACGCTGCGCAACAACCGCCTCGCCATCAATCCGCTGGAGCCGCGGGCAGCGCTCGCTCGCTATGATCCGCTCGACAAGCGCTATACCCTTGTCACGAGCCACCAGGCGCCCTTCCCGCTTCGTACCCAGCTTGCGGAAGCGTTCGGTGTGCAGGAACGCAGCATCCATGTCATCTCACCCGACGTCGGCGGCGGCTTCGGCGTCAAGGCGCCTACTTATCCCGAGGAGGCGGCCCTGCTCTGGGCCGCGCGGCGCATCGGCCGACCGTTGAAGTGGGCATGCGAGCGGTCCGAGCTCTTTCTCTCCGACGCCCAGGCGCGCGACCACCAGACCACGATCGAGATCGCGCTCGACGTGGACGGACGCATCCTTGCCGTGCGCGTAGATGACCTCGCCAATCTCGGCGCCTATGTTTCGAGCTTCGGCGCGGGACCGCCCATCCTGGGCCAGGCGAGCCTGCTCGCCGGCGCCTACCGGATCGGTGCGGTGGCCGGGCGCGTTCGCATGGTCTTCACCAATACCGTTCCCGTCGACACCTACCGCGGGCCGGGACGCGCCGAGTGCGCCTACATGCTGGAGCGCGTGATCGATGTCGCCGCTCGCCGCGCAGGGCTCGACCCCGTGGAGTTGCGGCGCCGCAATCTTGTGCCCCCGGACGCAATGCCCTGGAAATCTCCCACAGGGCGGATCTACCATTGCGGCGACTTCCCTGCAGTGTTCGCCAGGGCCTTGGAGCGCGCGGACTGGCGCGGCTTTCCGGCCCGGCGCGCAGCCTCCCGCGCCGCCGGGCGGCTGCGGGGCTTCGGCGTCGCCTATTACGTCGACCATACGGGAATGGGCCCGTCGAGCGTGATCATGGCGCGCGGCATGAAAATTCCGTCCTACGAATCGGCGCTCGTACGGCTGGACAAGGACGGCGCAGTATCGGTCGTCACCGGCACCCATTCGCACGGGCAGGGGTTGGACACCGCCCTCGCGCAAATTGCAGCGACGCGGCTCGGCGTGGACATCGCGCTCGTCTCAGTAAGCCATGGCGACACCGCCGCAATCGGCTACGGCCGCGGCAGCGTCGGCGCCCGCTCGCTGCTTGCCGGCGGAGCCGCCCTGTGCAGGGCGCTCGACAAGGTGATCGAAAAAGGCCGCCGCATCGCGGCGCATCGGCTGGAATGCGCGACCGCCGATGTCGAGTTTCGCGACGGACGCTACGCCGTGGCCGGCACCGACAAGTGCATGTCGCTCGCCGAGGTCGCACGCAGCGCCTACTTCCCGGCCGGCCACCCGGCCGATGGGCTCGAGCCCGGTCTGGAAGAAACCGCCTACTGGGATCCGACACAGGTATCGATTCCGAACGGCTGCCACGTCTGCGAGGTCGACATCGACGGCGAGACTGGCGTGGTGGCTGTCGTATCCTTCGTCTCGATCGACGATTTCGGCAACATCGTCAATCCCATGCTCGTAGCCGGGCAGGTTCACGGCGGCGTCGCGCAAGGCATCGGCCAGGCGCTGCTCGAGCGGTGCACCTATGACCCGCACTCGGGACAGCTCCTGACCGGCAGCCTGCTCGACTACTGCCTGCCGCGAGCCGACGATCTGCCATTCATCGAGCATGAAACCGAGCCCGGACATCCGTGCCCGACCAACCCGCTCGGCGTGAAAGGCTGCGGCGAGGCCGGCGCCATCGGCGCGCCGCCTGCGGTGGTCAATGCAGTCGTCGATGCACTGAGCGACCTTGGCATCGAGCACGTCGACATGCCCGTGACCGCAGAGAAGGTATGGCGTCTGCTTCAAACGGCCAAAATGCGTGAGGGAGGGCGCCCAAGAGACGCGTAACGAAGCGGCTGGGCCTGGCGGCGCGATCCCCGCCCTGGGATGAGCCGATGACAAGCGCTTGTTCGAATTTGACTACGCCAGTCGCCACGAGCACCATTGCCGGCATTCGGCAAACCTCCGAGGCATCGCATGACGGGGACCCCGGTCGTCCAGTTCAGCCACGTCGGGCTTTATGTGGGCGACCTTCCTCGCATGGAGCGCTTCTATACGGAGTTTCTCGGGTTTCTGGCCACCGATCGCGGCGAGCTCGGCGCCACGCGGCTCGTTTTCCTGTCGCGCGATCCGCGCGAGCATCACCAGATCGTGCTCGTGAGCGGCCGCCCGGACGACGCGCGGTTCTCGACGGTCAACCAGATCTCGTTCCGGGCGAGGGATCTCGCCGCGCTGCGCCATTTCCAGCTCAATGCCGCCCGGCACGGAGCGGCCGACGTTCAGCCAGTCACGCATGGCTGCGCGCTTTCCGTTTATCTCAGGGACCCCGAAGGCAATCGACTGGAGCTTTTCGTCGACACCCCTTGGTACGTGACGCAGCCGCTGCGCGAGCCGATGGACCTGTCGCTGCCCGACGAAGAGCTGTGGCGCTGGGCGGAGGAGAGAGCGCGCAGCCTGCCGGGATTCCGGTCCGCCGCGCAATGGCAGCGCGACTTCGCCGAGCGACTCGACAAGGCGTGATCGATGCCGCCATCGGCGGCCCCGCGCCGTGCTTTGCTCGCCCGCTCGCTTTGGCGCTCGAGGAAGGTGGCGATGGCCATCGGCACGCACTTTTCGTTCACCCACTTCACGCCGGCCGCGTTGACGTTGAACGCTCGCCCGGGATCGGCGCGGTGCGCCCGGCGTTCGCCCCGGCTCCGTCGATGAAGAAGGCGCGGTGCTCGTCGGCAATATAGTCCCACAGGCACTTGCCGTCCTCGGGGACGAAGGCGTGTCGAGGTACACGAGCGAGCCGATGCGCTCGGACATCGCCTCGGCGACCCCGCTGATGACCATCCCGCCGTAGGAGTGGCCGCAGAGCACCACGTCCTTGAGGTTCTCCCACTTGAGCACGTTACACACGTCGAGCACATCCAGGCTCAGGTTCACCTCCTTGCGCGCGAGGTGCGAGCGCTCCCGGAGCCCGGTGAGCGTCGGCGTACCGCGTTAAGGTCGAAGCTCTCGCGGTGCACGCGATGTGCCCGGTACAGCAGTTCGTCGAACGGCAGCTCGCAAAAGCTCGAGCACCGATTCGGCTATCCATTTCGGTTTTCACTTGCTTCCTTACGGTCGTGCGCATGGCGCGCTGAAGGTCATGGCAAATGCTCGCCGTCCGAGCGGGTCCTAGCCAGAGGAGGAGGAGGAGGCTTCGGATTTGCTCGGACGGCGAGGCAAGCCGTTTGATTGAGCTTCAGTTGCGGCATCTGCCGTGATGAGGCGCGTGCGCTTTTCCGCTGAGCCACATTCTCAAACGCCGCCACGCTTCGATGCCTGCGTCGAGCGCGAGTTCCCAGCATTGCGCCATGTCGAAGCGCCAAGTATACCGATCGCGCACTTGCTTCCGACAGCAATTTCGCAGACCTTGTTCCAGAAGGAACCCTCACGCATGGCGCAGCCCACTCTTGCACTCAGCGCCCCGAAGGCCTGCGCACGCGCTAAGTACCGCTTTCGACTGGCTGACGGCCCTACCTCAAGCGGCGCCCGCGGCGAGCAGCGGGGCCGTCACCAACGCGCGTGAGCACTGCCAGTCAGTCCACGTCCTGACCTAAATCGCTTAAGTCGCGAGCCGAAACCGATTTGACAACCGGAAAGTGTATGCCATAGCCTTACAAGCTGATTCGAACTCGGCTTCCCAACTACGGAACGCCGACACCGCAGCTCTGCATCGCGATCGCGAACGGTGATGTTGCGGGAAGAGCTGTCCCTCGAGCGAAGCACCGAGTGAGTTCGATGCTCTCCTGTGCGGATGGCGGTAACCAAGAAGAGGTGTGGCCGCGTTTCCACTCGGTGCAGCGGCGGGGAGGAGTGTTCATGCTGAAAATAGAGAACCCGAAGGACTTTTGGGCCGGGCTGATGTTTCTCGGCGTGGGCCTGTTCTTCGCGATCTGGGCGACGCTCAACTACCAGATGGGCTCGGCGGTACGCATGGGGCCGGCCTATTTCCCGGCGGTGCTGGGCGGCCTGCAGGCGGTGCTCGGCCTCGTCATCCTCGGCGGCTCCTTCGCGTTCGAGGGGCCGAAGGTGCCGCGGCTGCATTTCCGGCCGCTGGTGATGGTGCTCGCCTCCTGCATCGCGTACGGCTATCTGATGAAGCCGCTCGGGATGGTGCTTGCCACCGCAGTGATGGTCGTCGTTGCCGCGCTCGGCGGCCACGAGTTCCGCTGGAAGGAAGTCGCGATCCTCGCCGTCGCGCTGGTCGTCTTCTCGGTGCTGGTCTTCGTGAAAGGCCTGTCGCTGCCGTTTCCGCTCTGGCCCGATCGGTTCAGCTGACCGATGGAAATCTTCGCCAACCTGATCCTCGGCTTCGAGGTCGCCGTCTCGCCGATCCACCTGCTTTATGCCGCGATCGGCGTCATGCTCGGCACGCTGATCGGCGTGCTTCCGGGCGTCGGGCCGGTGGCGACCATCGCCATGCTGCTGCCGATCACCTTCAACCTGAGCCCCGTGGCGGCGCTGATCATGCTGGCGGGGATCTACTACGGCTCGCAATATGGCGGCTCCACGACCGCGATCCTCGTCAACATCCCGGGCGAGGCGTCCTCCGTGGTCACCTGCCTGGACGGCTACCAGATGGCGCGGCAGGGGCGCGCCGGCCCGGCGCTCGCGGTGGCGGCCCTGGGCTCCTTCTTCGCGGGCTGCGTGGCGACGCTCATCATCGCGACCGTGGCGCCCCCGCTCGCGGAGCTGGCGCTCAAGTTCGGTCCCTCGGAGTATTTCTCGCTCATGGTGTTCGGCCTGATCGCCGCCACGGTGCTCGCGCACGGCTCGCTCATCAAGGCGATCGCGATGGTGGTATTCGGGCTGCTGCTCGGCCTCATCGGCACCGACGTCAACTCCGGCGTGCTGCGCTTCACGTTCGGCATCCCCGAGCTCTCCGACGGCATCGGCTTCGTCATCGTGGCGATGGGCATGTTCGGCATCGCCGAGATCGTCAGCAACCTGGAGCTCAAGGGCGATCGCGAGGTCTTCACCAAGAAGGTGACCCACCTCTTCCCGACGCGCGAAGACTTCAGGCGCTCCTGGGCGCCGGTGCTGCGCGGCACGGCGCTCGGCTCGTTCCTCGGCATCCTTCCCGGCGGAGGGGCGCTCCTTTCTTCCTTCGGCGCCTATAC
>CBDDRQ010000305.1:0-3191 GCA_965233125.1 uncultured bacterium
GCCGAGGCGCCGTTAGTGAGCACATACAGCAGCGACACGATGCTGGTGGTGGGGAAGTACACGTAGGCCTGCTTCGCGCCGGACTCGTACACCGCCTTGCCCAGGGGCATCGGCACGTGCTCGAGGTGGCGCGCCAGCGCCTCGTAGTTCTCCTCGGGCAGCGCGGCCAGCAGCTGGTTCGCCTTCGGGGTATTCAAAGGGTGCAACAGGGGGTCGTCATGTCCCTCTATGCTACGCCTTTGTACGCTGTCGAACATTACAGCCTGTGTGCGCCAGCGCACGGACTCACCGCGCCCGGGGAGGTCAGATCCTGCCTATGGCGACCCAACCCCTGATTTCCCCGGCCCTCGGCGCGGTGCTGCTCGACACGCTGGGCCTCGCCGCCGCCGTCGAATGGCAGGCGGCGCGGATGCGCAAGTGCACCGGCGTTCGCTGCGAGCTGACGGTGAACGACGCGGCCGGCGTCGAGCTGCCCGAGGTGTGCGCAGCGACGCTGCTCGATCTCTACGGCGAGACGCTCGCCCACGCGGCGGCCCACCCCGGCGCGAGCCGGGTCGCCATCGCGCTCACCATCACGCGCCAGGAAGTGACGATGGTGGTGCGCGATGACGGCAAGGGACCGGGCACCACCCTGAGGCTCGGCCTGCCCGGCTCGCTCTAGGGAATGCGCAGCCGCTCCGGCACGGCGTGCCGGGGCAGGTCGATGACGAACACGCAGCCCGATCCGGGCAGGTCGCGCACGCGCAGCGCGCCCTCGTTCGCCTCGACGCTGTTGCGGCAGATCGACAGCCCGAGCCCCAGCCCCGAGCGGTCGGCGTCGTTCTGGACGAACGGCTTGAACATCTGCTCCGCCGCGCCCGGCGGCAGGCCGCCGCAGTGGTCCTCGACTTCGATCAGGACGCGATCGCCGGCCGCATGGGCGCTCAGCGAGACCTCGCTGTGGCGCTCGGTGAACTTGAACGCGTTCTGCAGCAGGTTGCCGACCGCGGAAGCGAGCAGCTCCCGGTCGGCGAGGACCGCCAGCCCGGCATCGACCGTTCCCGCCGTGAGCTCGCAGCCGCGCGCCTCCGCTTCCAGGCCGGCGCTGATCCTGACTTCGGCGATGAAATCGCCGAGCGGAACGAGCTCGCGCCGCGCCGGCATGCCCGCGGTCACGCGCACGTCGGCGAGCGAGCGGTCGATGAGGTTGCGCAGGCCGATCAGGCTGCGGTCGAGCACCGCGCCGGTCGCCCCGGCGAGGCCGACGTTGCCGGTCTTGAGGGCGCTGACGGCGAGGGTGGCGCTGTGGATGAGGTTGCGCAGCTCGTGCGCGAGGAACCCGAGGCGCTCGTTCAGCGCCTGGATGCCGCGGTCCTCGACCAGCAGGTCGCGCTGGTACGCGAACTCGGTCACGGCATCGGCGATGGCGTTGTCGAGGCAGCGGTTCAGGGTGCGGAACTCTTCCACCCTGATCGGCGTGCCGCGCTCGAAGGCGAGGTCGGTGATCGCCTGGCAGAGGTCGCCGTAGTCGTGCACCACCTGGGCGACCGTGTCGCCGCGGCGCAGCAGCGCGAAGCCGTGCCGCGCCGCGCTCTCCCCGATCTGGGCGCCCTCCGCCGGGTCGCCGTCGTGCTCCAGGCGCAGCGTCTTCGCGAGCTGGTCGACGAACTGCGGAATGCCGTGCTCGAGCTGCGCGTCGGCCGGCTCGGGCATGCGCCGGGAGGCGACCCTCGCCCTGCATCCGTCGATCAATGCGGCGCGGTTCTCCTCGAGGAATTCGTGCAGCACCCTCGCACCATACCCCGGGCGCGCGCGCCTTTATGTGCGCTGGGGCACTTACACTATGCGCGCCAGCGAGCAGAGCGCCGCCGCCCCAAGGCCGACACTGCGAGCATGGCTACTGCGCAGACATTCCCTGGCATGAGCGAGCGGCTTTCGCGCGAGCTCGGCGCGATGCTCGACCGGTACGACTCGGCGCGGCTCGCGGCCGCGGCGCGGGAGCAGGCGGGGAAGGACGAGGAGGAGCTGTTCCTCGCGCAGTTCGCCGAGCTCGCGCGCACCGTGGTGCGCCCGGTGTTCGAGGCCGCCGGCGAGATCCTGCGCGGCCGGGGCCACGAGTTCGCCATCTCGGAGGACGCGTTCGCCTCGCGCGGCGGCGGCAGCGCCGTCGAGGCCGCCATCCGCCTGCGCATCGCCCCGGCGGGAATGGACCGGGTCACGCGCGGCGACGAGGACCTCCACGCGCTCGTCTTCTCGACGCGCCACTACAACAGGACGGTCTGCATCCGCAACGGCGCGGCGCCCTACGAAGGCGCCGGCGCGAAGAGCGGCTACCCGCTCGCGCGCATCGACCGGCAGCTCGTCGAGGACGAGCTGCTCAAGCTCATGACGGCGCTGGTCGAGGGCTAGGCCGGTTTCAGCGGCTTGCCGCCCAGGTCGCCGCGAGCAGCAGCCCGAATCCCACCACCGCCACGCCCGCATGCCCGACGATCATCCCCTTGGGCAAGGGCAGCATCTTCCAGTGGTAGTTGAGATTCAGGAAAGCGCCGCCGGCGGCCGCCAGCAGGAACAGCACGAGCGCCCAGGATGCAAGCGCCGGCAGCCCGACCGTGAACCACGCGTAGAGCAGCAGCGTCAGCGCGGCCGCGGAAAGGAACCCGTGCGCCATCGCGAGCCAGATGGGCGGCTGGGGCTTGCCGGCGAAACGGATGCCCGCCATGGTCAGACCTCCGAGGGCCGCGAGGGCAAGCAGCACGCTGGCCGTTTTCATGATCAGAACAGGTTCCATGATGTCTCCTGATGTTTCCTCAATTAGTTGCCTGCGAACGGGGGATTCTCACCTCGATCGAATGTTCCTGGCGGTCGTCGACCAGGGAAATGACGTGCTCGGCCTGCGCGCCGGCGTCCTCGCCGCGTGTCACGCTGACAGCGTAAACCGTCTCGCCGAAGCGGTAGCGCAGCTTGAACCCCGGCCAGTGCGCCGGCAGGCAGGGCGCGAGGCGCAGCGTGTCGCCCTCGCGCGTCACGCCCAGGAGCGATTCCACCGCCAGGCGATACATCCAGCCCGCGGAGCCGGTGTACCAGGTCCAGCCGCCGCGGCCGGTGTGCGGCGCGGCGGCGTAGACGTCCGCCGCCACCACGTAGGGCTCGGCCTTGTAGGTGGCGATCGCCGGCGCGGAGCTGCCATGGTTGACCGGGTTGATCATGGCGAA
>CBDDRQ010000306.1:0-22766 GCA_965233125.1 uncultured bacterium
GAGCGCATCTCGAAGCGCGGCTGCATCGCCCACACCTCGCGCATGGTGGCGGTGAGCTTGCGCGTGATGGCGAGCTTCGCGCACTGCGTGTCGAGCACCTCGTCCATCGCCGTCTCAAGCGCGGGGATCGGCCGCTCGCCGCGCCCCTGGTGCGCCTTCCACGCCGCGAGCACCTCGTGCCACAGCAGCGCGGCAAAGAGGAACGCCGGGGAGACCGGGCGCTCGGTGAGCACGCGCTCGTCGGTCTGCGCGAGCGCCAGGGTGACGAAGCGCTCCCCGAGTGGCTGCTCGAGGATGACGTCGAGCAGCGGCAGCAGGCCCTTCTGCAAGCCGACGTCGCGCAGCTGCCGCAGGCAGGCGCTGGCATGCCCCGAGAGCAGCAGCTTCAGCATCTCGTCGAACAGCCGCGCCGGCGGAACGCGCTCGACGAGGGGTGCGAGTTCCCGGATCGGCTCGCGCGTCGCCGGCTCGATCGTCAGGCCGAGCTTTCCGGCCAGGCGCACGGCGCGCAGCATGCGCACCGGGTCCTCGCGGTAGCGGGTTTCGGGATCGCCGATCATCGAGAGCCGGCGCTTCTTCAGGTCGCCGAGACCGCCGTGGAAATCGACCACCTCCTCGTTGGCCGGGTCGAAATAGAGCGCATTGATCGTGAAGTCGCGCCGGCGCGCGTCCTCCTCCTGCGTGCCGAACACGTTGTCGCGCAATACCCGCCCGTGCTCGTCCTTCTCCGCGGCGTGCGGGTCGGCGCCGCGGAAGGTCGACACCTCGACGGTCTCGCCGCCCATCATGACGTGCACCAGGCGGAAGCGCCGGCCGATGATGAGCGCGCGGCGAAACAGCGGCTTCACCTGCTCGGGCCGGGCATCGGTGGCGATATCGAAGTCCTTCGGCTCGATGCCGAGCAGCAGGTCGCGCACCGCGCCGCCGACCACGTAGGATGCGAACCCGGCCTCGCGCAGCACGGTGCAGACCTTCGCCGCCGACGGATGCAGGGCGTCGCGCGACAGGCCGTGCCTGTCGCGCCCAAGGCGCTGCGCGGCGTCGGCCGGCAGTCCGAGCACGCGGCGGATGAACCTCTTGATCATCGAGGGCCGGGATTCTACCGGCGCAGGGAGATCCTCGCCCAGCCGCGCTTCGCGGCCTCGGCGGCGAGCGGCTCGTCGGGGTCCACGGCTACCGGCCGCGTGACTCGCTCGAGGAGCGCCAGGTCGTTGTGGGAATCGCTGTAGAAGCTGCTCTCCCGGAACTCTCCCAGGCGCCGCCCCAAGCCCTGCAGCCAGTCCTCGACCCGCCTCACCTTGCCCTCGCGGAAGCAGGGAATCCCGGCGACGCGGCCGGTAAAGCGCCCGTCGCGCGTTTCGGGCTCGGTGGCGATGAGGTGCGGGATGCCGAACTCGCGCGCGATCGGCGCGGTGACGAAGCTGTTCGTGGCGGTGACCAGCGCGCACAGGTCGCCCTGCGCCAGATGCCCGCCCACCAGGCGGCGCGCCTGCGGCGTGATCATCGGCAGGATGCGCCGGCGCATGAAATCCGCGTGCCAGCGCGCGAGCTCCGGTGCGGCGTGCGCGGCGAGCGGGCGCAGCGCGAAGCCGAGGTACTCGTGGATGTCGAGCGTGCCGGCGGCATACTGCTCGTAGTAGACGCGATTCTGGGCCTCGTAGGCCTCGCGCTCGACGACGCCGGCGTCGACGAGGAACTGCCCCCACTCGTAGTCGCTGTCGCCGCCGAGCAGGGTGTTGTCGAGGTCGAAGAGGGCGAGGCGCATGGCGCGCCAGATTCTACCCAGCCCCTCCAGGGGCTCGCCCGGCCGCTCAGAAGCGGCGCTGCACGCCGATGCGGATGTCCTGCAGCCGGAACACGCCGCCGGCGTCGCGCCCGCTGGTGGTCTCGGCGCTCAGCGCCCAATCGGGCGAGAACCAGTAGCTGCCGAACAGCGAGAATTGGCGCTGCTCTTCGAGGTCCTGGCTGTTACCCAGAGACATGCCCAGGCTGCCGCGCTCGCTGATGGCGTACGACCAGTTCATCCGCGACGCACCCCCGAAGCGGGCGTCGTCGCGCCAGCGGAAGGTGGCGAAGCCGAAGTGGTCGTATTCCGGCGCCAGCCACCCGCGCGCGAAGGACGGGTCGAGCCCCTCGCCTCGCTGCGGCAGGCGCAGGCCCGACTGCGCGTGCGCCGGCAGCGCCAGCACGGCTGCGGCCAGAAAGACGAACGTCCTCGCGAGCATTGCGTTGCGGGCCTGGGTAACGGGTGACTCAATCTACTTAGCGGCCGGGGGTTTGTCGAGGGAGTTCTGGCGACTGTTGCGTTGCCGCCAATGCCTCCCGCGCGAGCGGCAGGGTCAGCGCGCGCTGCTTGATAAGCGAATACCGATCAAGCACTTCCAGAGCCCCCCGCAGGCTGGCCAGGTCGCGCGGGAAACGCGTCAGGAGAAACCCGACCACATCCTCGCCGAGCTTCAGGCCGCGGCGCTCGGCCTCGGCGCGCAGATGCAGCGTCTTCTCCGCGTCGGTGAGTGGCCTGAGCTGGTAGACGAGCCCCCACGCGAGCCGCGTGCGCAGGTCTTCGCGCAGAGGGAGCACAGCCGGCGGCGCACCGCCCGCCGCCAGCACGGCGCCGTGCCCGTCGCGCGCGCCATTGATCGCGACGAACAGCGCCTGCTGGCCCGCGGCATCGAGCCGCTCGACGTCGTCGGCGACCACGAGACCGGCATGGGCGCGCGCGGCGGCGCGCAGCAGGTGCGAGCGGCCGCTGCCCGGCTCGCCCCACAGGTAGACGATCGCCTCGCCCAGCGCGCCCGCGGCAAGATCGCGCACGCGCGCGAGCGCCTCGGCGTTTGCGCCCGCGAGGAAATTGGCGAAGTCCGGCTCGGCGGCCGGCGAGATCTCGAGGGGAAGCTGCTGCATGGGGTCGAGTAGAATCCCCACTCTAGCATGTCGAAAGAAGCGATTTCCTACCGCGACGCGGGCGTCGATATCGATGCCGGCGACGCGCTGGTCGAGGCGATCAAGCCGTTCGCGAAGCGCACGCTGCGCCCGGAGGTGCTCGCCGGCATCGGCGGCTTCGGCGCGCTGTGCGAGCTGCCGAAGAAGTACCGCGAGCCGGTGCTGGTCGCGGGGACCGATGGCGTCGGCACCAAGCTGAAGCTCGCCTTCTCGCTCGGCCGTCACGACACGATCGGCATCGATCTGGTCGCGATGAGCGTCAACGACGTGCTGGTGCAGGGCGCCGAGCCGCTTTTCTTCCTCGACTACTTCGCCTGCGGCAAGCTCGAAGTCGCCGTCGCGGCCGAAGTGGTGAAGGGCATCGCGCGCGGATGCGAGCTTGCCGGCTGCGCGCTGATCGGTGGCGAGACGGCCGAGATGCCGGGCATGTATCCGCGCGGCGAGTACGATCTCGCCGGCTTCTGCGTCGGGGTGGTGGAGCGCAGCCGCATCCTCGACGGCAGCTCGATCCGCCCGGGGGACGCGATCCTCGGCCTTGCCTCGAGCGGCGCGCACTCCAACGGCTACTCGCTCATCCGCAGGATCCTCGAGCGCGGCGCGCAGCCGCCGTCCGACCTGCTCGAACCGACGCGCATCTACGTGAAGCCGCTGCTCGCGCTGCTTGAGGCGGTGCCGGTGAAAGGGCTCGCGCACATCACCGGCGGCGGAATCACCGGCAACGTGCCGCGCATCCTTCCCGAAGGGACCAGGGCCGTGATCAAGCGGGCGGCATGGCCGCGCCCGGCGCTCTTCCAGTGGCTGCAGCGCGAAGGCAACGTCGCCGACGAGGAGATGGTCCGCGTGTTCAATTGCGGCATCGGCATGGTCGCCGTGGTGGCGCCGGCCGACGCGCCGCGCGCCGCGCGCGAGCTGCGCGCGGCCGGCGAGACGGTGTACGAGATCGGCACGATCGAGGCCGCGGCCGGCGCGCCCGGGGCGATCGTCGTCTAGCGCCTTCGTCTGCCTATTTGAGGTCGTTCCAGCGCTTCATCGCGGCCTCGTAGCGGCGCCGCGCGAGCTCGACTTCCTGCTCGAGCAGCGCCTGCCGCGCGAAGTAGTTCTCGGTGGGACGGCTGCCGCCGGCGGCGCTTCCCGCGCGCTCTCCCGCCTGCGATTCCACCCCCTGGTCGCGGCGCGCCTCCGCGGCCTTGAGGGCGTTGTAGGCCGTTCGCGCCTCCTCGTATGCCTTGTCGAGCTGCGTGGTTCGGTCCTGCGCCCCGGCGGCGCCGGCGGCGAAGAAACTGAGGAGGATCAGCAGGCGTCTCATGAGGGGCCTTTCCGGTAGAATTTTTTGACATGGGAGGACCGCGGTTCGTTCACCTGAGGATGCACAGCGAGTACTCGGTGAGCGACGGCATCGTGCGCATCGAGGACGCGGTGCAGCGCGCGGCCGCCGACCGCATGCCGGCGCTCGCCCTCACCGACAGCGCCAACCTGTTCGGCATGGTGAAGTTCTACGGCGCGGCCCGGGCGGCGGGCCTGAAGCCCCTGCTCGGCGCCGATTGCTGGCTGCAGAACGAGGCCGACCGGGACAAGCCCTTTCGAGTGCTCCTGCTGTGCGCCTCCCGCGCCGGCTATCTGCGGCTGTGCGGGCTGCTCTCGCGCGCCTGGCTCGCCAACCAGCATCGCGCGCGCGCCGAGATCGCCCGCGGCTGGCTGGAGGAGGGGGGCACCGACGGGCTGATCGCGCTCTCGGGCGCCGCGGCCGGAGACGTGGGCCAGGCGCTGCTCGCCGGCCACGCCGAGGCCGCCGAGCGCCTCGCCGCCGGCTGGGCGAAGCTCTTTCCCGGGCGCTATTACGTCGAGCTGCAGCGCGCGGGGTTGCCCAACGCCGAGGCGGTGCTCTCGCGCTCGGTGGCTCTCGCGGCGCGCGTCGGCGTGCCGGTGGTCGCCACCCACCCGGTGCAGTTCCTCGCGCCCGGGGACTTCAAGGC
Organism: uncultured bacterium; assembly: GCA_965233125.1. GTDB lineage: Bacteria > Pseudomonadota > Gammaproteobacteria > Burkholderiales > SG8-39 > SCGC-AG-212-J23. The sequence continues at coordinate 4,917 of CBDDRQ010000306.1, forward strand.
GCACGAAGCGCGTGTCTGCATCGCGCAGGGATACGTGCTTGGCGACCAGCGGCGCCCGAGGCTGTTCACGCCGGAGCAGTATTTCAAGAGCCAGGAAGAGATGGCGCGCCTGTTCGCCGACATCCCGCAGGCGCTCGACAACGCGGTCGAGATCGCGCGGCGCTGCAACCTCGGCATCGAGCTGGGAAAAAGCCGCCTGCCCGATTTCCCCACGCCCGACGGCACCTCGATCGACGACTACCTGCGCGCCCAGGCGCGGGCGGGACTGAAGAATCGGCGGCTGGACCAGGAGGCGCGCTATCGGGAGCGGTTGGACTTCGAGCTGGCGACCATCATCCAGATGGGGTTCGCCGGCTACTTCCTCATCGTCGCCGATTTCATCAGCTGGGCCCGAGCGGTACGCGAGCCTTCATTCCCGAACGGCGTGCCGGTGGGCCCGGGGCGCGGCTCGGGAGCCGGCTCGCTGGTGGCGTACGCGCTGGGGATCACCAACCTCGATCCGCTGCGCTACGACCTGCTGTTCGAGCGCTTCCTCAATCCCGAGCGCGTTTCGATGCCGGACTTCGACATCGACTTCTGCCAGAACGGACGCGACCGGGTGATCGACTACGTGCGCAAGAAGTACGGCGAGGAAAGCGTCTCGCAGATCGCCACCTTCGGCACTATGGCGGCGCGCGCCGTGGTGCGCGACGTCGGACGCGTGCTCGATCTCGGCTACAACTTCTGCGACCAGCTCGCGAAGCTCATTCCCGTCCAGCCGGGCAAGACCATCACCCTCGAGATGGCGCGCGAGATGGAGCCGCTCCTCGCCCAGCGCGAGAAGAGCGAGGACGAGGTGGCGGAGCTGCTCGAGCTGGGAGACAAGCTCGAGGGCCTGGTGCGCAACGTCGGCATGCACGCCGGCGGCGTGCTCATCGCGCCGGGCCGGCTGACCGACTTCTGCCCGCTCTACGCCGCCGAGGGAACCACCAACGTGATTTCGCAGCTCGACAAGGACGATGTCGAGGCAGTGGGGCTGGTGAAGTTCGATTTCCTCGGCCTGACCACGCTCACCATCCTCGACTGGGCCGAGCGCTACGTGCGCGGGCTGGGCGAGCCGGGGTTCTCCCTGGAAAAGATTCCCCTGGATGACGCGCAGACCTACAAGCTGCTCTCGTCGGGGAACACGACCGCGGTGTTCCAGCTGGAATCGCGCGGCATGCGCGACCTCATCAAGCGCGCGCGGCCCGACCGCTTCGAGGACATCATCGCGCTGGTCGCGCTGTACCGCCCCGGCCCGATGGACCTGATCCCGGAGTACATCGAGCGCAAGCACGGAAAGCGCGTCGACTATCTCGATCCTCGCCTGCAACCGATCCTGGGTCCGACGTACGGCATCATGGTCTACCAGGAGCAGGTGATGCAGATCGCCCAGGTGATGGGCGGCTACACGCTCGGCGGCGCCGACCTGCTGCGCCGCGCGATGGGAAAGAAGAAGGCCGAGGAGATGGCGCAGCAGCGCGACATCTTCGTCGCCGGGGCGGAGAAGGGCGGGCTGCCTCGCGGCAAGGCGATGCAGCTCTTCGACCTGATGGAGAAGTTCGCGGGCTACGGCTTCAACAAGTCGCATGCCGCCGCATACGCGCTGCTCGCCTATCACACCGCGTACATGAAGGCGCACCATGGTGCGGCATTTCTGGCGGCGAACCTTTCGGCGGTCATGGACGATACCGACAAGGTGCGCCAGTTCCACGAGGATGCCACCGCGAACGGCCTGACGATCCGCCCGCCGGATGTGCGCGGCTCGCAGTATCGGTTCGTCCCCGCCGACAAGACCACCATCCTTTACGGGCTGGGCGCGATCCGCGGCACGGGGGAGTCGGCGATCCAGTCAATCGTCGAGGCGCGCCGCGCCGGGCCGTTCGCGGACCTGTTCGATTTCTGCCGGCGCGTGGACCGGCGCCTCGTCAACCGCAGGGCGATCGAGGCAATGGTGCGGGCCGGCGCGTTCGACACGGTGGATGCGAACCGCGCGCGCCTGCTCGCGTCGGTGGGGCGGGCGCTGGAGGCAGCCGACCAGGCAGAGCGGCAGGCATCGCAGGAGAGCCTGTTCGGCGAGGCCGAAGCGCCCCGCGGGGGCGTGCATGCCTACGTCGAGGCGGCGCCCTGGGATCGCCGCCAGGTGCTGCTCGAGGAGAAGGTGGCGCTCGGCTTCTACCTCTCTGGCCACCTGTTTTCGGTGTACGAGCGCGAGCTGGCGGGCTTTCCGCGCACCCCGCTCGCCCGACTCGGCGCTTCGGAGACGCGCACCTGGATGGCGGGCGTGGTCGCCGCGGCGCGCAGCCAGATGACCCGGCGCGGACGCATGATGATCGTGATGCTCGACGACGGCACGGCGCAGGTCGAGATCGCGGTGTTCAACGAGCTGTTCGAGAAGCACCGCGAGAAGCTCAAGGAGGACGCCCTGCTGATCGTGGCGGGCAAGGTGCAGCGCGACGAGTTCTCCGGCGGCTTGCGCGTGAGCGCCGAGGAGCTGCTCGACCTGGAATCGCTGCGCGGACGCTACGCGGCGCGGCTGCGCATCGCCGTGAACGGCCAGGCTGACGCGAAGCGCCTGCAGCAGGTCCTCGCGCCCTACCGCCATGCCGGCCAGGGCGCCTGCCAGGTGCTCGTGCTCTACGAGAACGGCAAGGCGCTGTGCCAGGTGGCGCTGGGCGACGCGTGGCGCGTGCGTCCCGACAGCCGGCTGCTCGACGAGCTCGGCGCCTGGCTCGCGCCCGAGAACGTGCAGGTGGTCTACGCCGCGGTCTAGTTCGCCAGCAGCCTGCGCTGGCGCAGATACCAGGGATTGACCAGGCGCTCGTCGCGATCGAAGCGCCGCTTCTCCGCCAGGAAGCGCTTGAGCTGCGGGTAGCAGGCTTCGGCCTGCGCGCGCGTCGCCTCCGGGGTGCAGGCGATGTGGAAGGCGCCGCCCGCGGCGATCGCGAGGTCGATCAGCTCGCGGCGCAGCTGGATCGCCTTGAGCGATGCGCCGAGGGTCCCATGGCGTTCGAGCGCCAGCCCCACCTCGGCATAGTCGCGACTGGCCCAGCGCAGGAAGGTCTCGTGCTCCCCCCGTGTCGCACGAACCGACTCGGCGGCGACCGGCACGCGCCAATCGCCGCAGCGAGCACGCGCGAGGGCGAGGAACCGGGCCAGCGCCTCGGGCGGCACGAGCAGGCGCAGCGTGTCGCCCGGCATGGCAGGCGACGGTGCGCTCTCGCTCACCGCGCGCGCGAGCGACTCGATGCGCAGCGTGGCGCTGTAAGGCGCGCCGAACAGGCCCTGTCCGCCGACGGCGAGCGCGAACAGTTCCGGCGCGGCAAGGCGGCTGACGCGGCGCAGCTCGCCGTCCGGGGTCACGAGCGCGATCGATTCGACATGGGTTACCGCCGGCCGTCCATCCGGGCCGGCGGCGTTCCAGGCGATGCTCTCGCCCACGGTCGGCAGGGTGGTGCGGGCGGTGCCGGCCTGCGCATCGCCCGGGCGCAGGCGCTCGGCGAGGCTGCGCCAGGTCACGCTCGCCTGCACCTCGACCAGGCCGCGGTCCTCGTCCACGCGCAGGATGCGGTCGAGCCGCGCGGGGTCGAAGGCCCGCGCGCGGCGCATCGCGTCGCAAAGCTCGGCAGCGGAAAGCGGGCGGGACAGCGGCTCGGCCATGGCGGTTCTCCCCTGGGGTGGCAGGGCGGATTCTTCGGCCGCCGGGTTGTGCGAGGCAATACTGTTCTGCGAAGTAGCGCAATCTGATACCGTGCGGCGCATGCCCGCGCGCAGCCGCTTCGTCGACGCCCTGAAGAGGAGCCTGCGGCTGCGCGGCCTGACCTACGGCGCCCTGGCGCGCGAGCTGCGGCTCTCGGAGGCGAGCGTGAAGCGGATGTTCTCGCGCGGCAGCTTCACCCTGAGCCGCATCGAGCAGATCCTCGGCGTACTCGACCTCGAGCTCGAAGAGGTGGCGCGCATGAGCCGCGGGGCGACGCTCGCCCCGGGCGAGCTGAGCCTCGAGCAGGAGACGGCGCTCGCGAAGGACGAGCGGCTGCTGTCGGTGTTCTGGCTGCTGCAGAACGACTGGCATTTCGGCGAGATCGTCGAGGCCTTCGCCATCTCGCGCGCCGAGCTCACCGCCGCGTGCGCGCGGCTGGAGAAGCTCGTTCTGATCGACTGGCGCCCCGGCGACCGGGTGCGCCTGAAGGTGCCCAGGGACTTCGCCTGGCGCGCCGGCGGGCCGGTGAAGAAGGTCTACGGGCGTCGCGTCATGCAGGAGTTCCTGCAGGGCCGCTTCGAGGCGCCGCTAGAGATGCTGCGCTTCGAGTCGCGCGTGCTCTCGACGGAATCGGCGATGGTCCTCAAGCGCCGGCTCGAGCGGCTGGTGCGGGACTTCAACGAGTTCGCCGAGGTCGACTCCTCCGTGCCGAGCGGTCGCAGGCTGGGCGTGGCGCTCCTTGCCGCCTGCCGCCCCTGGGAATTCTCCGTGGTGAACGCGCTCAAGCGCCGCAGGGGCGCCTAGGCGCTCGGGCGCAGCTCGAAGCCGGTATGCTCGCCGTCGGTGGCTTCGCTTGTCTGAACATCCGCCACGCGCGCTGCCGGCGGGCCGCGCCGCGCCCACGCGATCAGCGCCTCGACGGCGGCCGGTGCGCCGTGCGCCAGCGCCTCGACGCTGCCATCCGAGCGATTGCGCACCCAGCCCGTCACACCGAGCGCCTGCGCCCGTGCGCGCATGGCGGCGCGATAGCCGACACCCTGGACGATTCCGCTGACACGAATTTGCCGAGTCGTCTCGCCGGACATCGAAAGCCCATGTTAAGCTGCCCCGCGCGCTCGGAGCAGAAAAGAGGCGCGTAAGCAGCGGAAAGGGGAGAAACAGATGCGCATCGGCTTGCTCATATTCGCGGGTCTCGCCTTGATCGGTTTCCTCGTGGTTGCGGTCGTCCTGCCGCAGATGGAGGGCGCCGAGCTCAAGCAGGCTGCCCAGGCGCTGGTCGGCGGCGCCGACCCGGCGAAGCAGCAGGTCGCCGCAGCGGCGGGGAAATCCGGCAAGCTCGCCGGCGCCGGCGAGGGCGTGAAGATCGCGCCCAGGACCGACGCCAAGCACGGCGAGATGAAATGGATCGTCGGCCGCGATGGCGCGATCCGTGGCTGGAACGAGAAGAACGCGCTCGAGGTGGCCCTCACGCCGACGCTCCAGGGCGGCAACGTTTCCTGGACCTGCAAGGGCTATCCGGTCAGCGCGATGCCCCAGGACTGCGCCGGGCGCTAGCGCCGCTCACGGCGGTCAGCATGCCCTGGATGATGGCCGCAGGCGGCGGCGGACAGCCCGGCACTGCCACGTCCACCGGGATCACGCTCGAGACCGCGCCGCAGCTCGCGTAGCTCTCGCCGAAAATCCCGCCGGTGCATCCGCAGTCGCCGATCGCCACCACCAGCTTCGGCTCGGGCGTCGCGTCGTAGGTCCGCCGCAGCGCCGTCTCCATGTTCCGCGACACCGGCCCGGTGACGAGCAGCAGGTCGGCGTGCCGCGGGCTCGCTACGAAGCGGATCCCGAGCCGCTCCAGGTTGTAGTGGGGGCTGTTGCTGGCGTGGATCTCGAGCTCGCAGCCGTTGCACGATCCGGCGTCCACATGCCGCACAGAGAGCGAACGCCCGAAATGCTTGAGCACCACGGCGTCCAGGCGCTGCACGAGCAGGCGCAGGGATTCGTCGGGCTCGCCGGGCCGCTCGGTGACGATGCCGGTCTTGGCGATCTGCTTCAGGATCCGGTACATGCTAGAGGTCGTGCCCGCTGTAGGAAAGATTGAACGACTTGTTGATGAGCGGGAAGTCCGGAACGATGTTGCCGAGCACCGCCCATTCGAGCAACGGCCAGTTCTGCCACGAAGGGTCGTGCACGTGGACCCGGTGCAGCCGGCCCTGCGCGCCGGCCTCGAGCGCGACGAGTACCTCGCCGCGCCATCCTTCCACCCAGCCGCAACCGCGCCGGGAATCGGCCGGCGGCGCGATCGGCACCCGCAGCTCGCCGTGCGCCAGTCCGTCGGCGAGCGCCCGGATGAGGCGGAACGACTCGGCGAGCTCCTCGAAGCGCACCGCGACGCGGGCGGCGACGTCGCCGCGGATGTGGCCCGCGACGCGCACTTCGAGACCTCGGTAAGGCGCGATGGGATGATCGGCGCGCAGATCGTGCGCCTGCCCGCTCGCGCGGCCGGCCAAGCCGGCGAGGCCGAGCGCGGCCGCGAGCTCCGGCGTGACCTGGCCGGTCATGATGAAGCGGTCTTGCGCCCCGGCGTGCTCGTCGTAGACTGTCTTCAGCGTCCCGACCTCCCGCTCCAGCGCCCCGAGGGCCTTCAGGAGCCGCTCGAGCGATGGCGGGGGCAGATCGCCGGCCACGCCACCGGGCACGATGTAGTCCATCAGGTAGCGATGGCCGAAGAGCTCGCGGTGCAGCCGGAGCAGCTCCTCCTTCAGGCGCCAGAACTGGAAGAAACCGAACGACAGGGCAACGTCGTTGCCGAGATAGCCCAGGTCGCCGAGGTGGTTCGCCACACGCTCGAGCTCGAGCGCGATGCCGCGCAGGCCGCTCGCGCGGGCCGGCACCGTGGCCGCCGCGGCTGCCTCGAGCGCCATGGCGTAGGCCCAGGCGTAGGCGACCGTCGAATCGCCGCTCACGCGGCCGGCGAGGCGCGCCGCTTCGAGGGCGCCCAGCCCCTCGAAGCGCTTCTCGATGCCCTTGTGCTTGTAGCCCAGCCGCTGCTCGAGCCTGAGGACCTTCTCGCCCACGATGGAGAAGCGGAAATGTCCAGGCTCGATGGTGCCGGCGTGGACCGGCCCCACCGGGATCTCGTGCACGCCTTCGCCCTCCACGCGCACGAACGCATAGCGGTCCTCGCCCGGCGCGAAGCGCGCGCTGGCGTCGAAGTCCTTGCGCAGCGGAAACTGGCCGCCGGGCCAGGCGCCATGACGCAGCCATTTGCGGTGGTCGGGGCTGTCCTGCGCGTGCACGCCCATGAGGTCGTAGGCGGCGCGCTGCATGCGCAACGCCGCCGGAAACAGGTCGGCGATGCCGGAATAGCGCGGATGGTCGCGCTCCAGGGGCACGCTGATCCACAGCAGGCCCGCGCGCAATGCGAACGCGACCTGCAGCGCATAGCCGGCGCCGCGCGGCGTCTCGTCGCTTGCCCACAGGGCGACCAGTCGCGCCTGCTGCGCCTTGGCTTGTTCCGCGATCGGGCGCAGGGCCGTGAGGGCCGCGCTCGCGCGCCAGCACGGCATCGCGCCCGGCATGGGATGCGCGTCGATGTCGAACGCGGCGAAGGGATGCGTCATCCGATGAACGCTGCGGCCTGACGGTACCAGTCGACGAGGTAGGGCGGGATATACAGACCGAGCATCAGCACAATCGCGAGATGGATGAAGACCGGCACCAGCGCCGGCGGATGCGTCATGCGCTGCACGGTGGTCTCACCGAAGATCATGGGTTGCACCTTGCCGAAGATGGCGGCAAAGGCGACGCCCAGCGCGACGAGCAGGAAGGGAGTCGCCCAGGGATGCTCGCTCATCGCCGTCGTGAGGACCAGGAACTCGCTCGTGAAGACGCCGAAGGGCGGCATGCCGAGGATCGCCAGGGTGCCGAGCGCGAGTCCCCAGCCGATGGTCGGGCTCAGGTGGATGAGGCCGCGGATCGAGGCCATGTCCTGCGTGCCGCAGGCCTGCGTGGCGTGGCCGACGGTGAAAAAGATCGCCGACTTGGTGAGCGAATGCACGGTCATGTGCAGCAGGCCGGCGAACGCCGCCACCGGACCGCCCATGCCGAAGGCGAAGGTCATGATGCCCATGTGCTCGACCGACGAGTAGGCGAACATGCGCTTGATGTCCTTCTGCCGCGACAGGAAGAACGCCGCCACCACGACCGAGAGCAGGCCGAAGCCCATCATCAGGCCGCCCGAGAAATTGCGCTCGAGCGCGCCGTCGACCAGGACCTTGGTGCGCACGACCGCGTAGAGCGCGACGTTGAGCAGCAGGCCCGAGAGCACCGCCGAGATCGGCGTCGGGCCTTCCGCGTGCGCGTCGGGCAGCCAGTTGTGCAGCGGCACGAGCCCCACCTTGGTGCCGTAGCCCACCAGCAGGAACACGAACGCAAGCGAGAGCACGGTCGGCTCGAGCTCGCCGCGCACCTCGTGCAGGTGCGTCCAGAGCAGCGCGTTGCCGCCCGGGCCCAGCACCTTCTCCGCCGCGAAGTACAGCAGGATGGTGCCGAACAGCGCCTGCGCGATGCCGACCGAGCACAGGATGAAGTACTTCCAGGCGGCTTCCAGGCTCGCGGGCGTGCGGTAGAGCGATACCAGCAGCACGGTCGAGAGAGTCGCGCCTTCCATGGCGACCCACAGCAGGCCGACGTTGTTCGACAGCAGCGTGAGCAGCATCATGAAGGTGAAGAGCTGGTACATGCTGTGGTACAGGCGCAGGCGCGCGCTGTTGACGCGCTTGTGATGCTCCTCGGTGCGCATGTAGGGTCGCGAGAAGAGCGCCGTGGTGAAGGCGACGAACGCCGTCAGCGCCACCAGGAACACGTTGAACGGATCGACGAACACCTGCTCGTTGAGCGCGGTCATCGGGCCGGCCTCGATCACGCGCGCCGTCAGCAGCGCGGCCGCGGTGAGCGTCCCCAGGCTCATGAAGGCACTCGCCTCCGGCGCCCAGCGCTTGTGGCCGAACAGGGCGAGCAGCAGGCCTCCCGCGAGCGGCATTCCCAGGACCGCAGTTATCTCCAAGCGGCGATCTCCATCAGTCGTCCTTCAGCTTCTCCATGTGGCTGATGTCGAGGCTGTCGAACTGCTCGCGGATATGGAAGAAGAAGATGCCGAAGATGAAGGTACCGACGAGGACATCGAGCGCCACGCCGAGCTCCACCACCAGCGGCATGCCGTAGGTGGCGCTGGTGGCGGCGAAGAACAGGCCGTTCTCCATCGACAGGAAGCCGATCACCTGCGGCACTGCCTTGCGGCGCACGATCATCATCAGGAAGGAGAGCAGCACGCTCGCGAGGGCAATGCCCAGCGTCGAGCGGGTGATGGTGTTCGCCATCTGCGAGATCGGCGTGGCGAGCGCGAAGGCGAAGATCGCGAGGCCGATGCCGGCGAGCATGGTGGTGGGAATGTTGATCAGCGTCTCGATGTCCCAGCGCACCATCAGCTTGTCGATGAGCCGATGCAGCAGCCAGGGAATCAGGATCACCTTCAGGGCGAGCGTCAGGCCCGCGGAGAAATACAGGTGCGTCTGGCCGGTGGCGTACGCCACGATCGCCGTCGACAGGGCGAGCGCCGCGCCCTGCCACGCGAACAGCCTGATCAGCGTCAGCACGCGCCGCTGCGCGAGCATGGCGAACGAGAGCAGCAGCAGCAGCGCGGCGAGCAGGTTGACGATCTGGCTGGAGAGCGGCAGCGCCATGTCAGGCCTGCACCAGGAAGTGGATCAGCATGCCGAGCACGCCGAGCAGGAAGGCCGTGGACAGGAACTCCGCGACCAGGAAGATGCGCATCTTGGCAAGCAGGGTCTCCAGCAGCGCGAGGCCGGCGCCGGCGAGGGCGAGCTTCAGGCCGAGCGCCGCGAGCGCCAGGGGCAGCGCGCTCCAGTCGCCCCCCGGTGCGATGCCCCAGGGCAGGAACAGCGCGAAGCCGATGGCCATGTACGCGACCAGCTTGATCGCCACGGCCCACTCGATGAGGGCCAGGTGGCGCGCCGAGTACTCGAGGATCATGGCCTCGTGGATCATGGTGAGCTCGAGGTGGGTGGTCGGGTTGTCCACGGGGATGCGTGCGTTCTCCGCGAGCAGCACCATCAGGAACGCCACCGCCGCGAACGCGAGGCTGGGGTAGATGGCGAACTCGCGGTGCGCCAGCGTCGCTACGATGGTGGGGAGCTGCGTCGACCCGGAAATGAATGCCGCCGTGAAGAGCGTCATGAGCATCGCCGGCTCGGCGAGGAAGCCGACCATCATCTCCCGGCGGGCGCCGAGGCCGCCGAAGGAGGTGCCGGTATCCATCGCCGCCAGCGCGGTGAACACGCGCGCCAGGGCGAATACGCCGACAAGCGCGATGATGTCGGCGGCCGGTGCGAAGGGCAGGTCGGTGGCGAGCACTGGGACGATCCCCGCGGCGAGCCACATGCAGCCGAACAGCACATAGGGCATGACGCGGAACAGCGGCGAGGCGGTGTTGGCGATCACCGCATCCTTGTAGAGCAGCTTGGCGAGGGTGTAGTAGGGCAGCCAGAGGCTCGGCGCGGAGCGGTTCTGCAGCCAGGCGCGGCAGATGTTCACCCAGCCCACGACGAGCGGCGCCACCAGCACGACCAGCACCGATTGCAGGACCTGCAGCAGCGCGGCGGGTAGCTGGCTCATCGCACGAACACCAGCAGGGCGATGAGCGTCAGGAAGCTGTAGAGCAGGTAGATGCTGATGCGTCCGCGCTGCAGCAAGGCGACCTTGGCGGAGATGAATCCGGTGAGCCGCGCCACGGGCAGGTAAACCCAGTGCCAGTGCCGGTCCTCGATTCGGATGGAGTACCTGGGATTCACGTCATCGGGACTGGGGAGATGGCGCTTCATCAGGAAAAGCGGTCCGAAGACGTGGCGGATCGGCTGGGCAAAGGCGTCCGCCGAATCCTGCATGCGGCTCGTTTGCTCGGGGAAGCCGCAGTCCCAGGGATCGGCGATGCGCACCCGGCCGTGGTAGAAGAGCCGCACCAGCCGGATGGCCACCAGCACCACGGCGACAATGACCAGCAGGAAGACGATCGCGCTGTAGCTTGCCTGCGCGGGCTCGGTCGGTACCAGCCAGAGCCAGTTCGACTCCAGGGCCTCCGCGCTCAGGCTGCTGCCGGTGAGGGATGCGCTGACCTGGTTGAGCGTCAGGAGCATCGCGACCGGGAACAGGCCGAGCACGCAGCAGCCCGCGGCGAGCCACGCGAGCCCCAGGCGCTCGGCGAGGCTGGCGTCGCCGTGCGCGTCGGCCGCCTGCGCGGGGTGGCGGCTGCGACCGAGGAACGCCACGCCGAACACCTTGACGAAGCACATCGCGGTGAGCGCAGCGGTGAGCGCGAGGGTGGCCGCGAACAGCGGCACCAGGCTTCGCACCACGCCATGCTCGAGCAGCGGCGCCTGCAGCGCTGCCTGGAAGACAAGCCACTCGGATACGAAGCCGTTGAGCGGCGGCAGCGCCGAGATCGCCAGCGTGCCCACCAGGAAGTAGAACGCCGTCGCCGGCATGCGGCGGATGAGACCGCCCATCGCGTTCAGGTCGCGCAAGCCGGTCGCGTGCAGGATCGAGCCGGCGCCGAGGAAGAGCAGGCCCTTGAACACCGCATGGTTGAGCGTGTGGTAGAGCGCGGCGACCAGCGCCAGGCTGCCGGCCGCCGCGTGGCCGAAGCCGAAGAACACCATCGACATTCCCAGGCCGAGCAGGATGATGCCGATGTTCTCGATCGAGCTGTAGGCGAGCAGGCGCTTCAGGTCGTGCTGCATCAACGCGTAGAGGATGCCGAAGAGCGCCGTGGCTGCGCCGATGACGAGGACCAGCACGCCCCACTCCCAGCGCACGGTGCCGATCAGGTCGAAGCTCACACGCACGATGCCGTAGATCGCCGTCTTGATCATCACGCCGCTCATCAGGGCCGAGACCGGCGAGGGCGCCGCCGGGTGCGCCTCGGGCAGCCAGGCGTGCAGGGGAATGAGGCCGGCCTTGGCGCCGAAGCCGAAGAACGCCAGCAGGAACGCGACGCTCGCCCAGAACGGGCTGAGCTCGGCCGCGCGCAGCGCGTCGAAGGTGTAGTCGCCGCCGCCCGAATGCATCACGCCGAAGCACAGCAGCACCGCAATCGCGCCGATGTGGGCGACCAGGAGGTAGAGGAATCCGGCGCTGCGGATCGCCGGCCGCTGGTGGTCGGTGGTGACGAGGAAGTACGAGGCGAGCGCCATGGTCTCCCAGGCCACCATGAACAGATAGGCGTCGTCGGCCAGGATGACGAAGGCCATGCTGGCAAGGAAGAAGTGGTATTGCAGGCAGATCAGGCGCAGGCGCGACCCGGCTTCGGCGCGGAAGTAGCCCACCGAGTACACCGAGACGCCGCTCGCTACGGCGCCGAGCAGCAGCAGGAAGAAACCGGCGAGGGGATCCAGCCGCAGGTGAAACGGCAGATCGGGCAGGCCGAGCGGCAGCACCAGCGTCGAGGCGGGCTGCCAGACGCTCTGCGCGCCGAGCGCCGCAAGCACGAGGCCCACCGCGGCGCCGGCCGGGAAGAGACCCCGCCGCACGAGCCCCGGACCGGCGGGCAGCAGGCCGGCGAGTCCGATCGCCAGCCAGGCGGAGGCCGCGAGCAGCGCAGCGGCGAGCAGGCTGGATGGACTCTCCATTGGATGTGAATTATATTATCATCCAGCACACATGACGAAAGAGCAACGCACCGCCCGTCTGACGATCCTGGTCGACCCGCGCAAGAAGGCGGTGTTCGAGCGGCTTTGCGCGGAAGAGGACCAGACGCCCTCGCAGGTGCTGCGGCGCCTCATGCGCGACTACATCGAGAAGCGCATGGGCCGGCCCTGGGTGCCTAAGGGCTAGGGCTTGCTATCGCGGTCGCGCTTCACGATCGCGCGCGCGATCACGAGGCCGCCGAGCGTGGCGGCGCCGACCAGCAGCCAGTCGCGGCGGCGCCAGCCCGCCGGCGCGGCGCGCGGCAGCGAGCGGATCGCCTGCGTCGCGGTCTCGCGGGCGGTGAGCCCGCCGGGGCCCGTTTCCGCCCCGGTCAGGACCGCGAGGCGCTGGGTCGCCTCCAGGGAGTCGAACGAGGGCGCGACGCCGCGCGCGGGGGCGCTCGCCAGGTCTTCCGGGGCCTTGTCCGCCTCGCGGGTGCGATTCAGGGTCTGCGCCAGCACCACGGTTTGCGAGCGGGTATCCACGAGCTGCGGCTGCGCGCCGCTCGCGAGCGCGACCGGCGGGCGCGGCACCGGCGCGGCCGCGGGCGCGGCAAGCTGCCGCTCGCATTCGCGCAGGTCGCGCGAGAGCTCGCGGGCGTCCTGGTAGCGCTCCTCGAGGGGCTTGGCCAGCATCTTCGCGACGATGTAGTCGAGCACTTCCGGCACCCCGGCATTGATGGCGCTCGGCGCCGGGGGCGCGAAGTTGACGATCTGGTACATGAGCGCGGTGACGTTCTCGCCGTTGAAGGGCGCCGCGCCGCACAGCATCTCGTAGAGGATCACGCCCAGGGAGAACACGTCGGAGCGGTGGTCGGCGCGCTTGCCGATCACCTGCTCGGGAGACATGTATTTCGGCGAGCCGAGCATCACCCCGGTCTGCGTCAGGTCGGCCGAGGCGCGCATGCGGGCGATGCCGAAATCGGTGATCTTTACCGGGCCGTTGGCGACGACCATGATGTTGGCCGGCTTGATGTCGCGGTGCACGACGCCCCGCTCGTGCGCGTAGGCGAGGCCCTCGGCGACCTGCGCGGCGATCGAGAGCGCCTGTGCCACCGCGAGCTGGCGCCCCTCGCCGATCAGCGTGCGCAGCTCGACGCCCTCGATGTATTCCATCGCCATGTACACCACGTCGCCGGCTTTGCCGGCGTCGTAGACGGTGACGATATTGGGGTGGTTCAGCCCGCCGGCGGCGCGCGCTTCCTGGTAGAAGCGCGCCTCGTACTTGTCCGCGTGGTCGCGCTCGAGCGCCATGTTGACCGTCTTTACCGCGACGACGCGCTCGAGCACGGAGTCCATCGCCTTGTACACCACGCCCATCGCGCCGCGCCCGATCTCGGACTGGATGGCGTAGCGGCCGAGTTGCGGCTGCTCCATCGCGGGGCCTAGCGGCCCGCCCTCACTGCGCGGAATACCGGCCCCCACACCGGATGTCCGGCCTCGGCGGGCGCCAGCTCGAGCGCGGGGTCGATGGCGAGCGCCTTGCGGAACTCCTCGCGGCACGAAGGCTGTCGCTGCGCCGCGCAATGGATGAAGGCGAGGTGCTTGCGCGCCTTCACCTCGTCGGTCCGGGCAAGGCCTTGCTCGATGGCGTCGTGCAGGCTGCGGGCCGAGGCATCGTAGCTGCCCTCGTTGTAGAGGCGCAGGCCGACGACCAGCGCAGGCTCGCCCTTGCCGGACGGCGCTGACACGCCTTTCGCGCCCGTCGCGGCCTCCGCCTTCGCGAGCGCCGGCGCTTCGCCCTTGAGCGAGCGGAAGACCGGCCCCCAGGCCGGGTGGCCGGCCTCCGCGGCGGTGAGCTGCAGCGCGGGGTCGAAGTCGAGGGCGCGGCGGAACTCGTCGCGGCACAGCCGCTCGCGATTCGATGCGCAGTGCATGAAGGCGAGGTACTTGTGCGCTCTCGCCCGATCCTTGTCCGGCAGGCCGCGCTCGATCGCGCCCTGCAGCGTCTTCGCCGACGCCTCGTAGTCGCCTTCCTCGTAGAGGCGCAGGCCGGCGCTGAGCGGCGGCTCGCCGCCCTTCATTGAGCGGAAGATCGGCCCCCAGACCGGGTGTCCGGCTTCGGCCGCCGTAAGGTCGGTCTTCGGCTCGACCGCGAGCGCCTTGCGGAATTCGTCGCGGCACAGCCGCTCGCGCCCCGAAGCGCAATGGATGAAGGCGAGATGCTTGTGCGCCCGCGCGCGCTGGCCGGCCGGCAGGCCCAGGTCCACCGCGGCCTGCAGGTTGCGCGCGGACTCCGCGTACTGGCCATTCTCGTACTGGCGGATCCCGGTGGCGAACGCGCCGTCGCCCTTGCTGGACCAGATCAGCTGCTGCAGGTCGCGCATCGGCGCGGAGGAGCACCCCGGGAGGACAAGCGCCACCGCCGCCAGGAGAGCCGCGCGGACCATCAACGGAACCTGTGCCGTATGCGAATGGCTTCCCCCGCCTTGACTTCGACTTTGGCGACGTGCGCCGGAAACGTCGAGTTGCGGATTTCTATCGTATGCGTGCCGGCGGGGATATCAAGCACGCGCAGTGGCGGGCTGACGCCGCGGCTCTTGCCGTCGATCAGCACCTCGCCCCAGGGCGCGACGGCGAATACGATCCGGCCCGCCGCCGCCGCGGCGGGCGCTTTTATCGGGCGCTCGGGCTTCCTCGCCGGGGCGGGCTCGGCTGCCGGCGCGGCCGCCTGCGGCTTCACGGGCTCGGGGGCCGGCTTGGGAGCCTCCGGAACCGCGGCTGCCTTGGGGGCCGCCGGTACCGGGGCGGGCTTGGCGGAAACGATCGCCGCCACCGGCTTGGGCGCTGGCTGCGCCGGCTCGCCGCGATCCATCAGTGCGCGCGCGCCGACGCCGCCGGCGACCATCAGCAGAAAGGCCACCGGCGCGGCGAGCAGCGCCGAGCGCCGCAGCCCCAGAGGCCCGAGGCCGCGCAGCCAGCCCGAGGGGCCTTCCGCGCTCGCCTCGAGGGTGATCGTGTCCGAAAGGCGCCGCCCCGCGGGCGTACCGCCGACCACGGAATAGACGTCGTGCTCGCGCACGTGCTTGTCGGTGCGCGCCCCCTCGTGGTGGAACAGGCCGGCGTAGTCCCGCGACAGGCACGAGACGACCTCGTAGAAGGAGCGCGAGACCAGCAGCTGCCCGGGCCCGGCGAAGCTCATCACGCGCTGCGCGACGTTGATGCCGTCGCCGATGATGTTCATCTGGCCGTTGAGATCCTTCACCAGGCGCACCGGGCCGAGGTTCACGCCCATGCGCACGCCGACCATGCCGGCCATGTCGCGCATCGCGATCGAGGCGAACAAAGCGTCCTCGGGATCGCCCATGAACGTGACCGCCGCGCCGTCGCCCGTGTCGAGGATGATGCGGTCGCGCGAGGCGACCTGCTCGAGCGCCTGGGCGAGCGCCTGATTGAATGCCTGCTTGAGCTGCAGCTGCTCCGAGACCGGCTTCTTAGAGTACTCCGCGATGTCGAGAAACAGCACGCTGCAGACCAGCGTTCGGCCCGCGCCCTCCATCAGGTGTCCTCGCCCATGCGGCGAACCGCGCCGCGACGAGGACTATTTTACGCGCATGCCGGGCTGCGCTCCGGCGTCGGCCGAAACGAGGAAAATCCCCGGTCCTTCGCCGGAGGCGGCGAGCACCATGCCTTCGGAGATGCCGAACTTCATCTTGCGCGGCGCGAGGTTCGCGACCACCACCGTCAGGCGCCCCTCGAGCTCCCCGGCGGCGTAGGCGGACTTGATGCCGGCGAACACCGTGCGCGTCGCGCCGCCCATGTCCAGGGTCAGCTTGAGCAGCTTGTCCGCGCCTTCGACCTGCTCGGCGCGGACGATCTTCGCGACGCGCAGATCCAGCTTGTTGAAGTCGTCGATCGCGATGGTTTCGGTCACGGGGTGCTCCTTGGCGGCCTGCGGCTGCCCGGGGTGGCGCGGCGAAGCGCTCTCCGAGGGCAGCGGCGTGGCGTCGAACAGGCGCTCGAGCTGCCGCTCCTCGACGCGGTTGAGCAAATGGCGGTACTCGTTGATGCGGTGCCCGCCGGGGAGCGCTCGCCCGGCGTCGGGCCATGCGAGGGCGGGGACGTTCAGGAAGCGCTCCGCCTCTGCGGCGAGGCGCGGCAGCACCGGCTTCAGGTAGACCGTAAGCACCCGGAACAGGTTGATGCCGACGGAGCAGACCTGCGCGAGCCGCTGCTCGGACCCGGGCTGCTTCGAGAGCTCCCAGGGCTTCTGCTCGTCGACGAACTGGTTCGCGAGGTCTGCGAGCGCCATCACCTCGCGCAGCGCCTTGCCGAACTCGCGGCTCTCGTAGAGCGCGGCGATCTCCGCGGCCTTCGCCTGGCAGTCCGCCAGCAGGCGATCGCTCCCGGCGGCGACCAGCTCGCCGGCGAACTTGCGCTGGACGAACACCGCGCAGCGGCTGGCGATGTTGACGTACTTTCCGACCAGGTCGGCGTTCACGCGGGCGAGGAAATCCCCGGGGTTGAAATCGAGGTCCTCGACGTTGCCGTTGAGCTTGGCGGCGATGTAGTAGCGCAGCCATTCGGGGTTCATGCCGAGCTCGAGGTAGCGCAGCGGGCTGATGCCGGTGCCGCGCGACTTGGACATCTTGTCGCCCGAAACGGTGATGAAGCCGTGCACCCAGACGTGGTCGGGCACCTTGTAGGGCGGGCCCGCGAACCTGAGCATTGCCGGCCAGAACAGCGTATGGAAGTAGATGATGTCCTTGCCGATGAAATGGATCTGCTCGGTGCCGGGGTCCTGCAGGAACGCCTCGAAGTCGAGCTGCCTCTTCGCGCAATAGTTCTTGAAGCTGGCGAGATAGCCGATCGGCGCGTCGAGCCAGACGTAGAGGTACTTCTCCTCCGCGATGTCCGGAATGCGGATGCCGAAGTAGGGCGGGTCGCGCGAAATATCCCAGTCCGAGAGTGCTTGCCCTTCACCTTGCGGGCCGGTGCCTTGCAGCCATTCCTTGGCCTTGTTCACCACCTGGGACTGCAGGCGGCCCGGCTGGTCGAGCCACTCGTTCAGAAAGCGCTTGCACGCGGGGTCCGAGAGCCTGAAGAAGTGGTGCTCGGAGGATTTCAGCACCGGCTTCGCCCCCGAGAGCGTCGAGTAGGGGTTCTTGAGCTCCATCGCCGAGTAGGCGGTGCTGCAGTTCTCGCAGGCATCGCCGTACTGGTCCGGGGCGCCGCAGTTCGGGCACTGGCCCTTGATGTAGCGGTCGGCAAGGAACATGCCCTTGACCGGGTCGTAGAACTGCTCGACCGGCTTGGTGTAGATGAGTCCCGCCGCCTTCAGCTTGCGGTAGATGTCCTGCGACAGCTCGACGTTTTCCGGGGAATCCGTCGAGTGCCAGTTGTCGAACGAGATATGGAAGCCCTGCAGGTAGCGCGGCC
>CBDDRQ010000307.1:0-15969 GCA_965233125.1 uncultured bacterium
GCGACGCGCGCGGCCAGCGGGCTCAGGCGACCTCGGCCCGCTTCGCGCCCTGGACCTGGTCGCTGGTGCGGCCGAAGCGGCGCTCGCGGCGCCGGTACGAGGCGATCGCCTCGTCGAGCGCCGCGGCGTCGAAATCGGGCCACAGCGTCTCGGTGAAGTACAGCTCGCTGTAGGCGAGCTGCCAGAGCAGGAAGTTGCTGATGCGCTGCTCGCCGCCGGTGCGGATGAACAGATCGGGCTCCGGTGCATAGCTCATGGCGAGGTAAGGGGCAAGCATCTCTTCCTGGATCTCGCTCGAGGAAGGCTTTTCCCGCAGCAACTTCGACAGCGCCTGCATGATGTCCCAGCGGCCGCCGTAGTTCGCGGCGACGGTGAGCGTGAGCTGGCGGTGCCCGGCGGTGAGGCGCTCGCCCTGCTCGATCAGGCGGCGGATCTTCGGGTCGAAGCGGCTGGTGTCGCCCACCACCTTGAGGCGCACTCGGCTCTTGTGCAGCTTCTCGACCTCGTTCGAGAGCGCGGCCTGGAAAAGCTGCATCAGCAGCGCGACCTCCTCGGCGGGACGGCGCCAGTTCTCGGAGCTGAAGGCGAACAGCGTCAGGAACTCGATGCCGCGCTCGGCGCAGGCGCGCACCGTCGCGCGCACCGCCTCGACGCCGCGC
Organism: uncultured bacterium; assembly: GCA_965233125.1. Lineage (GTDB taxonomy): Bacteria > Pseudomonadota > Gammaproteobacteria > Burkholderiales > SG8-39 > SCGC-AG-212-J23. The sequence goes on from CBDDRQ010000307.1 coordinate 660, forward strand.
CGATGCCCGGCGATGCGCGGCAGGCGGCGGCCCTTCGCCCAGCGCCCGTTGCCGTCCATGATGATGGCGACGTGGCGCGGCATGTCGCCGGCGGCGGGGACCTCGCGCGTGGAGCTGGCGTGGCTCATACCGCGAGAAGCTCCGCTTCCTTCTGCTGCAGCAGCTTGTCGATGTCGGCGATGTGCCGGTCGGTCATTTTCTGCACCTCGTCCTGCGCGCGGCGCTCGTCGTTCTCGGAGACTTCCTTCTTCTTCAGCCCCTCCTTGAGGTGGTGGATCGCGTCGCGGCGCAGGTTGCGCACGGCCACGCGCGCGTTCTCCGCCTCGTGCCGCACCACCTTGATCAGCTCCTTGCGCCGCTCCTCGGTGAGCGCCGGCATCGGCACGCGGATGGTCTCGCCCGACGCCGCGGGGTTCAGGCCGAGGTCGGAATCGCGGATCGCCTTCTCGATCGGCTGGGTCATCTTCTTCTCGAACGGCGTCACGCCGATGGTGCGCGCGTCGATCAGGGTCACCTTGGCGACCTGGGCGAGGGGCGTCTGCGCACCGTAGTAGTCGACGCTGATGTGGTCGAGCAGGCCGGCGTGCGCCCGGCCGGTGCGCACCTTGGCGAGGTCGGCCTTGAAGGCCTGCACGCTCTTGTCCATCTTCTGGTCGGTGTTCTTCTTCAGCTCCGCAATCACCATGGCGGCCTCCGCGCAATCATACGTGAACCAGCGTACCTTCGTCCTCGCCCAGGACCACGCGCCGCAGCGCGTCTTTCTTGAAGATGTTGAACACGCTGATCGGCAGCTTCTGGTCGCGGCAGAGCGTCAGCGCGGTGGCGTCCATGACCTTCAACTTCCTGTTGATCGCCTCGTCGAAGCTGATGCGCCCGTAGCGCTCGGCCTTCGGGTCGTGGTGCGGGTCGGCGGTGTACACGCCGTCGACCTTGGTCGCCTTGATGACGATCTCGGCCCCCATCTCGCTGCCGCGCAGCGCCGCGGCGGTGTCGGTGGTGAAGAAGGGGTTGCCGGTGCCGGCGGCAAAGATCACCACCTTGCCCTCCTCCAGGTAGCGGATCGCCTTGCCCCGGATGTAGGGCTCGACCACCTGCTCGATGTTGAGCGCCGACTGCACCCGGCTCGCCAGGCCGGCGCGGCGCATCGCGTCCTGCAGCGCAAGCGCATTCATGACGGTGGCGAGCATGCCCATGTAGTCGGCCGTGGCGCGGTCCATGCCCGCCGCCCCCGGCGCCACGCCGCGGAAGATGTTGCCCCCGCCGATCACCACGCCGAGCTCCACGCCCAGGCGCGCCACCTGCGCGATCTCGGCGACGATGGCGTCGATCGTCTGGCGGTTGATGCCGAAAGGATCCTCCCCCATCAGGGCCTCGCCCGAGAGCTTGAGGAGGATGCGTTTGTATTTCGGCGTCACGGAACAGCGTTCAGTGGACGCTCTCGCCCGACTTCTCGATTCCCTCGCCGACAAAAATGACCGCGTAGTCGTGAATCCTGGCCTTTTGTGCGCCGAGCATTTTCTCGACGGATTCCTTGTCGTTGAGCACGTACGGCTGGCCAAGCAAGGCGATCTCGGAGAGATGCTTGTTGAGCGCGCCTTCGACCATCTTGGCGGCGATCTCCGGCGGCTTGCCGGAATCCTTGGCGCGGGCCAGCTGGATCTCCCGCTCGCGCTGCACATAGTCGCCGGGGACATCGGCCTTCGAAAGATACTGCGGCCGGTAGAAGGCGATATGCATCGTAAGGCCCTTGCCGACGTCGTCTGCGCCTTCGAAATCGACCAGCACCCCGATCTTCTTGTTTGCATGCAGGTACTGAGCCAACCGGCCTTTTGCCTGCAGCCTGCGGAAGCGGCGGATGGTGATGTTCTCGCCGAGCTTCTGCACGAGGGCCTGGCGCTGCTGCTCCTCGGCCTCGCCCGGGTCGCGCTGCGCCGCGATCTCGGCGAGCGACTGCGCGAAAGCGAGGAAGGCGTCGTTGCGCGCTACGAAGTCGGTCTCGCAGTTCAGCTCGACCAGCGCCCCCGCCTTGGCGTCGGCAGAGAGCCAGACCCCGACCACGCCTTCGGCGGCGACGCGGCTGGCAGCCTTGCTCGCCTTGGCGCCACTCTTGATGCGCAGCAGCTCCTCGGCCTTCTTCAGGTCGCCGCCCGACTCGGCCAGGGCCTTCTTGCACTCCATCATTCCCAGGCCGGTGAGCTCGCGAAGCTCCTTTACCAGCCCTGCACTGATCTCTGCCATGCCTTCAAAACTCCTTCAGGTTTAAAAAAAGGGGCTCGCGGCCCCTTTTGAGGATCGGGAGGCAATCTAATGCCCCGCCGCATCCTCTTCCACCTCGACGAACTCGTCGCGCGAAGCGGCGACCACCTCCTCGAGGGACTGGGTGCGGCCTTCCAGCACCGCGTCCGCGATGCCGCGCGCGTACAGCCGGATCGCGCGGCTGGAGTCGTCGTTGCCGGGGATGATGTAGTCGATGCCCTCGGGCGAATGGTTGGTGTCCACCACGCCGACCACGGGCACGCCGAGCTTGACCGCCTCGGCCACCGCGCCCTTCTGGTAGCCGACGTCGATGACGAACAGGGCGTCGGGCAGCGCCGAGAGCTCCTTGATGCCGCCGAGGGAGCGCTGCAGCTTCTCCATCTCGCGCTGCAGCCCCAGCGCCTCCTTCTTCGAGATCCGCTCGAAGGTGCCGTCCTGCGCCATCTGCTCCATCTCCTTGAGGCGCTTGATGGACTGCTTGACGGTCTTGAAGTTCGTCAGCATGCCGCCCAGCCAGCGATAGTCGACGAACGGCATGGCGGCGCGCTGCGCCTCCTCGCGGACGATGTCGCGGGCCTGGCGCTTGGTGCCGACGAAAAGCAGCGTTCCCCGTCCGGCGGCCAGCTGGCGCACGAATTTCAGCGCCTCCTGGTACATCGACAGGGTCTTTTCCAGGTTGATGATGTGGATCTTGTTGCGGTGGCCGAAGATGAACGGCGCCATCTTCGGGTTCCAGTAGCGGGTCTGGTGTCCGAAATGGACCCCCGCCTCGAGCATCTGACGCATCGTTGCCGACACTAAACTCTCCTTAGGGTTGTCACTGCCGTGTGCCATGGTCCTTGAAGGACACCCTATGCGGTACACGGGAAGATTTGAGCCCGAAATCATAGCATAATCAGGCACAAATGCCGGTAGTCCTTAAGAGCGCCGAGGAGCTGGAGCGCATGCGCCTCGCCGGGCGCCTTGCTTCCGAAGTCCTCGATTTCGTCACGCCCCACGTGAAGCCCGGCGTCAGCACCGGGAAGCTGAACGACCTGTGCCACGAGCACATGGTCAAGGTCCAGGGGACCGTGCCGGCGCCGCTCAACTACGCGCCGCCCGGCTACAAGCCCTACCCGAAGTCGATCTGCACGTCGGTGAACCACCAGGTCTGCCACGGCGTGCCCGGCGAGCGGGTGCTCAAGGCCGGCGACATCCTCAACATCGACATCACGGTGATCAAGGACGGCTTCCACGGCGACTGCAGCCGCATGTTCTACGTCGGCGAGCCGAGCATCCAGGCGCGCCGCCTGGTGGACGTGACCTTCGAGTGCATGTGGCTCGGCATCCGCCAGGTGCGGCCCGGCGGGCGCCTCGGCGACATCGGCGCCGCCATCCAGGCCCACGCCGAGAGCCACGGCTTCTCGGTGGTGCGCGAGTTCTGCGGCCACGGCATCGGGCGCCGGTTCCACGAAGAGCCCCAGGTCCTGCACTACGGCAAGCCGGCGACCGGCCTGGCGCTCGAGCCCGGCATGACCTTCACCGTCGAGCCGATGATCAATGCCGGCAAGCCCGGCATCCGCGAGCTTGCCGATGGCTGGACCATCGTCACCAAGGACCACAGCCTCTCGGCGCAGTGGGAGCACACCGTCGCCGTCACCGAGTCGGGCTTCGAAGTGCTGACGCAGTCCAATGGCAGCCAACCCGCGCCTTCTCTCGCACGATAGCCTGCGGCGCGAGGTGGCGGCGGCCCGCCAGGGGCTGCGCGAGACCTACCTGGCGCGGCCGCGGCCGGCGCAGCTGCTGCGCCGCCACGCGCGCCTCGTCGACCGCACGGTGAAATCCCTCTGGGCGCACGGCGAGGCGCCGGCGGGCGCCGCGCTGGTCGCCACCGGCGGCTACGGCCGCGGCGAGCTCTATCCGTGCTCGGACATCGACCTCCTGGTGCTGCTCGCCGCGGAGCCGGGCGAAGCCGAGCGCGGCGCGCTCGAGCGCCTGATCGGCAGCATGTGGGACATCGGCCTGGAGATCGGGCACAGCGTGCGTACCCTGGAGTCGTGCCTCGAGATCGCCGCCGGTGACATCACCGTGCGCACCGCGCTCCTCGAGGCGCGCTATCTCGCCGGCAGCCGAGCGCTTTTTGGGAAGCTGGAGAAGCAGCTAGAGGCCAGCCTGGACCCGCTGGCGTTCTTCGAGGCGAAGAAGCTCGAGCAGGAGCAGCGCCACGCCAAGCACCAGGACTCCGCCTACGCGCTCGAGCCCAACCTCAAGGAGGCCCCGGGCGGACTGCGCGACCTGCACGTGATGCAGTGGACCGCGCGCGCCGCGGGGATGACTGCGGGCATGACAACGGGCATCGGTCGGCGCTGGAGCGACCTGGTCGCGCACGGCCTGATCGAGCCCGCCGAGGCGCGCCAGCTCACCCGCCACGAGGCGTTCCTGCAGGACCTGCGGATCCGGCTCCACTACCTCGCGGGACGCCGCGAGGACAGGATCGTGTTCGACTTCCAGGGCGCGCTCGCGGCGCAGCTCGCCTTCGCCGACACCGCCGAGCGCCGCGCGAGCGAAGTGATGATGCAGCGCTACTATCGCACGGCGAAGTCGGTGACGCAGCTGAATACCATCGTGCTGCAGAACCTGGGCGCACGGCTGCTTCCCCGGTGGGAGGGGGAATCCCTTTCCCTGAACGAGCGGTTCCGGGCGCGCGGCGAGCTCCTGGAGGCCGCCGACGAGCGGCTCTTCGAGCGCGAGCCCGCGGCGATCCTGGAGAGCTTCCTGCTGCTGATGCAGCACCAGGAGCTGCGGGGCATGACCGCGCCCACGCTGCGCGCGCTCTACCGGTCGAGGTCGAGAATCGACGCGCGATTCAGGCGGGACCCGCTGGCGCGGCTGCTGTTCCTGCACATCCTGCAGCAGCCTCGGGGCATCGTGCACGAGCTGCGGCGCATGAACCAGTACGGCATCCTCGGCCGCTACCTGCCGGAGTTCGGCCGCATCGTCGGGCAGATGCAGCACGATCTCTTTCACGTCTACACCGTCGACCAGCACATCCTCATGGTGGTGCGCAATCTGCGGCGCTTCACCATGCCCGAGCTCGCCCACGAGTTTCCGCTGTGCAGCGAGCTGATGAACGGATTCGAGCGCCGCTGGCTGCTCTACGTCGCCGCGCTCTACCACGACATCGCCAAAGGCCGCGGCGGCGACCATTCCGAGCTCGGCGCCGCGGACGCGCGGAATTTCTCGCGGAAGCATCGGCTGTCGGGCGAGGATCGCGCCCTGGTCGAGTTCCTGGTCGAGCATCACCTCGCGATGTCGCAGGTGGCGCAGAAGCAGGACGTGCACGACCCGGAAGTGGTGCAGGCCTTCGCGCGGCGCGTCGGCACCGAGCGGCGCCTGGTGGCGCTCTACCTGCTCACCGTGGCCGACGTGCGCGGTACCAGCCCGAAGGTGTGGAACGCGTGGAAGGCGAAGCTGCTCGAGGATCTTTTCCGCGCGACCCGCCGGACGCTCACCGGCGAGCCGCTGGCGCGCGACGCGGCGCTCGCCGAGAAGCAGGCCGAGGCGAGGCGGCTGCTGCGCCTGTACGCGCTCTCCGACGGGATAGAGCAGCCGCTCTGGGCGCAGCTCGACACCGCCTACTTCCTGCGCCACGACGCGCAGGAGATCGCCTGGCAGACCCGCAACCTGCACTACCGCATGGATGCCGCGCACCCGGTGGTGAAGGCGCGGCTCGCCCCCTTCGGCGAGGGACTGCAGGTGATGATCTACTGCCGCGACCGCGAGGCGCTGTTCGCGCGCATCTGCGGCTACTTCGAGCGCAGCGCGTTCAACATCGTCGAGGCGAAGGTGCACACGACGCGCAACGGCTACGCGCTCGACACCTTCCTGGTCATGGGCCAGGGCCGCGGCGCGCACTACCGGGACATGATCGGCATCATCGAGTCCGAGCTCGCCCGCGAGGTGGAGTCGCAGGCACCGCTCGCGCCGCCGCGCGGCGGCCGGCTGTCGCGCCGGGTGCGCCACTTCCCGATCTCGCCCGCGGTCGACATCCGGCCCGACGAGCGCGGCGCCTACCAGGTGCTCTCGATCGTGGCGAGCGACCGCCCGGGGCTGCTCTACGGCGTGGCGCGGATCCTCGCGCGCTACCGCGTCAACCTGCACACGGCGCGCATCAACACCCTCGGCGACCGGGCCGAGGACGTCTTCCTGATCACTTCAGAGAAGCTGCCGGACTCGAAGTCCGTGCTGCAGCTCGAGCAGGACCTGCACCGGGAGCTCAGTCTTCAGGAGGCAGCTCCTGCCCCGGGAACAGCGCCTCGTTGAAGCCGAAGCGGGTGAAGTCGCGGATGCGCATCGGATAGAGCACGCCGTCCAGGTGGTCGCACTCGTGCTGCACCACGCGCGCATGGAAGCCTTCCACTTCGCGCTCGAAAGGTTTTCCGTTCTCGTCAAATCCCCGGTACTTCAGCCTGCGCCAGCGCGGCACCCAGCCGCGCATCCCCGGAACCGACAGGCATCCCTCCCAGCCCTCCTCGACTTCGTCCGAAAGCGGCTGGATCACGGGGTTGATGAGAACGGTGTCGGGCACCGCCTCGATGCCGGGATAGCGCGGACTGGACTGCACCCCGAAGATCACCACGCGCAGGCCCACGCCGATCTGCGGCGCCGCGAGCCCGGCGCCGTCCAGGTGCGCCATCGTGTCGCGCATATCTGTTAGCAGTTCATGCAGTTCCACACCACCGAACTGCCGGACGGGCTTCGAGACCTCCCAGAGCCGCGGATCGCCCATGCGCAGCACCTCGCGGATCATGCCGCGCAGAGCTGCTCGATGATGCGCCGCACGCGTCCCATGGCCTCGTCCAGCACCGCGCCGATGCGGTCGAGCGGCACGGCGCGCGCGCTCTCGCCGCGCCCGGCGGCGTAGTTCGCCACCACCGCGATCGCCGCGTACTCGAGGCTGATCTCGCGCGCGAGCGCCGCCTCGGGCATTCCGGTCATGCCCACCATGTCGGCGCCGTCGCGCGCCAGCCGGTCGATCTCGGCCGCGGTCTCCAGGCGCGGGCCCTGCGTGGCGGCGTAGACGCCTCGCTCGATCACCGGCTCGCCCGCCTCGCGGGCCGCCCGGAAAATGCGCTCCCGGAGCGTCGCCGAGTAGGGCTCGGTGAAGTCGATGTGGTTCACCGGCGCGCCCCGGCCCTCGAAGTACGTCGAGCGCCGTCCCCAGGTGTAGTCGACGATCTGGTGCGGAACGGCGAGCGCGCCCGGCCCGAGCTCGTCGAGGATGCCGCCCACCGAGGCGACCGAGATCACCGCGTCGGCGCCGGCGTCCTTGAGAGCCCAGAGGTTGGCGCAGTAGTTCACCTCGTGCGGCGCGATGGTGTGCCCGTAGCCGTGCCGGGCGAGGAAGACGACTTCGGCCGGTCCGATGCGCCCGAGGGTGAGCGCCCCCGAGGGCTCGCCGTAGGGCGTGCGCGCCACGCGGCGCCTGGTCACCTCCATGTTGCCCAGCTTGGACAGCCCGCTGCCGCCGATGATCGCCAGCACGCCGATCAGGCTCCCTTCATGGCGCGGATCTCCGGCAGGTTGCGCCAGTACCCTTTGGCGTCCATGCCGTAGCCGAACACGAAGCGGTCGGCGACCGCAAGACCCACGAAGTCCGGCGCGATGGGCTTTTTCACCTTGAGCACCTTTTCCACCAGCACCGCACACAGGAACCGGGCGGCGCCGAGGGCGAGCAGGCGCTCGCGGATCGCCGCCATGGTGTCGCCGCCGTCGAGGATGTCGTCGAGCACGAGCACCGTGCGGCCGCGCACGTCCTCGGGAGGGGTCACGCGCCACTCCACGCGCGCGCCGCGCGTCTCGGCACCGTAGCGCGAGGCGTGGATGTAGTCGAAATCGAGGGGGAAGCGCAGCTGCGGCAGGATCTGCCCGGCGAACACCACCGCCCCGCCCATCACCGCCAGCACCAGCGGATACGCGGTGGCGAGGCTGCCCTCGATCTGCGCGGCCACGCGCCGCACGGCGGCCTGCACTTCGTCGGCCGACGCGATCGGGTCGGAGTCCTCAAGAAACTTCCATGCGCGCTGCACATCGGGCATGCACCGAGTCTAGCGTGACTTCAAGTAACGCGCGAAATCCTCGCCGATGTCGGGATGGCGCAGGCCGTACTCGACGCTAGCCTGCAGGTAGCCGAGCTTCGAGCCGCAGTCGAAGCGCCGTCCGGGCAGCCGGATCGCGAGCACGCGCTCGTGCAGGAGCAGCTGGGAGATGGCGTCGGTGAGCTGGATCTCGCCGCCGGCACCCGGCGCGATCCCGGCCAGCAGCTCGAAGATCCGCGGCGTCAGCACGTAGCGCCCGATCACCGCGAGGTTGGAGGGCGCCTCGGCCGGGCGCGGCTTCTCGACGATGCTGTGGATGCGCGCCAGGTCGCCCACCATGCGCTCGATGGTGACGATGCCGTAGCTCTGCGTCTGGTCGCGCGGCACCTCCTCCACCCCGAGCAGCGACGCACCCTCCTCCTCGAATGCCTGTCCCATGCGCACCATGGCGGAAGGCTCCGCGTCCATGAGGTCGTCGGCGAGGATCACCGCGAACGGGTCGTTGCCGATCACCGGTTGGGCGCACAGCACCGCATGGCCCAGGCCCAGCGGCTCGGGCTGGCGGATGTAGATGCAGCGCACGCCCTCGGGCAGCACCGAGCGCACCTGCTCGAGCAGCACGTTCTTGCCCTTGCGCTCGAGCTCGGTCTCGAGCTCGTACGCCTTGTCGAAATGATCCTCGATCGCCCGCTTGTTGCGGCCGGTGACGAAGACCATTTCGGTGATGCCGGCCGCCGCGGCTTCCTCGACCGCGTACTGGATCAGCGGCTTGTCCACGATCGGCAGCATTTCCTTGGGGCTCGCCTTGGTGACGGGCAGGAACCGGCTACCGAAGCCGGCGACCGGGAACACCGCTTTCCTGAGCCTGGGCATGAATCAGAGCTCCTTCAACAGTTCCTCGAAGCGCGCCTCGTCGAGCACCGCCACGCCGAGGCTGCGCGCCTTGTCGAGCTTCGAGCCGGCGTCTTCCCCGGCGACCACGTAGTCGGTGCTCTTCGACACCGAACCCGCCACCTTGTGCCCCCTCGCCTCGATCGCCGCGCGCGCCTCGTCGCGCGTCATGTGCGCCAGCGTGCCGGTGAGGACGAACGTCCTGGCGGCCGTCGCAGCGCGGCGCGGCGCGCGCGGCGCCTCCAGCGCGACGCGGTCCCGGAGGCGGTCGATGACCTCGCGGTTGTGCTTCTCGTGCAGGAACTTGGCGATGCTTTCCATGAGCTCGGGGCCGATGCCCTCCAGCGGCACTTCGCGGGCGGGTTCGCCGCGCTTCTTCCGCTGCGCATTGTCCTTGCGAACCGCCTCCTTGTCTGCCGCGGCCTTGGCCCAGTCGGCCTCCAGCAGCGCCTCCAGCGAGCGGAAATGCCGCGCCAGGATCTTCGCCACCTCCTCGCCCACCCCCGGGATGCCGAGGCCGAAGATGAAGCGGTGCAGCTCGGCGCGGCGCGAGCCCTCGATGCCCGCGACCAGGTTCTGCGCCGACTTCTCGCCCATGCGCTCGAGGTCCGCGAGCGCCGCGGCGTCGAGCGCGTAGAGATCGGCCGGATTGCGCACCAGGTCGCGTTCGACCAGCTGTTCGACCAGCTTTTCCCCGAGCCCCTCGATGTCCATCGCACGGCGCGCGGCGAAATGCAGTAGCGTTTGCTTGCGCTGCGCCTTGCAGTAGAGGCCGCCGGTGCAGCGCGTCGCCGCCTCCCCCGGCAGGCGTACCACCGGCGAGCCGCATTCTGGGCAGCGGCTGGGCATCTCGAAGCGGTCCTGCGCCCGCCGCGGCCCGGGCGCGCGCACCCCGACCACCTCCGGAATCACGTCGCCGGCACGGCGCACGATGACGCGGTCGCCTACCCAGACGTCCTTGCGCCGCAGCTCGTCCTCGTTGTGCAGCGTGGCGTTGGTGACGGTGACGCCGCCGACGAAGACCGGATGCAGCCGCGCCACCGGCGTCAGCGTGCCGGTGCGCCCGACCTGCACCGCGATGCCGGTGACCTCCGTCACCTCCTCCTGCGGCGGGTACTTGTGGGCCACCGCCCAGCGCGGCTCGCGCGCCACGAAGCCCAGCCGCTCCTGCAGGGCGAGGCTGTCGACCTTGTACACCACGCCGTCGATGTCGAACGGGAGCGCGTCGCGCCCGGCGCGGATGCGGCGATGGAACGCCACCAGGTCGCCGGCGCCGCGGGCCACCTTTCTTTCCGGATGCACCGGGAGGCCAAGCGCCTCCAGCGCGTCGAGCCGCTCGCTGTGCCGCTCGAAGCGCCGCCACCCCTCGATGCGGCCGAAGCCGTGGGCGGAGAAGCGCAGCGGCCGGCGCGCGGTGATGCCCGGATCGAGCTGGCGCACCGCGCCGGCGGCCGCGTTGCGCGGGTTGACGAAGCTCTTGCCGCCTTCCGCCCGCTGGCGCTCGTTCATGCGCTCGAAGTCCGCGCGCGTCATGTAGAGCTCGCCGCGCACGTCGAGGAGCCGCGGCGCGGCGCCCTGCAGCCGCAGCGGAATGCCGCGAATGGTCCGCACGTTGGGGGTCACGTCCTCCCCGGTCTCGCCGTCGCCGCGCGTCGCGGCGAGCGCCAGCGCCCCGTCTTCGTAGCGAAGGTTGATCGCGAGCCCGTCGAACTTGAGCTCCACGAGGTACTCGACCGGCGGGTCGTCCGGGCCGAGGCCCAGCTCGCGCCGGATGCGCGCGTCGAACTTCTCCGCGCCGCTCGCCTCGGTGTCGGTCTCGGTGCGGATCGACAGCATGGGCAGCTCGTGGCGCACCGGCGGCAGCTCTTTGCGCGGCACGCCGCCCACGCGTTGCGTCGGCGAATCCGGCGTGCGCAGCCCGGGGTGCTTCTCTTCCAGCTGCTGCAGCTCCTGAAACAGCCGGTCATACTCGGCGTCGGTGATCTCGGGGCGGTCCTCGACGTAGTACAGGTGGTTGTGGCGCTCGAGCTCGGCGCGAAGCCGGCGCGCCCGGCTCTCCAGGCCCTTCACGAGAAAAGACGAAGCGCGAGGGGGCTGCCGGGCTCGATGCCGCGGGCGGAGAGCATCTCGCGCACCGCGTCGAGCTGCGCGCCGATGGTGGCGAGCGCGCGCTCGTCGAGCGCGGTGCCGTTGTCGTCCACGATGCGGCCGCCGCCCGCTTGCGCGAGCTGCATGCCGGCCCGTGCCATCGCCTCGTAGGCGCGCCGCGGCTCGGCCGTCCGGGCGACGTCGAGCGCGAGCGTCACGCCGTCATCCCGGGGCTCGACGGAGAAGAACGCGGCTTCGATCTGCGACACCTCCGAGACGCCGATGACATGCAAAGCGACCTGGATGTCCGCGTCGGCGCACGCGCGGTCGAGCTCGTGGGCGGCGTCGAGCGCCTCGCGCATCTCCGGCGCGGTGGCCGTGGCGCCGAGCTTCGCGGCGAGCGTCTCGACGGCCGAGCGGAACTCGAGCAGCTCGGCGTCGCTCACCACGCCGGCGCGGCTGACGAGCTGCAGGGCGGCGCGCAATGTGCCGCCGGACCCATCGAGCAGCACGCGGCGCGCGAAGCGCAGCTCGATGGGCGCCCATAGCTCGCGCAGCAGCGCCTCGGAGGCTCCGCCCGGCAGGGCGAGCTCGATGATGTAGTCGATGCGCGGGTCGGGCAGGGCCTCGTCGGGCATCGCCTCCGCGCGCGGCATTGCATCCAGCGTGGGCTCGCGGCGCTCCGGGTGGCCGTCGAGCAGCACGTCGGAATGCGGGGATCCGAAGGCGCGTTCCGCCGCGCGCTTCGCCCGGCGCTCCTGCAGCCAGTTATAGGCGAGTACCGCCACCACGGCGAAAAGGCCGATCAGGGCCAGACCGATCTGAAGGTCGGTCAGGCGGCGAGCTCCTCCCGGATACGCAGAGCCTCGTCGATATCGACGGCCACCACGCGCGAGACGCCGGACTCGGGCATGGTCACGCCGATCAGCTGCTCGCCCATCTCCATCGAGATCTTGTTGTGGCTGATGAACAGGAACTGCGTCTGCGCCGACAAGCGCTTCACCAGGTCGCAGAAGCGCACGGTGTTGGCGTCGTCGAGCGGCGCGTCGACCTCGTCGAGCAGGCAGAACGGCGCCGGGTTGAGCTGGAACAGCGAGAACACCAGGGCGATCGCCGTCAGCGCCTTCTCGCCGCCCGAGAGGAGGTGGATGCTGGTGTTGCGCTTGCCCGGGGGCTGCGCCATGACCTGCACGCCGGCGTCGAGAATCTCCTCGCCGGTCATGAGGAGCTTCGCCTCGCCGCCGCCGAAGAGCGTCGGAAAGAGCTTGCCGAAATGGCCGTTGACCGCCTCGAAGGTCTCGCGCAGCAGCTCGCGCGTCTCGCGGTCGATGCGCCGGATCGCGTCCTCGAGCGTGTGCACCGCCTCCTCGAGGTCCGCCGACTGCGAGTCGAGGTAGCCCTTGCGCTCGGTGCTGGTGCGCAGCTCCTCGAGTGCGGCGAGGTTCACCGCGCCCAGCTCGCCGATCGCCTGGGTGAGCCGGGTCAGCTCGCCCTGCAGGCTCGAGGGGCGCGGCGCGCGCTCCGCCTCGGCGCCAAGCCGCAGCTCGTCCGCGCCGGCCTCGCGCAGCTGGGTATCGAACTGCTCGAAATTGATCTGTGCCGCCTGCTCCTTGAGGCGCAGCTCGCCCACCCGCTCTCGCAGCGGGGCGACGCGCGCCTCGACCTGCAGCATGGCCTCCTCGATCTCGCGCAGCGCGCCGGCCGCCGCTTCGACGCCATTGCGCGCCTCCGCCAGAGCCTTCTCGCAGGCCAGGCGTCGCTCGACGGCCGCGTCGAGCGCCCGACGCACCGCCGGGATGGGGTCGGCGGCGAGCTCCGTGGTCAGCGCGGCGACCTCGTGCTCGGCGCGCTCGATCTGCTGGTCGATGACGCGCACGGAATGGTCGATCTCGGCGATCTTGGAGGCGCACTCGCGCTCGCCGAAGAGCGCGTCCTGCGTCTCGCGCTCGGCAGCTTGCGCGGCGCGCCGCTGCTCCGCCAGAGCGCCTTCGGCCGCGCCGTGCTCGGCCCGCGCGGCCTCGAGCGATCGGCCCGCGGCCTCGATCTCGCCCTCGATGCGCGCGGCCGCCGCGCTCGACTCGGCGAGGGCCAGGCCGCCGCGCCCGGCGTCCTGCGCGACCTCTTCGAGCTCCGCGCGGACCTGGCTGCTGCGGTCTCTCCAGCGCTCCTGCGCCTGGGCGAGCTTCAGGTGCTCGATCTGGGCGTCGTGGCGGGCCTTCTGCCGGCGGGCGATCTCCTCGCGCGCGTGCTCCAGCTCCACGGCGCGCCCGGCCGCCTCGTCCTGGGCGCCGGCATGCGTGCCGCGCGCCCGCGACAGGCTCGCCGCAAGCTGCGCGCAGCGCGCCTCGGTCGCCTCGATCTCGGCCTGGCGGGCGAGCAGTCCCGCATCGGCCCGGTCGGGCGCGTGGAAGCCGATGGTGTGGCGCGTGTACTGGTGGCCCTCTCGATCGACCAGCATCGCACCGGCGGGCAGCGCCTCCCGCGCCGCCCGCTCGGGCGGCGTCTCGACCACGTAGACCCCGGCGAGCCAGTCCGCGAGCGCGCCGGAGACGCGCGCATCGATGGCGTGGACCTTGGCGGCGAGCGGCGCGAGCCCCGCGAGGGCGGGCGCCGCGGGCGACTCGGCTTGGTCGAAGAGGCTCGCCCGCGTCGGCGGCCGGTCGGCGAGCAGCTCCGCGAGGCGCCCCGGGTCGGCGAGCTCTAGCGCATGCAGGCGCTCGCGCAGGGCCGACTCCACCGCGGTCTCCCAGCCGGCGTCGATGCGCAGCTTCTGGAACAGGCGCGGCGCCGAGCCCAGGCCGTGGCGCTCGAGCCACTCGCGCAGCGGCACGTTCTCGTCGGCGGCGGCCTGGATCTGCCGCAGGGTCGCGAGCTGCGCCTCGGCAGCCGCATGCTCGCGCTCCGCGTCGCCGAGCGCCGCGGCCGCGGCCGCGCTGCGCTCTTCGAGCTCGGTGCATGCCGCCTGCAGGCTTTCCATCGTTTCCTGCGCGTCGCGCACGGCGCGCTCGAGCTCGGCGCCGCTCGCTTCCAGGGCCTGCAGCCCGGCGGCATCGGGCTCCACGAGCGTCTGCAGCTCGCCCTCGAGCCGCTCCCGTCGCTGGCCGATCGCCTGCGCAGCCCGCTCCAGGTGGGCGCGGTTCGCCTGCTCGATCTGCAACCGGCTCTGCGCCTGCTGCAGCTGGCTGCGCGTCTCGGCAAGCCGCTCCTGCGCCGCCCGGAACGCTTCCTCGGTCTGCGGGAGGCGCCGGTTCTCGGCCTCCAGCCGGCTCTTGGCGTCGGCGAGCCGCTCTCCCGCCGCGCCGGCCCGCGCCGCCCACATGTGCAGCGCCTGCGTGAGCTGCGAGCGCTGCTCGCGCCACGCCGCGAGCTGGGTGCGCCGCTCGGTGTGCTGGCTCTCCAGCCGGCTGCGCGTCTCCTCCACGTGGCGCAGCTCGGACTCCTGGCTGGCGACGCCGGCATTCGCCTCGTAGAGCGCGCCTTGCGCCGCGTTCAGCGCATCGCCCGCCTGGTAGTGCTCGCTGCGCGCCGCCTCGAGGCGGGACTCGAGCTGTCGCAGCTCGGCGTTCTCGGCCTCGAGCGCATTGGTGGTCCGGCCGATCTCCTGCGCGTGGCGGTCGCGCTCCGCCGCTGCGTCGCGCCGGCGCAGGAACCACAGGAGCTGCTGCTTCAGCTGCAGCTCCGTCTGGTACTCCTGGTAGCGCGTCGCGACCTTCGCCTGCGCCTCCAGCTTCTCGAGCTGGGTGGCGAGCTCGAGGCGGATGTCGTTGATGCGCGAGAGGTTCTCGCGCGTGTCGGCGAGCCGTGTCTCTGTTTCGCGACGCCGCTCCTTGTACTTGGAGATGCCCGCGGCCTCCTCCAGGAACACGCGCAGCTCGTCGGGCTTGGCCTCGATGACGCGCGAGATCATGCCCTGCTCGATGATGGCGTAGGCGCGCGGGCCGAGGCCGGTGCCGAGGAACATGTCGGTGATGTCGCGCCGGCGCACGTGCGTGCCGTTG
>CBDDRQ010000308.1:0-8989 GCA_965233125.1 uncultured bacterium
GAGAAGGACGAGGCGAAGTCGAGCTCGCCCGCCTGCGCGCGGATCGCCTCGACGATGCGCGGCCGGCAGTGCCCGGCGTTCACGCACCAGAGCGTCGCCAGGCCGTCGAGGACCTGCCTGCCCTCCGGCGTCACGTAGTACATGTCCTTCGCCGACGCCACGAGCCGCGGCTTCGCCTTGAAGCGCCGGTTGTCGGTAAACGGCATCCAATAGTGGTCGAGCTTCATAAGGAGAGCTCCGCTCTGACGATTTCCCAGGGTACCGCGACACCGCCGTCGGCGCGGCGCTCGATCAGCCCGAGCTCCGCGAGGCGTGTTACGTCGGTGTGAACGTTCTTGTAGTCCCTTTGCAGCCGCTTCGCCAGCTCGTAGATAGACATCGGCCCCTCGCGCTTCAGCCTCTCCAGTAAAGACCAGCGCGCCGGGGACAAGGTTCGCAGCAGGAGGGGCAGATCCTGCATGCTCAACACGCTGATCGCCGGTCCTTTGCGGCTCTCCGCGGCGCGGTTCCAGGCCGCCTCGAAGCGGTCGAGCGCGTCGCCGGCGCCGCCGACGCGCACCTCAAGCAGCCTGGGCGGCGACATCCTGCTCGAAGTCATAGCGCAATTGCTCCACCGAGCGGAATGCGTAGGGGCGCGTGCGGCCGCGGATCCTGCGCTGCCCGTCCGCGTACTCGACCAGCGCGCCGTAGCGCAGCCGGTAGCGGAAATCGTCGTGCAGCTCGATCTCGAGAAGGACGTCGCCGACCAGGGCCTTCTCCTGATAGAGCAGCATATGGCTTAAGATACCATAGTCCGGTTACGCTAGAATGACGCCATCGTGGCCCGGAACGACTTCTTCAGCCTCTACGCGCACGGCTTCGCCCGCGTCGCGGTGGCGACGCCGCTGGTGCGCGTCGCCGACCCCCGGTACAACGGCGCCCAGACCCTGGCCCTGATGCAGCGCGCCGCGCGCGGCAAGGTCGTGCTCGCGGTGTTTCCGGAGCTCGGCCTTTCGGCCTACAGCTGCGAGGACCTCTTCCACCAGCGCGCGCTGATCGACGCCGCCGAGGAAGCTCTTTTGCAGTTGATGCGAAGATCAAAGAATCTGAATCTCGCTGCGCTGGTCGGCCTCCCCGTGGTGGTCGACGGGCTGCTCTACAACTGCGCGGCGCTCATCGCCGGCGGGCGGCTCGTGGGCGTCGTGCCCAAGACCTACCTGCCCAACTACCGCGAGTTCTACGAGGCGCGCCAGTTCACCCCGGGCGACGCCGCGCGCGCGAGCGAGGTCACGCTCGCGGGACAGCGCGCGCCCTTCGGGACCGGCCTGCTGTTCCGGTTCCCCGCCTTGAGGGATTTCGTCCTGCACGTGGAGATCTGCGAGGACCTGTGGGTTCCCGCCCCGCCCTCCTCCTTCGCCGCGCTCGCCGGCGCCACCGTCATCGCCAACCTCTCCGCCTCCAACGTCATCATCGGCAAGGAGGGCTACCGGCGCCAGCTGGTCGGCAACCAGTCGGCGCGCTGCCTCGCCGCCTACCTCTACAGCGCCGCCGGGCTGGGCGAGTCGACCACCGACCTCGCCTGGGACGGGCACGCCCTCGTCTACGAGAACGGCACCCTGGTGGCGCAGTCGCAGCGCTTCGCCGACACGCCGCAGCTCGCGACCGCCGACATCGACCTCGGGCGCCTCGCCGCCGACCGCATGCGCCAGAACACCTTCGGCGCCGCGGCGCTGCGCCACCGGGCGGAAGTCGCGCGCTTCCGCAGCGTCGAGGTCGAGATCGGCGTCCCCGGGGGAAGAATCCTCCTCGAGCGCCCGGTCGCGCGCCTGCCCTATGTGCCGGGCGATCCCGCCACGCGCGACGCGCGCTGCGAGGAGGTGTACCGCATCCAGGTGCAGGGCCTCGTCACGCGCATGCGCTCGAGCGGGATCAAGAAGCTCGTGATCGGCGTCTCCGGCGGCCTGGACTCCACGCAGGCGCTCATCGTCTGCGCGCGCGCCGTGGACGAGCTCAAGCTCCCCCGGCGCAACATCCTCGCCTACACCATGCCCGGCTTCGCCACCGGCGCGCGCACGCGCAACCAGGCCTGGCAGCTGATGCGCGCGGTCGGCGCCAGCGCCGAGGAGATCGACATCCGGCCCTCGTGCCTGCAGATGCTGAAGGACCTGCGCCATCCCTACGCGAAGGGGCGCAAGCGCTACGACGTGACCTTCGAGAACGTGCAGGCCGGCGAGCGCACGAGCCACCTCTTCCGCCTCGCCAACCACCACCAGGGGCTGGTGGTCGGCACGGGCGACCTTTCCGAGCTCGCGCTCGGCTGGGCGACCTACGGCGTGGGCGACCACATGGCGCACTACAACGTGAACGCGAGCGTGCCGAAGACGCTGATCCAGCACCTCGTCGGCTGGGTGGCGGAGTCGGGCGGGTTCGGCGCGGAGGTCAAGCGCGCGCTGCGGCGCGTGCTCGACACGGAGATCACCCCCGAGCTCGTCCCGGGCCGCCAGCGCACCGAGGACGTGATCGGGCCCTACGAGCTGCAGGACTTCAACCTCTACTACACGTTGCGCTTCGGCTACTCGCCCGCCAAGGTCGCGTTCCTCGCCTGGAGCGCGTGGCGCGGCAAGTACTCCCTGGGCACGATCCGCAAATGGCTGCGCGTGTTCCTGACCCGCTTCTTCGCCACCAGCCAGTTCAAGAGGAGCGCGGTGCCCAACGCGCCCAAGGTCGGCTCGGGCGGCTCGCTCTCGCCGCGCGGGGACTGGCGCGCGCCCTCGGACGGCACCGCGGAAGCCTGGCTCGCGGCCCTGGCCTCGGTTCCTACCCGCGACTAAGGGCTCTCGTTTTCCTTGCCGGCGATCTCCTGCGCGGCGGCGTAGACCTCCGGCGGCGGCGACGCCTCGCCCTCCATCCAGCGCGTCAGCTCGAAGATCGGCACGCCCAGGCGCGCGGCCAGCTCGGACATGCCGCCGGCGGCGAGCTGCGCGCGGCGCAGGACGCCGAGGGTCTTCGCGTTTTTCGGCAAGGCCTGCTCAGCTTTCCGAGGCGGCGCCCCGAGTGTCGGTCGCGCCGGCGCGCGCGGGGTTGCGCGGGCCGGGCAGCTCCTCGAGCACGATGTCGATGGCGGCGAGGAACAGCTCGTCCGGGATCGGCGCCGCGCCGGTAAGGTAGTCGGCAAGCTGGCGCTGCGTGAGCTCGAGCCGCTCGCCGAGGGCGGACACGCCGCCGGCAAGCACCGCCGCCCTCGCCAGCACCCGCCTTGCCGTCACCGGGGAATCCACACGCGGATTCTCGGCGCGACGCCGCGGCGCTACAAGTCGGGAGAACTCCTACAGGCCGTGGTCAGGAGACCGAGGCGATCACCTGCAGGAGCGCTTCCTTGTCGGGGGCGGCGCCTGCCTCCAGCACCCGCCCGGTGACCTCGCCGACCAGCGAGGTGCGCGTCATGTGCCGGGTCTTCGTCTGATCGAAGTCCGGCAGCGCCATGTGCAGCGTGCAGCGGTTGTCCCACATGACGAGGTCGTTCACGCTCCAGCGGTGGCGGTAGACGAGCTCCGGGGAGGTCGCGTGCTGGTTGAGGAAGCCCAGGATCGGCGCGCTCTCCTCCTCGGTCATGCCGACGAAGCCGCGGATGCGCTGGCCCAGGCAGAGCGACTTGCGGCCGGTGTCCGGGTGCACCTTCACCACCGCGTGCGCGATCGGCGGGTTGAGGCGCTTGAGCTCCGCGACCTTCTGCGGGTCTCGCTGCTCGATACCCTTGACCAGCGAGAAGTCGTGGATCGCCTCGAGCCTGTCGATGAATTCGCGCAGCGGCGCGCTGAGCGTCTCGTAGGCGAGGTAGAGGTTGGCCCACATCGTGTCCCCGCCCACCGCCGGCTTCTCCTTGCACAGCAGCAGCGAGCCTTTCGCCGGCCGCGCCGTATAGGTGAGGTCCGCGTGCCAGTTGCGGCCCGTATTGCGCGTCTCGGAGGGCTTGCCGCCGATGCGCTTGTTGGTGACGAGCAGGAGCTCCTTGTGCTCCGGGTCGCGGTAGTAGGGCAGCGACTCGTTCGTCTCGAGCTCGCCGAAGTTGCGGCTGAACGCGATCTGCTCGGCCGCCGAGAGGTCCTGGCCCGGGAACACCAGCACCAGGTGCTTGTGCCACGCGTCCAGGATCTCCCTGCGCGACAGATCGTTGAGGGGCTTCGCGAGGTCGATTCCCGTCACCTCCGCGCCGAGCGCGAAGCCCAGTTGGCGTACCGTCAGCTGTCCCATGCCGACATAGTAATACCGGGGGTTACCGTAGCGTAGTCCTACCGGACTACGCTAAACGACTACCCGGCGTCTAGACGAAACTGCAGGGGGGGTCGCAGAATCCTTACCTGTGTAGGGAGCGTTCTACACCTTCAACAACCCGGCCAGCACGCTGTTAGCAGTGCCAACCGAGAGACGGACTCCCCGCAGTAAGCGCGGCAGCCCGTCCACGGTAGCGCCAAACAAAGTGCAGTCGCTGCTTGAAGCCGCTTGAGAGGTCAGTACCGGAGGGCACGGCTAGCGGTCGTGCCCTCTTTTCATTTGCACCGCTCGGAAGCCATTGTGCATTCCTGCACGCGGACGGCGCTATCGCCGGGGGCGGTGTCATGTTGTCGCGTTTTCCCGATTCGCGTGGTTACGCGGCGGCGACGTCGCCCGGCGGCGTCGCGACAGCGGAACGCTACTTCTGAGGCTTGCGGAAGCTGATCCGCGCGCCCTTGAGGATGGCGAGCGCGCTGTGCATGTCGTTGCGGCGGATGCTGAGGTTGCCGTACTCCAGCCCGAAGCTCGTCTTGAGCACCGTCGCGCCGCGCTCGAAGCGGCAGTGGATGAGCTCGATCGGCGCGAGCTGGCGCGGCGTGCCCGTCGGACGGTCGGAGGTGTAGATCGGCGCGACGTTGGCGATCGCGCTCGCGACCGCGTTCAGCACCTCGATGACCTCATCGGTGCTCTCGGTCGTCGCGCCGGCGATCTGCTGATAGATCACGGCGGCGGCGGTCGAAAGGGCGACGAACTCCGCCCCGTTTCCCTTCGCTGGCTGCACCCCTATGGGCCCCCCTAAGGCCCATCACCAACCTACGCGAGCGCCCGTGACACATCAACCTTCACGCGCGTAGCGCGGGCAGCAGGTCCAGGGGCATGAGAACCGCTATCACCTTGTCCACGCGCAGGCTGCCCTTGCCGCGCTCGATGTCGTAGACGAAACGGTGCCCGACGCCGGCACGAGCCGCGAGTTCTTATGAAATGTTCCCGATCGGGAATATTTTGCCTCAGCCGCGGCTCTCTTCCATGGCCGGTATGCGCCTTGCTGCCTCGGGATTCGATACCTGGAGGCATTCCGATGGCAAAACGCCGCCCTGTCGCCCGCGCCCTGGCCGACGAGCTCGGTCTCACCACCCCCAAGGCAGTGCAGCGCAAGAAGCGGCCCGCGAAGAAACGGGTGCGCGCGAAGTCCTTCCGCGCCGCGGGCGACTGATCCTTACCGGCGCCTCAGGGCCCCGGCGGCGGCGATGGCGCCGCGTGCGACGTGAGAGCGAAGCAGCGCGAGCGCCAGGCCGCCGGCGAAGGCGCCGCCCGCGAGGACCAGGGGATGCGCTTGCCGCTTCCGCTTGCGCGGGTCGAAAACGGGCGAATTGCTCACCGCCCTGGCCGGCCCGACGGGCACGAGCGCGGTCGATTCCGATACCTCCACCGGCGCCTGGCGCGGCTTGCCGCGCCGCGAGCCGTGCTCGTGCGCGTACACCCAGGTGAATTCGGCGCCGAGCAGGAAGATCTGCGCCGAGTAGTACACCCACAGCATCAGCACCACCAGCGAGCCGGCGGCGCCGAAGGTCGAGGCGACCGCGCTCTTGCCGATGTACAGGCCGATCAGGAACTTGCCCACCGCGAAGAGGATGGCGGTGAACGCCGCGCCGATCCACACGTCGTGCCAGGCGACGTGCACGCGCGGGATGAACTTGTAGATCATCGCGAAGAGCGCGGTGGTGATGCCGAAGCTCACCGCGATGTCCAGGGCGTGCGAGAGCGCCTCCCAGCCGGGGAACGCCCAGAGCCTGCCGAGCGCCGCGAGCGCCGCGGAGAGCACGAGCGAGACCATGAGGAGGAAGGCGATGCCCAGCACCATGCCGAAGGAGAGCAGCCGCGTGCGCAGCAGGTTCCACCAGCCGCTCGATTGCTGCCGCGCCGGCGCCCGCCAGATGCGGTCGAGCGCGTTCTGCAGCTCGCCGAACACGGTGGTCGCGCCGACCACGAGCACCACGACGCTGATCAGCGTCGCGATCGCGCCTTCCTTCGGCTTGTCGGCGGCCTGCACCAGGCCCTCGACCGCCTTGGCGCCCTGCTCGCCGGTAAGATCGCGCAGCTGCGCGAACAGCGCGCCACGCGCCGCGTCATCGCCGAACACGAGCCCCGCCACCGCGATGACGATGATGAGCACCGGCGCGATCGAGAACAGCGTGTAGTAGGAGAGCGCCGCGCCCATGCTGGGCGCATAGTCCTCGACCCAGGAGCTTGCCGCCTCCTTCATCAAGCGCAAAGCTTCGCGGGCGCGAATCACGGACGGCTTCCATGCAAAGCGCGCGCCCGGCCCCGCGGTCCGACCGGATCAGGATTCCTGGCGCAGGACCCGGCGGATCAGGTCGGCGAGGAGGTCGCGGCTGTAGGGCTTGGTCACGTAGCCGTCGGCGCCCAGGGCGAGGCCCTTGAGGACATCGGCCGCCTCGCCGCGCACGGTGAGCAGGATCACCGGCAGCAGCGCGTGCGCCGGGTGCTTGCGCAGGCCGGCGAGGATCTCGAAGCCGTTGCCGTCGGGAAGCATCACGTCGAGCAGGAGCAGGTCGGGCGCGCCGGCCTTGAGCGCCTCCATCAGGCCCTTGGCGCTGTCGGTGGCGCGCACCTGGTAGCGCGCCATGCCCACCCGCAGCTCGGCGAGCGCGAGCTGGTCGGGGTCGTCCTCGACGATCAGCACCACGGTCTGGGCGGCCGACTTGGTCGAGGCGGCGCGGTTCTTCAGCCGCTCGGCGGCGAGGTAGACGCCCTTGCGCGAGAGCGAGGCGCCGGCTTCCTTCGCGTCCTCGGCGAGCTGCTTGCGGTCCTCGGCAATCAGCTCGGGCAGCTTCAGGCTCGAGGTGAAGTCGAGGTCGTGCGAGGCGGCGTCGGCGGCCGACTCGACCAGGCCCAGGTCCTCGAGCTCCGAGAGCCACTCGAAGATCAGCTTGTCCGGGTAGCGGCGCAGGTAGCCGCGGATGACGTCGGAATGCGCCTCGGTCTCGATCAGCCCGAGGATGCGCCGGTAGTCGCGCGGCACCTTCGCGTCCTGCGTGTCCCAGGCCTTGCGCCCGGCGTCGGTGACTCGAAGAATGCGCCCCGACATCAGGTGCCGAGCGCGGCCTTCGCGAGCTTCTGCACCTCGAAGCCCTCGCAGCCCTCGGCGGCGCAGCCGTACTGTCTGCCCGCGTCGAGCGCCCGCTTGTAGTAGGCGCTGGAGGCTTCGTGCAGCTCGAGCCCCTTCGCCGCCTCGGCAAGGAAGTAGTACGACAGGTCGGAGAGGTAGCCGGCCTGGATCACCTGCACCGCGAGGTCGCGCCACAGGCCTTGCGTGTGGAGCGCCTTCCATTGCGCCTTGCCGTTGGCGTAGCCGTAGGCGCACTGCGCGCGGCACTCGAGCACGGTCTCGCCGCGCTTGAAGCGCTCGAAGGGCTCGGCCATGAAGGTGAGCGTCTCCTTCGCGCCCTGGCGCGCGTACTCCTCGCGCGTCGGCTCGCCGGCCTTCGTGACCACGCGCTCGTTGATCGCCTCCTTCGCGGCGAGGAACTTCGGCGCGCCCGCGGGCGGGTTCGCCCTGGCCGCGGCATAGAGCGGCTGCACCCTCGCGCCGAGCTCCTTCAGGCGCGCGGCGCGGTTCTCGGGCGCGGGGTGGGTGGAGAGGAATTCCGGCGGCCCGCCGCCGCCCTCCTTGCCCATCTTCTCCCACAGCGAAACCGCGGCGGCCGGGTCGAAGCCCGCGCGCGCGGCGATCTCGAGGCCGATCTGGTCCGCCTCCGACTCGCTCGCGCGGCTGTTGGGGAGCTGGATCGCGAGCAGCGCCGCCATCTGCGCGCCGGCGAGGGCGACGCCCTGACTCTCGCGCGAGGCGAGCGCGATCGCCGCGAGCTGGGTGCCGAGCTGCGAGGTGTAGGCGATCGACATGCGCTCGCGCGTGTGATCGGCGAGCGCGTGCGCGATCTCGTGGCCCATCACCTGCGCGATCTCGTCGTCGGTGGCCTTGAGCTTCTCCCACATGCCGGCGTAGATCGCCATCTTGCCGCCGGCCATGCAGAACGCGTTCACCACCTTCGGGTCGTTGATGACGCGCACCTCCCAGGCCCAGCTCGCCGACTCGGGGCGGAAGCGCACCGCCTGCGCGACCAGACGCTCGGTGATCTCGCGTACCCGCGCGGCGCGCGGCGTGTCGGCCTCGATCTGGTTCTTCTTCGACAGGCCGCCCATCATCTGGCTGTAGGCGGCGGCCGACTGGCTGACCGCCATGTTGTGCGACACCACCATGAACTGGCTGCGCCCGGTCATCGGGTTGGTCGAGCAGGCAGAAAGGACCATGACGCCGCCCAGCGTCGCTGCTAGGTGCTTGAAAATGCCCGGAATCACGCCATCGATTCTACGGCGATTGGACAGCGCAGAATGTAACCGGATGTTTGCGCTACACTGGCCGTGCAAGTGGACAAGCCCCCCGTCAACGAACCCGCGTTCAAGCTTCCCCCGCAGTGGATCCACGAGTCCGTGGCGGCGCGCTTCTTCGCGCCGCTCGCGCGCCGGCGGGAGGCGAAGCGGCGCGCAGTCCTGGAACTGCTGAACCGGATCCCGGCTACGCCGCCTTCTTCTCCACCTTCGGCAGCTCGCCGATCGCGGTCCTGACCGCCTCCTCGACGCGCTCGAGGAACACGAACTGAATCTTTGAGCGCGCGCTGGCGGGCACGTCCTCGAGGTCCTTCTCGTTCTTCTTCGG
>CBDDRQ010000309.1:0-7826 GCA_965233125.1 uncultured bacterium
GGCCATGTCGAGCGCGACGGCGTGAAGAGCTGGTACGCGGTGTGGGGCGAGGCCGGGCCGTGGATCGCCTTCGCGCCGATCTTCCAGATCACGCACACGCAGATGCTCAAGGCGACGGTGCCTTATCTATCGCGCCACTTCCGGGTGGTGACGATGGATGGCCGCGGCAACGGGCGCTCCGACCGCCCGCAGGGGCAGGAGGCGTACAGCTTCGAGCACTACTACCGGGACTTCCTGGCGGTGCTCGACGCGGCGGGCGCGGACCGGGTGGCGGTGGTCGGCATCTCGGCCACCACCATGACGGCGCTGCGCCTCGCGGCCGAGCACCCGGAGCGGGTGAGCCACGTCATCGTCGCCGGCGGCTATGCCGAGGCGCGCCTCGACCATCCCAAGTTCGTCGAGCGCGTGCGCGCCGAGGGCGAGCGGATGCTCGAGGATTGGCCGGGCTACCTCGACTGGTTCTTCTCCATCGTGTTCACCGAGCCGCACTCGACCAAGCCCTTCGAGGATGGCGTGCGCTACGGCTGGGCGAGCACCGGGGAGGCGGTGAACTGGGCGCGCAACGGCTGGGTCGGCAACGACGTGCGCGAGCTCGCGCGCCAGGTGAAGTGCCCGACGCTGGTCATCCACGGCGACGGCGACAAGCGCGTCCCCTACGCGAAGGGCGAGGAGATCGCGAGCATCGTCCCCGGCGCGCAGCTCCTCACCGTCGCCGGCGGCGGGCACATCACAGCGGCGCGCGACCCGGTGGTCTTCAACCGGGCGCTGCGCGGGTTCGTCGAGGGCCCGGTGCGCACCGCCACCTGGACGCGCGCCATGAGTCGCAAGCGCCGCGCGCTCTTCATCTCCAGCCCGATCGGCCTCGGGCACGTGCAGCGCGACCTCGCCATCGCACGCGAGCTGAGGAAGCTCCAGCCCGGGCTCGAGATCGACTGGTTCACCGTCGACCCGGCGGCGCGCTACCTGCAGCAGGAAGGCGAGCGGCTGCACCCGATCACGGCGCGTCTCGCGAACGAGAGCAGGCACTTCGAGGGCGTCGCCGGCGAGCACGACCTGCACGCGTTCTTCGCGCTGCGCACCATGGACGAGGTCATGGTGAACAATTTCATGACTTTCGCCGACCTCATGGACGAGCAGCACTACGACCTCGTCATCGGCGACGAGTCCTGGGAAGTCGACTACTACTATCACGAGAACCCGGAGCTCAAGCGCCAGCCGTTCGTGTTTCTCACTGATTTCGTGGGCTGCCTTCCCATGGAAGCGAACGAAAGAGAAGTCCATCTGTGCGCGGACCGGAATGCCGACGACATCGAGCACGTCGAGCGCTTCCCTTACGTGCGGGACGCCGCCATCTTCGTCGGCAACCCCGAGGACGTGACCGACGATCCGTTCGGCCCCGGCCTGCCGAAGATCCGTGAGTGGACCGACCGCAATTTCGCCTACTCCGGGTATGCACTGCCATTCGATCCCCGTGAGTATTCGGATGTTGAGAAAACAAGAGCCCGGCTCGGATACAAGCCGGGCGAGAAGATCGCCATCGCCGCCGTCGGCGGCACCGGCGTGGGCAAGCCGCTGCTGGACAGGATCGCGCAGGCCTTTCCGCGCATGAAGCGCGAGGTGCCCGAGCTGCGCCTCGTCCTCGTCGCCGGGCCGCGCCTTTCGGCCGACCACTTCCCGAAGATGGCAGGACTCGAGGTGAGGCCCTACGTGCACAACCTCTTCGAGCACCTCGCCTGCTGCGACCTCGCGCTGGTGCAGGGCGGCCTGAGCACTACCATGGAGCTCGTCGCCACGCGCCGGCCGTTCCTCAGCTTCCCGCTGCAGCGCCACTTCGAGCAGTGCGTGCACGTGCGCCGGCGGCTTGCGAACTACGGCGCCGACCGCTCCGTGGCCTACGCGGGCCTCACGCCGGACGCGCTCGCGCAGCAGGCGCTCGAGGCCATGCACGCGCCCGTGCGCTACAAGAGCGTCGAGACCGACGGCGCCGCCCGCGCCGCCCGGCAAATCGCGCAGGTGCTCGAGAACCGCCACTGGGTGCAGCGCTAAAAAGGGTCAGAGCAATTTTCCCGTGACGGTCCTCTGCATCCACTCGTTCTCCAGCAGCGCGCGGCAGTACCGCTCGCTCGCGGCGCGCCTCGAGCCGCGCTTCAAGGTCGTCGCCGCGGACCTCTACGGCCACGGCGAGCGCGGACCGTGGCAAGGGCAGGGGCGCTTCACCATCAGCGATGAAGCGTCTCCGATTGAAGAGATGGTCTCTGGAAGTTCTTCAGTCCATCTGGTTGCGCACTCCTATGGCGCCGCGGTGGCGCTGCACATCGCCGGGAAGCACCGCGCGCGCGTGCGCTCCATGGTGCTCTACGAGCCGGCGATCTGGGGAACGCTCGCCGCGCTCTGCCCGGGCGACCCGGCCACGCTCGAGATCGAGGCGGTGCGTGACGACACCATCGGCCTGATCGAGCTGGGCGAGCTGGAAGCGGCCGCCGGGCGCTTCATCGACTACTGGGTCGGCGCCGGCGCGTGGGCGGCGACGCCCGCGGAGCGCAGGCCGCGCATCGTGGCGACCGTGCGCTCGCTGCGCGAGGGCTGGCACGCCGCCTTCAGCGAGCCCTGGAGCGCCGAGGCGCTGCGCGCCCTGGACATCCCGTGCCTTCTCCTCACCGGCAGCCGTACCACCGCCGCCGCGCGGCGCGCGCTGCGCCTCCTGCGCGAAACGCTGCCGCGCGCGGAAGTCATCGAGTTCGACGGCCTGGGCCACCTCGGGCCGATCACCCACCCTGAACGCGTCGACGCCGCCGTCGAGGCGTTTCTTTCCGAAAGGAGCCAGCCATGGGCGCAGTCCTCTCGCTTGCATACGGCGTAGCCGCCTACCTCTTCTTCCTCGTTACCTTCCTCTACGCGATCGGCTTCGTCGGCAACGTCGCCGTGCCCAAGTCGATCGACAGCGGCGCGGCCGCGCCGCTCGCCGAAGCCCTCATCGTGAATGTGCTTCTGCTGGGCGTCTTTGCCGTGCAGCACAGCTTGATGGCCAGGCGCTCGTTCAAGCTGTGGTGGACGCGCATGGTCCCGCCTGCGGTGGAGCGCAGCACCTTCGTGCTCGCGGCCACCCTCGCGCTGGCGCTCCTCATGTGGCAGTGGCGCCCGATCGCCGAGCCGGTGATCTGGAAGGTCGAGAATCCCGCCGGCGTGCTCGCGCTGCAGGCGGTTTTCTGGCTCGGCTGGGCGGTGCTGCTCGTCAGCACCTTCCTCATCAACCACTTCGAGCTCTTCGGGCTGCGCCAGGTCTGGGCGCGCCTCACCGGAGCCGCGCTTCCCGCGCCGCAGTTCCGCACGCCGCTCTTCTACAACCACGTGCGCCATCCGATCTACCTGGGCTTCCTCCTCGGCTTCTGGGCGGCCCCGGTGATGACCGCCGGGCATCTCCTCTTCGCCATCGCCACCACCGGCTACATCCTGATCGGCATCTGGTTCGAGGAGCGCGACCTCATCGCCCAGTTCGGCGGCCGCTACCGGGCCTACCGCCAGCAGGTCGCGATGCTGATTCCCCTGCCGCGGCGCAAGGCCAAGCCCGGCGCGGAGGAGGGCGCCTAGGACGGTCTCCCGATACAAACGGGAAACAAAAGGGGCCCGGCGGGAAATCCCCGGGTTACCTGGCCCGGTTAGCCTCTGCGCTCACTTCCACGCAGAGGCTGCCATGAAATACCCCATTCGCAGGACGCTGGTCGTCGCCATCGCCGGGATCGCACTCGTGGGCGGCGCCGAGCTGAAGGAAGCGCGCCCGGAGGCCGTGTTCGTGCCCGAGCTGCAGTGGCTCGATGGCGCGCTTTGCCTGCCCCCGGCGGGCAAGGGGAGCGCGTTCAGCATCCTGCGCACCGCGCAGGCGGCTGGGCAGCCAGAGCGCAGGAAGAAGGGCATCAGCCCGGCGAGCACGGAGGCGGCCAAGGCGGCCTCGGGACCCGCGCCGGGCGACGAGCCGCCTCTCATGCAGGGCCTGGGCAACACCACGCTGGCCGTAAGCACCGCCTCGGCAGAGGCGCGCCGGTACTTCACGCAGGGCTACCGCCTGGCGTGGGGCTTCAACCACGCCGAGGCGCTGCGCGCCCTCCGCAAGGCGCAGCGCCTCGATCCGCAGTGCGCGATGTGCTACTGGGCGGAGGCGTGGGCGCTCGGCCCGAACATCAACGTGCCGATGGAGCCGGAGGCGAACGCGCCGGCGCTCGCCGCGGTGCAACGCGCACAGCGCCACGCGGCCCAGGCTTCGCCGCGCGAGCAGGCGCTGATCGCCGCCATGGCGGCGCGCTACTCGGGTGCCGCGCAAGCCGAGCGCGCCACGCTCGACCAGGCGTACGCGGACGCAATGCGCGCCGTGGCGAAGCAATTCCCGGACGATGCCGAGATCGCCGTGCTCTACGCCGATGCGCTGATGAACGTCTCGGCGTGGGACTACTGGGAGGCGGACAAGAAGACGCCGCGCCCGGCGGTGGCCGAGCTCGTGCCCACGCTCGAGCGCGTGCTCGAGAAGCATCCCGAGCACGCCGCCGCGATCCACCTCTACATCCACGCGGTGGAAGCTTCGGCCAACCCTCGGCGCGCCGAGCGCTACGCCGACCGCCTCGCGGCGCTCGCGCCCAACGCCGGCCACCTCGTGCACATGCCGGCCCACATCTACTTCGTGATCGGGCGCTACAAGGACTCGCTCGCCACGAACCTGAAGGCCGTCAAGGCCGACGAGGCCTACATCGCCGCCGAAAAGCCCGCCGGCGTCTATCCGCTGGGCTACTACCCGCACAACGTGCACTTCGTGATGGTGTCGGCGCAAATGGGCGGCGACGGCGCGCAGGTGGTGGCCGCGGCGAACAAGCTCGGCGCGCTGATCCCCACAGAAGCCGCGCGCGCCGTGCCGCTCATGCAGCCGATCAAGGCGGCCCCCTATTACGCGCATGCGGACTTCAGCCCGCCGGAGACGGTGCTCGCGCTGGAGGATCCGGGCGACATCCCGTACGTGCGCACGGCCCGGCACTACGCGCGCGGCGTCGTCCTTGCCCGGGCCGGAGACCTGGCGCAAGCGCGCAGCGAGCTCGCGGCGATCGAGAAGATCCTCGCCGAGACCGACTACGCCCCCTTCGCCGCCTGGAAGATCCCTGCCAAGGAAGTCGCCACCATCGCGAGCCATGTCCTCCGCGCTCGCATCGCGCAGGCGCAGGGCGACCTCGCGCAGGCCGTGCGGCACATCGAGGCGGCGCTGCCGATCGAGGCCTCGCTTCCCTACATGGAGCCCGCCTACTGGTACTACCCGCTGCGCCAGACCCTCGGCGCGCTCCGCCTCGCGCAGGGCGACACCGCCGGCGCCCGCGACGCCTTCGGCGCGAGCCTCGTGCGCGCTCCGAACAACGCCTGGGCGCTCTACGGCCTCGCCCAGGCCTACGCCCGCGACGGCAAGCGCGCCGAAGCGAAAGCCGTCCAGAAGCGCTTCTCCGCAGCCTGGATGGGCAAGCGCCAAGCCATCGACCTCGCTCGCCTGTGACCTGAAAGGGCCTCAGCCAAAATGGGTACGATCGTACCCATTTTGGCGTTTCGGATCCCTTCCACCATGGCCGGTATGACTGCGGCCATGCCAAAACGGGGCGCTGTTGACGGATGCGCGATGGGCCGATCACGGCTGTCGAATCGCTGCGGCGTAACGCTCCTGGTAGTCGCACTCCAGCTCCGCACGCCCCCGTATGAAGCTCTTGTCCCGGTGTCCGGTGGCAGTGTCAAAACAAGGACTTGCCCCGTCACACGCCGGATATCCTGGATTCACAAAGTACATCGCGTTGTATCAGTGCGGGAAACGACTAAGCCGCGATGTGATATACGGCAGCAATGCTGATGATTTCACGTTAGGTGCCGCGATGATCCGACTCGCGATGGCTATGCTGGCGTTGACTACGTTGGTAGTCGGATGCTCGACGCCTATTCGTTCCCAATCTAATGCGTATGCCTATCTTGGGCGGGTTGTCGACACAGGTGAGGACATGGTGGTGGAGCCGCGAAGCCGTGAAGTGAATGCCCGAGAAAACACCATTGCGGCGGGGGAGCGAGCCGCCGGTCCGAACAACCGTGCCCTAGCGAGCACGATGTACGACTTGCTTCCTCAAACGAAAACCGCGCGGTACCACCGATATGTGGTCGCCTTGGAAGAGGGAGAGCAAGTCAGTCTGAGATCTCATCTCACCGGGCTTAACAAGAGCGACTGCGTTAGAGTCTGGATTCTTGGCCCTGGCACGAGTCCCGTCTATCTGTATGCGCCGGATCAGGCAGAGATAGAGAAAGCGGAGGGCTGCAAGTAGTGCGGACGGCACCTAACAGCGCGTTGGTGACCGACGCTTGCGCTGCGGCGCTCCTTCGTCGCGCCTCCTATAGCGCGGCACAACGCGGACGTTAGGTCTCACTATGAACTCAACGCATGACGCAGACCGGAGCGAGGCAGAAGCGGATGAGTACGCCCGCGCCAAGACGGATCGGATGCTTGCGCTTCCGATCTATCGCAGGCTTCAAGCTATGGTCTCGTCGTGGGCCCGCGAAGAGCGTGGCAAAGCGAAGGTAGTTGCTGGGGCAGCGGTGGGCTTTGTCGTATTAGGGCTAGTTGCCGTTTTATTTGGTATCTGGCGTGCGGAATACGCGGGCTACTCCTTCGTGCTTGGCTTTCCTGTGTGGGTGGGCTTGGTGCTATGGCTTATGTTCCGTCACTTGAGCCGCGGGTCGGCAAACAAGCGGTGAGACCTAACAGCGCGTTGTTGACCGACGCCTTCTGCTCGCTGCGCTGCGCATCCGGCGCGGCAAAACGCGGACGTTAGACGGCGAACCAACGCATGCTCCACTACCTTGCGGTCGCCCTAATAATCATCGCCGTTTTGTGCTTTATGGCCGTGCCAATCTTGGGGGCATCGCTTTTCCTCGTCGGAGTAGCGATCGAGACCATCGGTTACATCATCTGGGGCGTAGATTTCTGGAACCGTCAACGCAGGAGGGAGGCATCTGCCAACAGTGAACGCCCTTGAGTTGCGTGGTCGCGCTTTGCGAGCCGAGCCGTCTAACTGCGCGCTGGTGAGCGACGCTTGCGCGGCGGCGCTCCGCGCCTTCTACAGCGCGCCACAGCGCGAACGTTAGATCGCAAAGGCGAGCGGCCGATGTATTTCTGGCGCATAGAAGAGCTCAAGAGCAAGGTCATAGCTAGCCCGCTCACTGACCGCGAAGTTCTGCCGTACCTCCTTATCTTCGTCGGAATCACAGGTTTGATACCGATCTTTCCTGTGGAATCCATGACCCTTTGGGATTACGTAGGGGCGGTCTGGACGTTTCTCCTGGCTGTATTCGGGACGATCTACGTGTATCGATGCAACGGCGGCGCAACGGGAAAGGACTTTCTACAGCGGTATCTTGCTATCGGATGGGTTGTCACAATCCGATGGGCGGCAATCGTAATGCCGCTGTTTGTTCTTCTTATTTTTGCCGTCGATCCTTCGTCGGAGGAAACCGAATGGTATGTGGGCCTTTTCTTCGTGCTTGCGGAAGTGGTCCTCTACGAGAGGATTGGACACCATATCCGCGCAGTGGCACGAGTGCCGTTGCGATCTAACACCACGGTTGAGACCGACGCGCGTGAAGCCGCGCGCGGCTCACCGTGAACGTTATGTGGCACGCGAGCGCTGACCGATGAATGAGCGCACCGCCAAATACGTTGCGTCCGGTTTCGCAGCCGTAGCGGCCCTATTTGTCCCCGTTGTCTCTTTTGTCGATATGCGTCCGTTGAACGCAACGGCTGTGGCAGGTGCCACACTCGTCATCGT
>CBDDRQ010000310.1:0-9126 GCA_965233125.1 uncultured bacterium
AGGATCTCGCCGATCGCCTCGATGGCGTAGTCGCAGGGCTCGGGGTCGCCCGGCCCGTTCGAGAGAAATACGCCATCCGGCCGCATTTTCAGTATCTCTCTGGCTGAAAAAGCCGCAGGGACGACCGTAACGCGAGCGCCGCGCTCGGCGAGCAGGCGCAGGATGTTGCGCTTGATGCCGTAGTCGTAGGCGACGACGTGGAAGCGGGCGTCGTCGATGCGCCGGTAGCCCTGGCCGAGCTCCCAGCGCCCCTCGCGCCATTCGTAGGGCTCTTTCGTGGTCACGACCTTCGCGAGGTCCATGCCGGCGAGGCCGGCGAAGCCTTTTGCTTTCTTCAGTGCCTCATCGAGGTCGATCTTCCCGGCCATCAGGCAGCCGCTCTGCGCGCCCTTCTCGCGCAGGATGCGCGTCAGCTTCCGCGTGTCGAGATCGGAGATCCCGACGACATTGTTTTCAATCAGGTAATCGGAAAGGCTTTTCTTCGCCCGCCAGCTCGAGTGCAGCCTGGGCAGGTCGCGCACGACGAGGCCCTCGGCGTACACCCGGGGCGACTCGTCGTCCTCGTCGTTGGTGCCGGTGTTGCCGATGTGCGGATAGGTAAGCGTCACGATCTGCCGGCAGTACGACGGATCGGTGAGGATCTCCTGGTAGCCGGTCATGGCGGTGTTGAACACCACTTCGCCCACGGCGGCGCCCGCGGCGCCGATCGAGCGGCCGCGAAACACCGACCCGTCGGCGAGTACCAGGACGGCTTCTTTTTCGGTCATTTGAGTCCGCATGCGAAAAGCGGGAGAGGCACGCGCCCCTCCCGCTTCGTTTGAAGACGGGATTATACGCGCCGGCCTATCTCATTCCAAGCACGTCGCTCATGTCGTAGAGGCCGGCGGGCCGACCTTTCAGCCATTTCGCGGCCCGCAGGGCGCCGGCGGCGTAAGTCATGCGGCTCTGCGAGCGCACGGTCACCTCGACCCGCTCGCCGCTGCCCCCGAATATCACCGTGTGCTCGCCGACGATGTCGCCGCCGCGGATGGCGTGGAAGCCGATCTGCTTCACGGGCCGCTCGCCGGTATCGCCGTGGCGCCCATGCTTTGCTTCTTTCCCGAGGTCCCTTTTCAGTGAAGAAGCAATGATCTCGCCCAGCTTCAGCGCCGTGCCCGAGGGGGCGTCGACCTTGTGGCGGTG
Organism: uncultured bacterium; assembly: GCA_965233125.1. Lineage (GTDB taxonomy): Bacteria > Pseudomonadota > Gammaproteobacteria > Burkholderiales > SG8-39 > SCGC-AG-212-J23. The sequence goes on from CBDDRQ010000310.1 coordinate 1,183, forward strand.
GTGCGCCTCGACGATCTCGACGTCGTAGGCGTCGCCGAGCGCCCGCGCGGCGGTCTCGGCGAGGCGAAAGACCACGTTCACGCCGATGGCGAAGTTGGGCGACAGGACGATGGGGATGCGCTTCGCCTTTTCCCTGATCGCTTTCCATTGGGACTCGGAAAAGCCCGTCGTGCCGATCACCGCCGCCTTGCAGTGCTCGAGGTGCTTGAGCGTGCCCTCGGGGCGGGTGAAGTCGATGAGGACATCGGCCTGCGCGATCGGCGCGAGCGCATCGCCGATGTCGAGCGTCGCCGCCAGGGTGAGGTCCCGGTCCGCCTGCACCGCCTCGATGATGGCGCGGCCCATGCGACCGCCGGAGCCGGTAACGGCGACTCTCATTTGCCGGTGACGACCAGCTTCACCGGCCCGCCGCGGAAGAGGCGACGTCGCCGTCGATGCGCGCGAGCCTGCCTTCCTCGAAGAACAGCGCCAGCTTGCGGCTCTCGCGCTTGCCGCTGGACGCCTCGCGCCAGTAGACGTAGTCCCAGCGCTCGGCGTGGAAGATGTCGGTGAGCAGCGGGGTGCCCAGGATGAAGCGCACCTGGTCCTTGCTCATGCCGGACTTGAGCTGCGACACCATCTCCTGCGAGATGTAGTTGCCCTGCTGGATCTCGATCTTGTAGGGGGTGATGCCCGGGATCCGCGGCACGCCGCTGCATCCCGCGAGCGCGGCGAGCACCACTGCGAAAGCGAGGCGGAGCATGCGCCTATAATCATAGCCGATGGGCTCCGCGCAAAGCCTGAAGGAGAGCGGCCTCAAGGCGACCCTGCCCCGCCGCAAGATCCTCGAGCTGTTCGAGGCGAGCAAGGTGCGCCACCTCTCGGCCGAGGACGTCTACAAGGCGCTCATCGCCGAAGGCATCGACGTCGGCCTCGCCACCGTATATCGCGTGCTCACGCAGTTCGAGCAGGCGGGGCTGCTTTCGCGGCAGCACTTCGAGACCGGCAAGTCGGTGTTCGAGCTGAACCAGGGCGGCCACCACGACCACCTGGTGTGCCTGCAGTGCGGCCGCGTCGAGGAGTTCTACGACCCCGACATCGAGAAGCGCCAGACCGAGGTGGCGCGCAGCCGCGGCTTCCAGCTGCACGAGCACTCGCTCGCTCTCTACGCCGACTGCGTGAAGAAGGACTGTCCCTACCGGCCGGCCTAGCCGGCCGCCAGCAGCTCCGCGGCGTGCTTGCGGGCGGTACTCTCGGCGCCGCCGAGCATGCGCGCCAGCTCCTCGATGCGGGCAGCGCGATCGAGCCTGCTGATTTTCACTTGAATTCCTGATTTGAGGCTCGTCTTCGCCACGTTCCATTGCGCGTCGCCGGCCGCGGCGACCTGCGGCAGGTGGGTGACGCAAAGCACCTGACGCTGCTTGCCGAGCTTGCGCAGCGAGCGGCCGATGGTGTCCGCCACCGCGCCGCCGATGCCCGCGTCCACCTCGTCGAACACCAGCGTGCCGACCGGCGCGGCGCGCGCCGCGGCGAGCTGGATGGCGAGGCTCACGCGCGAGAGCTCGCCGCCGGAGGCCACCTTCGCGAGCGGCCGCAGCGGCAGGCTGGGATGGGATGCCATCTCGAATTCGATGTCTTCAAGGCCGGTTGAACTTTCTTCCGGAAGTTTCTTGAGGGAAACGGCAAAGCGGCCGCCCGCCATGGCGAGCTGCTGCATTCCCGCCGTCACTGCCTTCGACAGGGCTTCGGCCGCGGCCCGGCGCTTCGCCGAGAGCTTGCCCGCGGCCGACGCGTAGCGCGCGCGGGCGGCCGCGACCTCGCGCTCGAGCGCCTGCGGATCGGCGGAGAGCTCGAGCTCGCCGAGCCGCTTCTCCAGATCGGACAGCAGCTCGCCCAGCGCTTCGGGCTTCACGCGGTGCTTGCGCGCGGCGGCGTGCATGGCCTCGATGCGCGCCTCGGCGTCGCGCAGCGCCTCCGGGTCCAGGTCGAGGCGCGAGGCGTACTGGCGCAGCTCGCGCACCGCCTCGCGGGCCTGCGCCTCTGCCGAGTCGAGGAGGTCGATCACCGGCCTCAAGGTGGAATCATTCTCGGAAAGCGACCCGAGGCGCCCCGCCACCGCGGCGAGCTGCGCGAGCGCCGCGCCCTCGGACTCGTCGAGCGCCTCGAGCGCCGACTGCGCGCCGGCGAGCAGGCTCGAGCCGTGCGTGAGGCGCTTGTGCTCGGCCGACACGCGCTCCCATTCGCCTTCGACGACGTGGAGCTGCTTCAGCTCTTTCGCCCTCTCGGCGAGACCGTCCTTCTCGGCCTGCCTGGCCGCGAAGTTCTTCTGCGCCTCGAGCGCCACCGTTTCGAGCCGCTTCCATGCACGGTAGGCCTCGGAGGTCTCTGCAAACAATGATTCAGCGCCGGCATGCGCATCGAGCAGCTCGCGCTGCCCGGCCGCGCGCAGCAGCGACTGGTGCGCGTGCTGGCCGTGGATGTCGACCAGGCGCTCGCCCGCCTCCCTGAGCTGCGCGGCTGTTGCCGCGCGCCCGTTGATGAAGCAGCGCGAGCGGCCCGTACGGTCGACCGTGCGCCGCAGGATCAGCTGCCCCGGGTCGCTGCCCAGCTCGTGCTCTTCCAGCCATCTGGACAAATCCTGGTCCGAAAACTCGAACTCGGCCGAGAGCTCGGCTTTCTCCGCGCCTTCGCGCACGATGGCGGCGTCGGCGCGGCCCCCGACCAGGAGCTCGATGGCGTCGACCAGGATCGACTTGCCCGCGCCGGTCTCGCCGGTGAGCACGTTGAAGCCCGCGGCCGGCTCGAGCGAGACGCGCTCGACGATGACGAAGTCGCGGATTTCCAGCGCGCGCAGCAAGCCCTACTCCGCGCCCCGGCCCTTGCGCAGCGGCGCCTCGCTCCAGCGCAGCTTCTCGCGCAGCGTCGCGAAGTACCGGTACCCCGGCGGGTGCACGAAGCGCAGCACGTCGGCCGAGCGCTTGAGCATCAGCCGGTCGCCCTCGGCGAGCTCGGCGTGCGCGACGCCGTCGAAATAGGCCTGCGCGTCGAGCGCGCGCACCAGGCGGATCTCGATCGCGCTGCGGTCCCCGACGCTGACCGGCCGCGCCGAGAGGGTGTGGGGGTTGAGCGGGACCAGCGCGAGCGCCGGCACCGCCGGGTGCAGGATCGGCCCCTGCGCGGAGAGCGCGTAGGCGGTCGAGCCGGTGGGCGTGCACACGATCATGCCGTCGGCGCGCAGCGTGTAGACGAACTCGCCGTCGAGCCACAGCTCGAACTCGATCAGGCGCCCCTGCGCGCCCTTGCCGACCACCGCCTCGTTGAGCGCGATGGTACGCAGCACGGTGCCGGTGCCGCGCCGGATCTCGGCGTCGAGCAGCGTGCGCTCCTCCATGGTGTAGTTCCCGTCGAGGATCGCGCCGATGCCGGTCTGCATGTCATCGTGGCCGATGTCGGTCATGAAGCCGACGCGGCCGAGGTTGACGCCGACGAGCGGCACGCCGTGGCGCACCAGCTCGCGCGCGGCGGCGAGCATGCTGCCGTCGCCGCCGACGACGACCGCCAGGTCGGCGGCGGTCTCGCCTTCGGCGAGCACCTTGCAGCCGCGACGCTCGAGGAAGGCGCGCATCTCGCCCAGCGCCTTCTCGCCTTCCGGGCTGCGCAGCCTGCCGATCAGCGCGACGCGGCCGAACTTCGGCTGGGCAGCGGCGGGGGGCATGCGCGCGAGTGTACAATGAATCGATGCTCGACAAGCGCGCCCAGATCCTCCTTAAGACACTGATCGAGCGCTACATTGCGGAGGGCCAGCCGGTCGGCTCGCGCACGCTTTCGCGCCACGCCGGGCTCGACCTTTCGCCCGCCACGATCCGCAACGTGATGGCCGACCTCGAGGAGCACGGCTTCATCGCCAGCCCGCACACCTCGGCGGGGCGCGTGCCGACGCCGCTCGGCTACCGCCTGTTCGTCGACACGCTGCTCGTGATCAAGCCGCTGCAGTCCGACGCGGTGCAGCGCATGGAAGGCGAGCTGCACCCGGACAACCCGCAGCGCGTCGTCCACGCCGCTTCGCAGCTCCTTTCGCAGCTCACCCAGTTCGCCGGGGTGGTGATGTCGCCGCGCCGGCGCGCCGTCACCTTCCGCCAGATCGAGTTCCTGCGGCTCTCGGAGAAGCGCATCCTGCTCATCGTCGTCACCACCGACGGGGACGTGCAGAACCGCGTGCTCTTCACCGAGCGCGACTTCTCCGCCTCCGAGCTCGTCGAGGCGGCGAACTACATCAACCAGAATTACGCCGGGCAGAGCTTCGAGGACGTGAGGAGCCGCCTGCAGGGCGAGCTGCGCGAGCTGCGCCGCGACATGATCGGGCTCATGACCTCCGCGGTCGACGCCGGCAACCGCGCCCTCGCCGAGGGCGGCGAGCAGTACGTCATCTCGGGGGAGCACAACCTGCTCTCGGTGCAGGAGCTCTCGCAGGACATGACGCGGCTGCGCCAGCTCTTCGAGCTGTTCGAGCGCAAGACCTCGCTGGTGCAGATCCTCGACCTCTCGCTGCGCGGCCAGGGCGTGCAGATCTTCATCGGCGGCGAGTCGGGGGTGAGCGCGCCCGACGACGTGAGCGTGGTGACCTCGCCCTACAAGGTCGACGGCGAGGTGGTGGGCACCGTCGGCGTGATCGGCCCCACGCGCATGGCCTACGACCGCGTCATTCCCATCGTCGACGTCACGGCCAAGCTCCTCTCCAGCGCCCTGTCGCAACACTGAGCGGCATCCTTCTCGTCAACCTCGGTACGCCGGCGGCGCCCACGCCCGAGGCGGTGCGCGCCTATCTCGCCGAGTTCCTCTCGGACCCGCGGGTCGTCGGCCTGCCGCGCTTCCTCTGGCTGCCGATCCTTCACGGCATCGTCCTCAGGACCCGGCCGGCAAAATCGGCGGAGAAGTACGCGCAAATCTGGACCGCCGAGGGCTCGCCGCTCGCCTTCCACACCCGGAAGCAGGCCGAGCTCCTCGGCGCGGACTATGCGATGCGCTACGGTGAACCCTCTTTGATCTCTGCTTTGAAAAACACGCCCGACGTCGTCGTGCCGCTCTATCCGCAGTACTCGGACAGCGCGACGGGCAGCGTTCTGGACCTGCTACCCGAGGGCACCAGGTTTGTCAGGGACTTCCATGCGCATCCCGCCTACATCGAAGCACTCGCGGCGCAGGTGCGCAGGCATCGCCGCAACGACCGGCTGGTGATGAGCTTCCACGGCTTGCCCAAGCGCGGCGCCGGCGAGTATCCGGCGCAGTGCCTGGCCACCGCGGGCCTGCTGGCAGAAAAGCTCGGCCTGCACAGGGACGAGTGGAAAGCGACCTTCCAGTCGCGCTTCGGCTTCGCCGAGTGGCTGCAGCCCTATACCGAGCCGACGCTGATCGAGCTCGCGCAGGCTGGCGGCACGTCCGTCGACGTGTTCTGCCCCGGCTTCGTCTCGGACTGCCTCGAGACGCTGGAAGAGCTCGGCATTACTGCACGAAGAAAATTCGTCGAGGCAGGCGGCACGGAGCTCAACCTCATCCCGTGCCTGAACGAGTCGCCGGAGTGGATCGCGGCGCTGCGAAGCATCGCCGCTAGCGCCTGAGCAGACCCTTCAGCTTGTCTTCCAGCTTCTCGCGGCGCTGCTCGACCTTTTCCTTGATCTTCTCGCCGGCGCGCGATTTAGCGAGATCGGCCGCCACGGCGCCGTAGTTCACCTTGTAGGCGAGGTTGTCGAAGGGGCCGCTCAGGTGCACCGGCACGGTGAGCCCCCGCAGCTCGGCGAGCTCCGCCCCGCCTTGACCCTGCGTGGTGCCGACCACCGCCACCTTGGTGACGTAGTCGATCTTCGAGTGGCCGATATCGATGTCGCCGCTGCCCGTGATGCGGAAGAGCGGCGCCTTCACGTCGAGATCCTCGTTGCGGGCGACGCCGTTCTTGATGGCGAAGCTCGCGGAGAACTCGCTGAAGTCGGTCTTCTCGGTCTGGCTCGCCGCCTGCGCCTGCTCGCCGCCGAGCTTCGCCTTCGCCTTGCGCAGCGCGCCGGCGATGTCGATGCCCTTGATGGCGCCGTCCTTGAGGTCCAGGCGCGCGCTGCCGTTCAACGCCTTCTTCATCGCCTCGACGGTGGGACCGGCGGCGGCGACGTCGAGCGCCAGGTTGCCGCGGCCTTCGAGGCGGTCCTGCTGCGCGAAATCGCGCAGCAGCGGCCCGATGTTGATGCTGGTGAGCTTCTCCTTCACCGTCACGCGGTTGCCGTCGGCCTGCGCGGTAATCGCGCCGTCCACCGAGCCGCCATAGAGCTCTGCCGAGTGCGGTCCGATTTCTGCGCGGCCGTTCGCCGCCTTGATGTCGGCCTTTACTTTCGCGAGTTTGAGGCCGCGCGCCTGCAGTGCGCCGACTTGCACCTTGCCGTTTGCGTCGAGCCCCTTGAGCGCCGACAGATCGACCGGCGTCTCGGCGGTTTTACCAGGGGATTCCTTCCCAGGGGATGCCTTCGAAGAAGGTCCGGCCGCCGCGGCCTTCTCCGCCGGCGGAAAGTAGCGGTCCAGGTTGAGCTGGTCGATGTTGACGTCGAAGCGATACGCCGGCGGGCTGAACCTGGCGAGGCCGAGCTTGCCCTGCAGGTTCGAGTCGTCGATCTTCGCCTTGATGTCGGCCTCCGCGGTCTGCTTGTCGAGGTCGGCGCGCAGGCTGCCGCTCACCGGCACCTTGATGCTCTTCATCGGCAACGCCGGATCGGTCATGGCGACCTCCGCGGTGAACTGCGGCACCGCCAGCGCCTTCGCCGAGCCCTGCACGCCGGAGAGCTTGAGCAGCGCCTCGACGGAGCGGGTTTCGCCCTTCAGCCGGAACTCGGCGTTCACCGCTTCTCCCTTGGCGGCGTCGGCGGCGATGAGGAGGCTCGGCGCACCGAGCTTCGCTTCCAGCGCGTCCTTGCCCTGCATGCCCTTGAAGTCGACGCTCAGGCCGTTGACCTGGTACTCGTTCTTCTCCGGGTTGGCGGCGACGTCGCCCTTCGCGTTGAGCTGCAGGTTGGTCAGGCCGGCGGCGGCGCCGGTCACCGTGGCGTCGAGCTTGGAGAGCGCGTACGACTTGGCCGGCAAGTCGAAGCGGTAGTCGGAGGCGAGCTCGACGCGCGCGTCGACAGCGGGGTTCTTTCCTGTGACCTTGACTGCCAGATCCAGCCTGCCGTCGGCGCGCTCGGCGATGCGTCCGACGCTCAGGTCGAGGTCCTCGAGGGCGAATTCCTGCCCGGAGGCGAGGTCGCGGTAGGAGACCGCGGAGCGCTCGATCCTGACGCCGGCGATGTCGAATTTCACCGGCTCCCCGCCCTCGCCCTTCTTTTCCGGCGCCGGCTTCTGCGCGGCGGGCTTGTCCTCGCCGAGCAGGTCCTGGAAGTTGAACCGGCCGTCCTTGTCCTTGACGACCTGCGCCTTCAGGCCCGCCACGCTCACGCCGTCGACGATGACCTCGCCGCGCAGCAGGGGCATCAGCGCCACCGAGGCATGCGCCGAGTCGAGCACCAGGAACTGCGCGTCCTGGCCGCGCTCGCTCAGCGTGACGCCGCCGACCTTGGCCCCGAGGCTCGGCCAGACCGCCACCGCGAGGTCGCCGCTCAGCTTGAGCGTGCGGCCGGTGCGCTCCTTGACCAGGCGCTCGATGTCGTCCTTGTAGCGGTTCGGGTCGAAGGTCATGACGAAGATCGCCCCGCCGACCAGCACCAGGGCCAGGAGGACCAGGACCGTGTAAATCGCGTATTTGATTGCTTTCAAAGAGTTACCTGCTCGTCGATGTTCTGAAATCCGCCTTGAAATGCGTCCCTGCCATCCCAACTTCGACAAGATGCAAGAAGAGACCGTTCAGCCCCAGGACGCGGGCAACTCGGAAATCCCGGTCGAACAGCAGCTTGCGGATGCCCTGGCCCGCCTCGAGCAGCAGCGCGAAGCCATGCT
>CBDDRQ010000311.1:0-16446 GCA_965233125.1 uncultured bacterium
CACCGGAATGTCGTGCGTCGCGCGCAGGCGCCGGCACAGCTCCAGGCCGTCCATGTCGGGGAGCGAGAGATCGAGCACCAGCGCGTCGTAAGGCTCGCGCTCGAGCAGGCGCATGCCCGCGCCCCCCGAGCCCGCCGCCGAGACCCGATAGCCCGCCCCGCCGAGGTACTCGGACACCATCGCGGCAAGGCGCGAATCGTCCTCGATCAGCAGGATGCGCTGCGGCACGCGGCCACTATATCAACCGCCTACCCCCAGGGGCGGCCGCGCCCGCGCATGCGCGCGGCATGCTCGGCGAGCTTCTTACGCTGCTCGGGCGTGAGCACCTCGGCCGCATCCGCGAAAGCCTGCGTGACGCGCCGGCTCGCGGCGTCGGCGTGCTGCAGCTTGGCGAGCCGCAGCTTCTCGATCGCCGCGCGGTCGATGCTGGGCGCCGACAGGAGCTCCATCGCCTGCTTGCGCGTCTCCATCGCCTGCCCGCGCAGGGGCGCGAGGTCCTTCGCCGCGCTCTTCGCGATCGCCACGAGCTTCTCCTGCTGCTCGGGCGTGGCGTCCACTTCCACGGCCAGGTGCTTCACCATCTTCTCGATTCTTTCGCCGACATCGCCGTGGCCGCGCCAGCGCCCATGGGCGAGCGCTGCCCCGCCGGTGAAAAGCGCGCCGATGCCGCCCGCCATGCCTGCCAGGGTGATGCGTCTGAACTTGTTCATCGTGATGCCTCCTTTGCCGGCACAGTCTCTGCCAGGCATGTAAGCCTTGTTTTTCCGGCGCGTAAAGTTATGTGAAGCGCGGCTCCACGATCAGCCAGATGCCGGTGCCCATCATCTGGTGCCGCTGCAGCTGGACGATCTCGAAGTGGCGGACGAGCCTCTCCAGCCACCAGGACGAGGGCTTCTGGATGAGGTGGGCGTTGCGCCCGTCGGCGAGCACCTTCTTCGCCGGGCCCATGTGGATGGTGAAGAAGCCGAGCTTCGTGGTGATCGCCGCGAGCTCGGCGATGACGTTGTCGACCAGCTCGGGCTCGATGTGCTCGAGCACATCGATGCAGCACACGAGCTCGGCGCTCTTCGCCGGGCCGTACTCCGGGAACGCCGGGTCGTACGGGTGGTAGGCCGGCACCACGAGGCCCGCTTTCGCCAGTCCCTTGAGCAGGTTCTTCTTCCCCGCGCCGTAGTCCGACACCGAGGCGACCCCGGTGCCGCGGATCAGGTCCGCGACCATGGGCGCGAAGGCGAGCGAGGCGACGCCGTAGTCCGGGTTCTTGTGCAGCTCCTGCTGCAGCCGGCGGTATTCCTCGGTGATGGTCTGCATGTCAGCGATTCTCCACGTAGGCGCGCCAGCCGCCAAACGCGGTGATGTCGGGGCGCCCGCGCACCGCGTGCGGCTCGCACAGGAAGCCCTTCACCTGCGCGCCGTCCTCGAGCTCCACCGTGCCGATGCCCAGGGGCGGCGGAATCTGCGCGACGAAACTGCCGAACTCGCGCGGCCCGAGCTCCCAGACCTCGAGCTCGATCGAGCCGCCGGCTTCCGCGCGCACCAGGCCGGGCTTGCCCTCGAGCGCGTAGAGCCGGTAGGTCGGCGCGGTGCGCGCCTTGCGCACCAGGCGCGCCCCCCGCTCGGTGAGCTGGTGGTTGAGCGGCAGGCCCGAGAGGTGCGCCCCGACCACGGCGAGCCTGATCGACGATGGGATTTCAATGTCGGGTTCATCGTTGAACTTCGCAGCCAAGGCCGCCAGCGCGGCATCGGAATGCGCCGGGCCGATGAGGGTGATGCCGAAGGGCAGCCCGTCGGGCCGGAAGCCCGCGGGCACGCTGATCGCGGCGAAATCGAGCAGGTTGACGAAGTTGGTGTAGCGGCCCAGGCGCGCGTTGAGCTCGATCGGGTCGGCCTCGACCTCGGCGATGCGGTAGATGGTCGGCGCCGCCGGCACGATCAGCACATCCCAGTCCCCACGGCATTTCACTTTGAGCGCTTCGAGGTCATGCATGGCCTTGAAAAGCTCTGCCGCGGTGTAGCGCCTGCCCGCTTCTATGACCTGGCGCGTTACCGGCAGCATGTCGGGCAGCCAGCGCTCGAGGTCCGCGAGCCGCTCCGCCACCCAGGGGCCGTAGAGGAGCTTCTGCACCTCGAGGAAAGGCGCGAAGTCGACCTCGATTACGTTCTCGAACCGGGACAGGGCCTGCGCGAACAGATCGGCATAGGCCCGGTCGCCGTGGAACTCGAGCTGCCGCGGCACGGCGAACCGCGGCACCGGGGGCAAGGGAACGCTGTCCCGCCTCTCTCCGATGATTTCCAGGATTGAAAGCGCGTCCCGGCAGGTCTTCGCGAAGATCGACACGCAATCGAGGGAGCGGCACGCCGGCACCACGCCTGCGGTCGGGACCAGCCCGCGCGTGGGCTTGAGGCCGACGATGTTGTTGAACGCCGCCGGGATGCGGCCCGATCCCGCGGTGTCGGTGCCCAGCGCGAAGCGCGCCATGCCCAGCGCCACCGCGACCGCCGAGCCCGAGCTCGAGCCGCCGCTGATGTAGGCGGGATCGAAAGCGTTGCGGCAGGCGCCGTAGGGCGAGCGCGTGCCGACCAGGCCGGTGGCGAACTGGTCGAGGTTGGTCTTGCCCACCAGCACCGCGCCGGCATCGAGGAGCTTCTGCACGCAAGGAGCCGTTTGCTTTGCCGAATAACTGAATTCCTTGCAGCCTGCAGTCGTTGGCAATCCCGCCACGTCGATGTTGTCCTTGACCGCGAAAGGCACGCCCGCGAGCGGGCCCTGCGCCGCCCTCGCCTGCGCCGCCGCCTGCGCCTCGGGGACGACGTGGATGAAGACCGGGTTGTCCCGGTGCTCGGCGATCTGCCGGTAGGCTTCCTCGATCATGCCGGCACTCTAGTCGATTGTGCGGGGGTCTTCCCAGGCGTACGATTGCGGCGCGGCGGAAGCTACCGCCGGATACCGCCCTAGGGAGGCGACGTTGCGACCGATGCACGCACTGCTGCGGCTGATGTTGCTGCCCCTTGCCCTGATTGCCGTTCCCGGGACGGGCCTCGCGCAGAACAAGCCGTCCGATTCCCCGCGAGTCGTGCTCAAGGGCCACGATCCGGTCGCGTACTTCACCGAAGGCCGGCCGGTCAAGGGCTCGGCGAAGTTCGCCCACGACTGGGACGGCGAGCGCTACCACTTCGCGAGCGCCGCGAACCGCGACAGGTTCGCCGCCGATCCGGAGCGCTACGCGCCGCAGTTCGGCGGCTACTGCACCGGCTCCCTCTCCAGGAACATCCGGAACGAAGCGCACGCGGACGGCTGGATCATCGCCGAGGGCAAGCTCTATGTCTTCGGCCAGGCGAAGTTCCGCGAGATGGCCCTCAAGGATCCCAAGTGGCTGGAGACGAGGATCCCGCTCGCCGCCGCGAACTGGCGCAGGGCACGCCAGTAGCCGGCCTATAGCCCGGCCCTTCTCAGTCCGTCCCGCAGCTTCGCGGCGTGCTCGGCGTTCGCGAAGCGCGTGCCGAAGTTCTCCACCTCGAACAGCGGACTGAGCACGCGCACGCGCCGCGCGGCGGCACGCGCCTCCTCCAGCCGTCCGAGCTGCGCGAGCGCCGCCGTGCGAACGGCGTGCAGGAATACGTCGTCCGGAAAGCGGGCCGCCAGGACATCGGCGAGCGACAAGGCGTCCTCGTAGCGCCCCGCGACGTTGTACGCCATCGCGAGGTTGAGCCAGAACAGGGTCGGCCGCGGCTCGAAGCGCATGGCCGCCTCGAGCCCCTTGATACCCTCGTCGATCCTGCCGCTGTAGAGGAGCATCGAGCCGCGCTGGAAGAGCGCGGCGGCGTCGCTCGGGTTTAGCGCGATCGCGCGCTCGGCGGCCTCGAGCGCCTCCTTCGTCTCCGCAAGGTTGCTGTGGATGCGGGCGAGCAGCACGTACGCGCGCACGTGCGAGCGCACGTCCGGCGAGGCGAGCACGCGCCTGGCCCGCTCGGCGGCGCGCAGCATGGCCTGGGGCGGATCCTCGATCCAGCCGTAGAGCGCGCGCTGCACCTCCGCTTCGCCCAGAGCGGTCTGGATCTCGGCATACTCCGGCGCGAGCGCGAGCGCGCGCCCGAGCCGGTCTCGCGCCTCGCGGTTTGCGCCGCGCGTCTCGCGCTCGAGCAGCGAGCGCGCCTGGAGCACGAGATCGTAGGCTTCCAGGCTCTCGGTGGGCTTGGCGAGCGCCCTTTGCTGCTCGAGGTGCGCGAGGCGCGACTGCAGGCTGCTGACGATGCTGCTCACGATCCGGTCCTGGATCGCGAAGACCTCCGCGCCCTCGCCCTCGTAGCGCTCCGACCACAGCAGCACGCCCTTCTCCGCGTCGCTCAGCTCCACGGACGCGCGCAGCTTGCCGCCCGCCTCGCGCAGGCTGCCCTGCACGATGTAGCGGGCGTTCAGCTCCCGCCTGACCTCCTGCGGGCTCGGGGAGGCGGCCCGATAGCCGCGCACCGCGTTGTACGAGATCACGCGCAGGGCGGGGAAGCGGCCGAGCGCGCCGATGATGTCCTCGGTAATGCCTTCGCTGTAGTAGTCGCGCCCGCGATCACCGCCCAGATTGGCGAACGGCAGCACGGCTATGATCGGATGCTCGGTTTCATCAGGAGGAAAGAGGTTCTCATGGGCGAACCAGGCGCCAGCCGTCGCGAGCGCAGCCACCGCGGCGGCGGCGGGCCAGCGCCAGCGGCGCCGTGCTTCGCGCACGCCCGGGCGCAGGCGGAAGACGCGCACCGGCTCGGCGATGTTCTTGAGCCGCTTCTCGCCGAGGCTATCCATCCGCGCCGGGGCCTTGCCCTTCACGGCGGCCCCGATCGCCTCCGAGGCGAGCACGCCGCCGGGGTCGGCGAGCGCCTGCAGCCGGGCGGCGATATTCACGCCGTCGCCGTACGCCGTGCCGTCGGCCTTCTCCAGTACGTCGCCCAGGTGCAGCCCGATGCGAAAGCGCATGCGCCGCTCCGCGGGCTGGCCGGCCGCCGCGGCTTCGATCTGCTCCTGGATCTCCAGCGCGGCCATCACGGCGCCGGAAGCGGTCTCGAACAGCGCGAGCACCGAGTCGCCCGCCATGTCGACGACCCGGCCGCCGTGGGACTCGATCCGCGCGCGGAAAACGGCGCGCGCGGCGTCCAGGGCGGAGACGGTCGCGCGCTCGTCGAGCGACATCAGGCGCGAATAGCCGGCCGCATCCGCCGCCAGGACGGCGGCGAGCCTCTGCCGGACCGCGTTCTCCCCCATTACACTAGGCCGCTCAATGGCGGCACTCTATCGCGGAATGGATCGCGCGGCACTCGATGCCGCCTACAACAACGGCGCCGCGGTGGCCGGCAGCGCGCAGATCGTTGCGGACTGGCGCCGACGCAGCGAGATTGCAAGAGTTTCAAGTAAAGAGCTGAGATACGGTGCGGCCGAGCGCAACCGCATCGACCTGTTCGAGGCGGCGCCCGGCGCGCCGCTCCTGGTCTTCATCCACGGCGGCTACTGGCAGATGCGCGAGAAGGAGATCTTCGCTTTCCTCGCCGCGGGGCCGCTCGCGCACGGGATCAGCGTCGCGCTGGTCGGCTATACCCTGGCGCCGCAGAAGCGGCTTGACGGCATCGTCGCCGAGGTGCGCGCGGCGCTCGACTTCCTCGGACGGCCCCTCCTCGTCTCCGGCTGGTCCGCGGGCGGGCACCTCACCGCGATGATGATGGACCATCCCAACGTGCGCGGTGGGCTCGCCATCAGCGGCATCTTCGACCTGGAGCCGATGCGGCTTTGCTATATCAATGAAAAACTGCGCCTCGACGAGGCTGAGGCCCGCCGGAACAGTCCTTTGCTGCTCGAAAGAACGAACAGGGAATTGCTGATCACCTACGGCACCGCCGAGCTGCCGGAGCTGCAGCGGCAATCGAAGGAATTCGCGGCCCGCAGCGGCCACCGGCTGCTGCCCCTGGACGGCCACGACCACTTCAGCATCCTGGAGGAGCTCGCCTCCCCCAGCGGCGCGCTCACCGCCGCGGTACGCACTCTCGTGGACGGCTGACGCGCCCGGCTGCACCAACGCTGTGCGATCCGGTCGCGTTTCCGCGGGAAAACGCCTGGCATGGCCCTTGCGAGACCTGCGGCAACCAACAAGGGAGGTGTCATGGTCCGCATGCTTGCCTTTGCAGCGATCCTGCTCGCGGCGCTCGCGCCCGCGGCGCACGCGCAGGACAAGGTCATCAAGGTCGGCGCGCTCAAGCTCATCCACAGCATCACGCCGCACTTCTACGAGAAGTTCGCCCCGCCGGGCTACCGCATCGAGGTGATTCCCTTCGAGAGCCCGACCGACGGCAAGAACGCGGTGCTCACCGGCTCGGTGGACTTCGGCACCTTCGGCATCGCCGCGGCGATGCTCGGCGCCGCCGCCGGCGAGCCGATCGTGGTGTTCGCCGCGCAGTGCAACCGCGGCATGGCGGTGGTGGCGGGCGCCTCCTCGCCCATCAAGTCGATCCAGGACCTGAAGGGCAAGCGCCTGGCGATCTGGCCGGGGTCGACGCAGGAAGTGGTGATCCTCGAGCGGCTCAAGGCCGAGGGCATGACCATCAAGGACGTGCAGCACGTGCGCCTGCCCTTCAGCGACATGGCCCCCGCGCTGGCGCGCGGCGACATCGACGCCTACGTGGGCGCAGAGCCCGGCCCGGGCATCAGCCTCGCCAACGGCGCGGGCAAGATCGTCGAGTATCCCTACAGCACCGCCATCGGCACCCTCAACATGGTGTGGGGCGTGAAGGCCGACACCATCGAGAAGAACCCGGCACTGGTGAAGGCGATGATGGCGATGCACAAGCAGGCCACCGACTACGCCATGGCGAACCGCGAGGCGATGGTTGCGATGGCGATGCAGAAGCTCGGCCAGCAGAGGAAGTCGATCGAGCTCGCGGCGCCCAATGTCGAGCTCACCTGGAGAATCGACGCGCAGTTCGTGCAGCGCGCCAAGGCCTACGGCGCGCTGATGCTGGAGAAGAAGCAGATCCGGCAGCTTCCCGACTTCGATCAGTTCATCACCACCCAGTTCATGTGATGGAGCGGATCCGGGCGATCGCGCTGGGCGCGGGCTTCCCGCTCGCGCTCGTCGTGCTGTGGCACGTGGCGGTGGTGTCCTCGGGCACCCGGCTCGTGCCCACGCCCGAGATGGTGGGCGTGATGATGCGCGACTTCGCCTTCGGCGGCGTCTACGACGACGCCTTCAGCGGCACCATCGTCACGCACCTCCTTGCCTCGATGCAGCGCGTCTACGGCGGGTTCTTCCTCGCCATCGCGATCGGCATCCCGCTCGGCCTCGCCATCGGCAAGGTGCCGGTGTTCCGCCAACTGCTCGACCCGACGCTGTCGCTGCTGCGGCCGATCCCGGTCACCGCGTGGCTGCCGCTGTCGATGGTGTTCTTCGGCCTGGGGCCGCGCTCGGCGGTGTTCCTGGTGTTCCTCGGCGCGTTCTATCCCATCCTGCTCAACACCATCTTCGGCGTGCGCTCGGTCGACGCGCGGCTGTTCGAGGCGGCGAACATGCTGGGCTGCGACGGCGCGCGGTTGTTCCGACAGGTCGTGCTGCCGGCGGCGCTGCCCAGCATCTTCACCGGCCTGCGCCTCGGGCACGGCTTCGCCTGGATCCTGATCGTGGTTGGCGAGATGACCGGCGTGCCCACGGGCCTGGGCTCGGTGATCATGGACGGGCGCACGCTTTCGCGCCCGGATCTCGTGATCACCGGCATGATCGTCATCGGCGTCGCGGGCTTCCTCTGCGACCGGGCGATCCTCGCCCTCAACAACCGCGTCCTGCGCTGGAGCCCGCAGCACCGTGGCTAGGACGTTCCTCTCGGTCAGGGACGTCAGCAAGACCTTCCACGTCGGCGCAGAGCGCGTGGAGGCCCTGCACCACGTCAGCCTGGACGTCGACAAGGGCGAGTTCGTGTGCCTGATCGGCGCCTCGGGCTGCGGCAAGTCGACGCTGCTGCGCATCATCGCTGGCTTCGAGCAGCCGACCGCGGGCGACGTGCGCGTCTACGACGCGCCCATCACCGGCCCGGGAAGCGACCGCGGCATGGTGTTCCAGGACTACGCGCTCTTTCCCTGGATGACGGTGCGCCAGAACATCGCCTTCGGCCCCAGGCAGAAGAACCTGGCGAAGAAGGAGATCAAGGAGAAGACCGCGCTCTACCTCGACATGGTCGGGCTCGAGAAATTCGCCGACCGCTATCCCTACCAGCTCTCGGGCGGCATGAAGCAGCGCGTCGCCATCGCGCGCGTGCTCGCCAACGAGGCGGGCATTCTGCTGATGGACGAGCCTTTCGGGGCGCTCGATGCGCTCACGCGCGAGCAGCTCCAGGACGAGCTGCTCGAGATCTGGGCGCGCACGCGCGTCACCGTCCTTTTCGTGACGCACTCGGTGGAGGAAGCGACGCTGCTCGCCGACCGCGTGGTGGTGATGACCGCCGGCCCCGGCCGCATCGAGAGCGATAACCGGGTGCGCCTCGCACGGCCGCGGGAGGTGTCGGCGGCGGACTTCAACGAGGCGCGCCGCGGCCTGACGCAGCGGCTCACCAGCCACGTGCGCCGGCGCGAGCTGAAGTCGGCCGCCTGAGGCGGCTCAGCCGGCGGGCTCTAGCCGGGCCAGCACGCCGCGGCTCTCGTCGGTGAGAAGGTAGATGAAGCCGTCCGGGCCGGCGCGCACGTCGCGGATGCGGCCGAGCACGCCCCGCAGCAGCCGCTCCTCCTTCAGCACCTGCTCGCCGTCGAGCACCAGGCGCACCAGCATCCGCTCGCGCAGCGCGCCGACGAAGAGGTTGCCGCGCCAGCGCGGGAAGCGATCGCCCGTATAGAACGCCATGCCGGAAGGCGCGATCGAAGGCACCCATTTGTGCAGCGGCTGCGCCATGCCCTGCTTCTCCGTGCCCTCGCCGATCCTCGTGCCGATGCCGTAGTTGCGCCCGTACGTGATCACCGGCCAGCCGTAGTTGACGCCGGCGCGGATCACGTTCACCTCGTCGCCGCCCTGCGGGCCGTGCTCGTGCGTCCAGAGCTCGCCGGTGCGCGGGTGCAGCGCCGCGCCCTGCATGTTGCGGTTGCCCAGCGTGAACTTCTCGGGCTTCCAGCCGGGCTTGCCGGCGAACGGGTTGTCCCTCGGCACCCGCCCGTCGTCGTGCAGGCGGATGACGGAGCCGGCGTGGTCGCCGGGAACCTGCGCCCGGTCGCGCTCGCCGCGGTCGCCGAGGGTCAGGTAGACGTAGCCTTCGCGGTCGAAGACGATGCGTCCGCCGAAGTGCTGCCCGGCATTGCCCTTGGGGCTCTGGCGGAAGAGCACCTGCACGCCCTCCAGGCGGTTGTCGACCAGCTTGCCGCGCGCCAGCTCGGTGCCCACGCCGTCGGCGCCGCGCGCGGCGTACGCCAGGTAGACGAGCTGGTTCTTCTCGAACTGCGGATGCGGCACGACGTCGTGCAGGCCGCCCTGGCCGTACTGCTCCACCGGCGGCAGCCCCTCGATGGGCTTCTCGTCCAGCTTCCCGCCGGTGATGGAGCGCAGCAGGCCTTCCTTCTCCGTCACCAGCATCCGCCCGTCGGGCAGGAAGGCGAGCGACCAGGGTTGGTCGAGCCCCTCGACCAGGGTGACCACGCGGAAAGCCTGCTCGTCGGAGCGGAACGTCTGGGCGGCGGCGGCCAGCGGCAGCGCCAGGAAGAGGAGGAGGAGCTTCATCGCGGGATTAAGCATAATCGAGCATGATGAAAAAGGCAGTCGTGGTCGGCGCCCTGGGGGTGATCGGGCGCTACATCGTCGAGAAGCTCGCCTCGCTTGCCGACTGGGAAGTGGTCGGCCTTTCCCGCCGCAAGGGCGAGGACCGCGGCCGGGTGCGCTACCTCTCCGTCGACCTTCTGGCCGGCAAGGACATCCCGGTCGAAGGCGCCACGCACCTCTTCTATGCGGCTTTCCAGGCCTCCCCCGGGGCGGCCGCGGACTACGCGAAGAACATCGGCGCCAACCGGGACATGCTGGCCAACTCGGTGTCCGCCATCGAAAAGGGATCTTCCAGGCTGGAACGCGTAGTCCTGGTGACGGGGACGAAGTACTACGGCTCGCACCTGGGCCCCTTCCGCACCCCGGCGAAGGAGAGCGATCCGCGCCACGATGGGCCGAACTACTACTTCGACCAGATCGACTGGCTCGCCGGCTTCCAGCGCGGCAAGCGCTGGAGCTGGACGGAGCTGCGGCCGCAGACGCTGTGCGGCTTCGCGCCGGGCACCGCGATGAGCATCGTGCCGGTGATCGCGGTCTACGCCGCGGTGTGCCGGGAGCTCGGCGAGCCGCTCGCCTTTCCCGGCAGCGCCTGGCGCTCGATCTACCAGGTGACCGAGTCGGCGCACTTCGCCGAGGCGGCGCTGTGGGCCGCGACCGAGCCGCGCTGCGCCAACCAGGCCTACAACATCACCAACGGCGATTATTTCCGCTGGTGCAACGTCTGGCCCAGGATTGCCGAGGTTTTCGACATGCCGACGGGAGACCCGAAGAAGATCTCCCTCGTGGAAACCATGGGCGACAAGGCGCCGCTCTGGGAGGCGATGGTGAAGAAGCACGGCCTGCAGCCCTTCCGGTTCGAGGAGCTGGTCGCCTGGCCCTTCGGCGACTATGTCTTTTCCTGCAACTGGGACGTGATGACCGACCTGACCAAGTCGCGCCAGCACGGCTTCCAGCGCGTGGTAGACAGCGAGGAAATGTTCGTGCGATTACTGCGGCGCTTCCGCGAGGAGAAGATCGTACCGTGAGGTGGCTGCTGCTGTTTCTCGCCTGCGTTTCCCAGCTCGCGGCACCCGAGGAGACCCTGCTGGGCGCGGGCGTGCGCAGCCGGCCGGTCTACGACGGCTCCGGCGACCAGACCACCGACCTCATCCCGGTGGTGCGCTACTACGGCAGGCCGTGGTTCGCGCGCACCACGCAGGGAATCCTCGAGGGCGGCGCGCGCTTCGCCGTGAAGCCGGGCCTCGACGGCGGCGTGCAGCTCGCCTACGAGCAGGGGCCGCGCGACGGCGACCCCGGCGCGTCGCTGGGGCTGCACCTGGAGCTCGACACGAAGATCGGCCCGGCGCCGCTGAATCTCCTTGGCAGGACGAGAACCCAGCTCGATTCCGATCGCGGCAGCCAGGCGGACCTGCGCGCAACGCTCGGCATCTACCGCAGCGGCGGCCTGCAGGCGGGCGTATTCGGCCAGGCGACCTGGGCGAGCGAAAAGCACATGCAGGCGTACTACGGCGTGGGAGACGCCGGCCTGCTCTTCACGAGCGTCGGGCTGCTGGGCTCCTACGACCTCGCCCGGCGCTGGGTAACGGTCGCCAGCGCCGAGTTGCGCCGCCTCGGAGCCGAGCCGGCGCGCGGCGCGCTCGTGCAGGAGCGCACCGGCCACTACCTCAGCGCGGGCCTCGCCTACCGCTTCTAGAAGCGGGTCGTCATCCCCACGAAGAGGCGGATGCCTTCGGTGTCGGCGCCGTCGGTATCGGTCTGGTACCAGCGCAGCGACGCGTCGAACGAGGTCGCCTCGGTGATGAAGTAGGCCCCGCCGCCGCCGAACTCCCAGGTGAGGTCGGTCGAGTCGTTGCCGCCGGTGTCGACGTTGGCGAAGCCGACGGCCGCCTCGACGAAGGGCAGCAGGCTGCCGCGGGTGCCGGGAAGGCCGAAGTAGTACTTCACCCCGCCGGTCACGCCCAGGGTGGTGCTGTCGGCGCCGGCGCCGTCGAAGTTGGTGCGGTTCACGCCGAGGGTGGCGAGCACCTGGTCGGACAGAAAGTGCCCGTAGCGCAGGTTGAAGATGGACAGGGTGATGTCCGCCGGCTCCTCCATCTTGTCGTAGGCGCCGAAGAACGAGAGCTCGTGCCGGTACTGCGCCGACGCCGCGGTCGAAAGCAGCATCAGGCCCGCGCCGATTGCCACTGCCAGTCGTTTCATGTTGGTTTTCTCCTTGCGAAACGTCCGATGGTAGTTATCCCACCTCGGGCCGGCTGTCGCCCCCGCCTGAATCGGTTGTCGCCCCCGGGACTACATTAAACTGTCGTCTCGCCATCGAGGAGGAGCCTCATGCGCCAGCATACGGAAGAGACGCTTACCGACGCGGTCGTCGCGCGCCTCGGGAAGACTTCGGACCCGCGCACCCGGGAGGTCATGACCAGCCTGGTGAAGCACCTGCACGCCTTCGCGCGGGAGGTAAACCTTACCGAGGAGGAGTGGTTCGAAGGCATCAAGTTCCTGACCGCCGTCGGGCAGAAGTGCGACGACAAGCGGCAGGAATTCATCTTGCTTTCGGATGTCCTCGGCCTGTCGATGATGGTGGTGTCGCTCAACCACAAGACGCCGCCCGGGGCGACCGAGGCGACCGTGCTCGGACCTTTCTTCGCGCACGGGGCGAAGGAACACGAATACGGCGCCGACCTGCGCGCGGGCGCGACGCAGAAGGGCGAGGACGTGTGGGTGAGCGGCCGTGTTCTGTCCGTGGACGGCAAGCCGATCCCCAACGCGCTGCTCGACATCTGGCAGGCCAAGGCCGACGGCATCTACGACCTGCAGACCGGCGGCGAGTTCGAGCTGCGCGGCCGCGTCAAGGCGAACGCGAAGGGCGAGTACGCCTTCGCGAGCTACAAGCCCAGCTTCTACAGCATCCCGATGGACGGGCCGGTGGGCGAGCTGATCAGCGCCACCACCGGCAACCACATGCGCCCCGCGCACATGCACGCCATCGTCTCGGCGCCCGGCTACCAGCAGGTGATCACGCACGTCTTCGTCGAGGGCGATCCGCACCTCGACGGCGACGCGGTGTACGCGGTGAAGGACTCGCTGATCGGCAAGTACCGCAAGGTGAACGACGCGACCGAGGCGAAGCGCCTCGGCATGCCCAACCCCTTCCACAAGCTCGAGTGGGACTTCCGGCTCGCCCCCGAGGGCAAGGAGAAAGCCCGCAAGAAGATCGCCGCCAGCGACGCGGTTGCATGACTTCCAGGATCCGGAGGGTTCTCACCGGTCATGACGCCGAAGGCCGGTCCACCATCATCGCCGACGGCTTCGCCGGCAACGTCAAGGAGATCCCCGGCATCCCGGGCCTCGCCCTCACCGACCTGTGGGAGACCGCCGGCGCGCCGGCGACGAACGACGGCCATGCCGACGCGGCGGCGCGGCCGGTGCGCCTGGAGCCGCCGCCGAACGGCACCATCTTCCGCGTCGTGGAGTTTCCGCCCGACGCCGCCTGGCGCGAGCGCTCGGACCTGAAGGACGGCTTCGACGCGATCGGCGCGGGCCACGCGCAGGACCGCGGCTCCCGCGACGCGATGATGCACAAGACGAGCACCGTCGACTACGCGATCGTGCTCAAAGGCGAGATCCACGCGGTGATGGAAAAGGGCGAGACGCTGCTGAAGGCCGGCGATGTCCTCGTGCAGCGCGGCACCAACCACTCCTGGAGCGTGCGCGGCAGCGAGCCCGCGCTGGTCGCTTTCATCCTGGTCTCGGCTTCACCGCTGAAGACGTGAAAAGGTGAGAAGGGGTCAGAGCAAATCGGTCGATAACAAGAAAATTGCTCTGACCCCATTAAAGGTTGGAGTAGTCGGGCTGGGCATCATGGGCTCGGCCATGGCGGCGAACCTCGTCAGGGCGGGCTTCACGGTGCAGGGCTACGACGTGGTGCGCAAGCGCGGCGCCGTCAAGTCCCTCTCCGACATCGACGCGCCGGTGCTCATCACCTCGCTGCCGAGCAGCGAAGCGCTCTTCGACACTTGCAGAGCCTTGACGCACAAGTGCATCGTCGTCGAGACGAGCACCCTGCCCCTGGAGGACAAGCTGGAGGCGAGACGGCTCCTGAAACCGGGGACGCTGCTCGATTGCCCCCTTTCCGGCACCGGGGCGCAGGCGAAGACGAAGGACCTGGTGGTGCTGGGGAGCGGCGACAGGAAAGCGTTTCTTTCGGTACGAAGGGTTCTAGAAGGCATTTCCCGCTCGCACTACTACCTGGGCGAGTTCGGCAACGGCACGAAGATGAAGCTCGTCGCCAACCTGCTGGTGGCGATCCACAACGTCTCGGCCGCCGAGGCGTTCGTGCTGGGCATGAAGGCCGGCCTCGACCCGAAGACGCTCTACAAGGTGCTGGGCGACGGCGCGGGCAGCTCGCGCATGTTCCAGGTGCGCGGCCCGCAGATGGTCGCCGGCCGCTACCGCGACGCCACCATGAAGGTGGAGGTCTGGCAGAAGGACATGAAGATCATCGCCGACTTCGCGGCGCGCCTGGGCGCGCCGACGCCGCTCTTCAGCGCCTCGGCGCCGCTCTACAACGCCGCGATGGCGCAGGGCCACGCGAAGGACGACACGGCGTCGGTCTGCGCCGTGCTCGAGTCCCTCGCGCGGGTAAAGCGCTAGGCCGACTTGCGGTGCTGCGGCGGCTCCGGCCGCCGCTCCGCGACGGACTGGACCTGGCTCGCGGCGATGCGCGCCGCGCTCTCGGTGGTGCGTGCCGTGAGGTCGTAGGTCTCGCGGAAGCGATCGCGCATCTGCTCGACCTGGCCCTGCAGCTGGCCGATCATCGCCATCTGGCTGTCGCCCGCGGTGCGCCACACGCCGCTCCAGAAGTCGATCATGCGCTCCACCTGCGAGCTGGCGAGGCGCGTCTGCAGCGCCATCATCTCGTCGAGCGACTTCACCTGCGCCAGGTCGGAGGCGGACTTCGCGTTCTCCTCCAGCGCGGTGCGCAGGATCTGCAGCTGGCGGTTCTGCAGCTTCTCGGCGTTCTCGAGCGAGGCCTTGGCAAGATCGCCGGCGGTCTTCATGCTGGCGCGGTAGAAATCGAGCATCTGGGTCTGCGGCTGGATCATGGCTCCCTCCATTGCGTTGTAAGCCGCCCAATCTAGACCCCCGCCCGCGCAGCGCCTATCGCGCGAACGAGGGTCTTCTTGTCGCGGAATCGACGAGCGTAGAATTCCCGCGAGGAGGAAGCCGATGAGCGACTGGAAAGAGATCCGCACCCTGAGCCGCGAGGCGATGCTCAAGCGCGTGGCACGCTTCAGGAAGTTGAAGGGCTCCGACGGCGGCCTGCCCGACAGCCCGCTGCCGGAATGCCGCAGGAAGCTGTACGCGGTAATAGGCTTTCAGAAACCCGCTTCTTCCAATTCAGCCACCACGTCGCCTGTAGGCGACGATGCCTCGTCCATGCCGGCGATCGCCATCGCCGAGGGCTTCAACCTCGGCTACTGCAAAGCCAAGCCCGGCAAGGGGCCGCTCATGCACAACCACGACACCAACGAGACCTTCATCGCCATGACCGGGCGCTGGCGCTGCGAGTGGAACGAGGGCGAGGCGATGGAATACGTCGACCTCGCGCCCTACGACGTCATCTCCTTCCCGGTCGGGGTGGCGAGACGATTCATGAACGTCACCTACGACGAGCCGGGCAAGGAGCACCTGCTGATGTTCATCATCGGGGGCAACCAGCCGCAGGCCGAGTTCACCCCCGCCGCGATGCGCCGCTGCGAGGAATATACGAGGAAGAAATCGCGCTAGCCACGCAGCACGCGCCGCTGCGCCGGCGCCTTCTGATCCTGGTCGCCGTCGCCGTGATTCCTCTTGCGGCGATGGCCGGGCTCGGGCTGCTGCAGCTCGCGCGCGACCAGCGCGCGCAGGCCGAGCGGGGCGCCCTCGAGGTGACGCGCGCGCTCGCCACCGCGGTCGACGCAGAGCTCGGCCGCGCCACCGCGGTGCTGCAGGGCATCGCGCTCAGCCCCTCGCTCGACGTCGGCGACCTCAGGCGCTACCACGCCCTCATGACGCGCACGCTCGAAGCGCGACCGGAATGGATCACCATCACGCTCGCCGACCCCTCCGGGCAGCTGCTGCTCAACGCGGACCGGCGCTTCGGCGAGCCGCTCGGCCTTGCCGCCGAGCTGCCCAGCCTGCGCGAGGCGGCGCGCACCGGCAGGCCCGCGGTCGGAACCCTGGCGAAGGGTCCCCTGGGGAGCTACGCGGTGCCGGTGCGCGTGCCGGTGCTGCGCGAGGGCAAGGTCCGCTACGTCGTCACCGCCGCGGTCAAGCCGGACGCGTTCGTCGAAGTGCTCAACCGCCAGCGGCTGCCGCCGGACTGGGTCGTGTCGGTCTTCGACCGGAGCGGCCAGCGCGTGGCGCGCTCGCGCCTGCACGCGAAGTTCCTCGCCGGTGCGCCTTCCCCCAGCCTCGCGGCGATGATGGCCGAGGCGAACGCCGACGAGGGAACGGGCCTCACCCGGGCGCTCGAGGGCGACGAGATCTACAGCGCCTTCACGCGCTCGCGCGCGAGCGGCTGGACGGTCGCCATCGGCGTGCCGCGCGCGCTGGTCGACGCCGGCGCGTGGCAGTCGCTCGCCGCCTACGGCGGCGGCCTGCTGCTGTCGCTCGCGCTCGGCGCCGTCGCCGCGCTGCTCGCCGT
>CBDDRQ010000312.1:0-32166 GCA_965233125.1 uncultured bacterium
GTGACGCGCGCCTCGGTGCTGGA
Organism: uncultured bacterium; assembly: GCA_965233125.1. Classification (GTDB taxonomy): domain Bacteria; phylum Pseudomonadota; class Gammaproteobacteria; order Burkholderiales; family SG8-39; genus SCGC-AG-212-J23. The sequence goes on from CBDDRQ010000312.1 coordinate 24, forward strand.
AGCCCTCGGCGAGGACTACATCCGCACCGCGCGCGCGAAGGGGCTGCCGGAGATGCGCGTGCTGGTGCGCCACGCGCTCGCCAACGCCGCCGTGCCGATCGCCACGGTGATCGGCATCGGCATCGCGCTGCTGATCGGCGGCGTGGTGGTGACCGAGTCGGTTTACGCCATTCCGGGCCTCGGCCGGCTCACGGTCGACGCGGTGCTCGCGCGCGACTTCCCCACCATCCAGGGCGTGATCCTCTTTTTCTCCTTCGTCTATGTCGCGGTGAACCTGCTCATCGACCTGTCCTACGTGTTCCTCGATCCGCGCATCCGGTATTGATGAAACTGCCGAGCAACTGGTCGGTCAGGATCGGCGGCGGCGTGCTCGTGCTGCTCCTCGCGCTAGCCGCGGTCGCGCCCTGGCTCGGCACCGTCGACCCCACGCTCTTCGACGCCGCGAGCCGCGACCTGCGCCCGGGCGAGTCGGGCGAGATCCTGACGCTGGAGGGCGAGACGCTCCGGCACACCTTCCTCATGGGCTCGGACTCCTTCGGGCGCGACATCTACAGCCGCGTGCTCTACGGCACGCGCGTGTCGCTCGCGGTGGGCATCGCCTCGGCGGCGGCGGCGCTCGCGATCGGCGTGGTGCTGGGCCTCCTCGCGGGGTACCTGCGCTGGCTCGACGGCCCGCTGATGCGCGTCATGGACGGCATCATGGCGATCCCGGCGGTGCTGATCGCCATCGCGCTGGTGGCGCTGTGGCGCGCGAGCCTGCCCACCGTGATCGTCGCCATCGCGATTCCCGAGATCCCGCGCGACACGCGCCTCGTGCGCGCGCTCGTGCTCTCCATCCGCGAGGAGCCCTACGTCGAGGCGGCGGTCGCGCTCGGCACGCCGGCGGGCAAGATCATGTTCGGCCACATCCTGCCCAACACCGTCGCGCCGCTCCTCGTGCAGGGCACCTACATCTGCGCCTTCGCCATCCTGCTGGAATCCATCCTCTCCTTCCTCGGGGTAGGCCTGCCGCCCGACATCCCGACCTGGGGAAACATCATGGCCGAGGGGCGCGTGCAGTTCGTCGCCTTCCCGCACAACGTCTTCTTCCCCGGCGTCTTCCTCGCCGTGACCGTGCTCGCGGTCAACATCCTCGGCGACGGCCTGCGCGACACGCTCGACCCCAAGATGGCGAAGCGCGTATGAGCGCTCCCGGGTTTGCCCCCCTGACAGGGGGGGATGCGAGCGGGTTCTTGGCGAGCGGGGGGTTGGTTCTTGGATGGGTCAAATTTGACCCATTTCGACTTCCCGGCACCGGGTTTCCACGGCCGCTAGAACCGACCCCCCGCTCGCCTGCCGCTGCGCGGCAGGCTCACGACCCCCTCGTCAGGGGGTCGGCGGGCGCCCCGCCATGAGCACGCTCGAAGTCAAAGACCTGACGGTCGCCCTGCCCGCCGGCGCGGAGCGCGCCGAGGCGGTGTCGCGCGCGTCCTTCAGCGTCGAGCGCGGCGAGATCCTGTGCCTGGTCGGCGAGTCGGGGTCGGGGAAGTCGGTGATCGCGCAGGCCATCATGGGCATCCTGCCCAGGGGCCTGCGCATCTCTTCCGGAGATGTTTTTCTGGAGGAGGAAGACCTGAGAGGCGCCGGCGAGGCCCGGCTGCGCGAGCTGCGCGGGGCGCGCATGTCGATGGTCTTCCAGGAGCCGATGACGGCGTTGAACCCGGTCATGCGCTGCGGCGCGCAGATCGACGAGGTATTGCGTTTTCACACCGGTCTTTCGCAGCGGGAGAGAAGGGAGAAATCGGCCGGGCTGTTGCGCGAAGTGGCGCTGCCCGAGGTCGAGCGCATCCTCGCCGCCTACCCGCACCAGCTCTCCGGCGGCCAGCGCCAGCGCATCATGATCGCGATGGCGCTCGCGCTCGAGCCGGCGCTGCTCATCGCCGACGAGCCGACCACCGCGCTCGACGTCACCACGCAGGCGCAGATCCTGAGATTGATCGTCGAGCTGCAGAAAAGGCACGGCATGGGGGTGCTGTTCATCACGCACGATTTCGGCGTGGTGGCCGAGATCGCGCACCGCGTGGCGGTGCTGCGCACGGGCGAGCTGGTGGAGCTGGGCGCGAAGGAGGAATTGCTGCAGCGGCCCCGCCACGAGTACACCCGCATGCTCATCGGCTCGGTGCCGACGCTCAAGCCCCACGGCCGGCCTGCCGATCCGGCGGCGCCGATGGTGCTGCAGACGCGCGGCCTGTCGAAGACCTACGCCGAGCGCGGCTGGCTCGCGCCGCGGCGCGAGGTGCGCGCCGCCGCCGGCGTCGACCTCGAGCTGCGCAAGGGCCAGACCCTCGGCCTGGTGGGCGAGTCGGGCTCGGGCAAGTCGACGGTGGCCCGCTGCATCGTGCGCCTCGTCGACCCGAGCGCGGGCGAGATCCGCCTCGGTGGCGTGGACATCGCGCGCCTGAGCGCCCGCGCGCTCAGGCCGCTTCGCTCCCGGGTGCAGATCGTGTTCCAGGACCCCTACCGCTCGCTCAACCCGCGGCGCACCGTGGGCGAGGCGATCATCGAGGGGCCGCTCAACTACGGCGTGCCGCGCGCCGAGGCGCTCGAGCGCGCGCGCCGCCTGATGGCGCTGGTGCGCATGGACCCGGGCGCGCTCGGGCGCTATCCGCACCAGTTCTCCGGCGGCCAGCGTCAGCGCATCTCGATCGCGCGGGCGCTCGCCGTGGAGCCCGAGCTGCTGATCGCCGACGAGGCGGTGTCCGCCCTCGACGTCTCGGTGCAGGCGCAGGTGCTCGCGCTGCTGGAGGAGATCCGCGGCCGCCTGGATCTCGCGATGCTCTTCATCACCCACGATCTGCGCGTCGCGGCGCAGGTATGCGACCACGTGGCGGTGATGCGGGAGGGGCGGGTGGTCGAGTACGGGCCGGCCGAGCAGGTGTTCCTGCGGCCGCGGCACGAATACACCCAGGCCCTGTTCGCCGCCGCGCCCGGGCGCGATTTCGCCTTCGCCGCGTAAACTAGCGCCCCATGGACAAGCTCGACGCCGCCGCCATCGCCCTGCCCGGGGTCGAAGTGCGCGTGGTCGATAGCTGCGCTTCGACAAACATTTCCGTTTGTGAGAACGGGATGAAGAGCCCCGTTCTGCTGGCCGCCGAAGAACAGACCGCCGGGCGCGGCCGGCGCGGCCGGCGCTGGCACAGCCCGCGGGGGGCCGGAATCACGTTCTCCCTCGCCGTGCCGCTGCGCCGTCCGGCGCGCGAGCTAGCCGCGCTCCCGCTCGTCGCCGGGGTCGCGCTCGCGCGCGCGCTGCGCGCGCTCGGGGCCCGGGTCGCGCTGAAGTGGCCGAACGACCTCGTCGTCGGCGAGGCGAAGCTCGGCGGCATCCTGGTCGAGAGCCGCGCCGGCGTCGCCGTCATCGGCGTCGGCGTCAATTGCCGCCGCGTCGCGGGGCTCGAGGCGCAGCTCGGACGGCGCGTCGCCTTCCTGGAGATGCCCGACCGCAACCTCGTGATCGGCAGGCTCGGCGGCGCGCTGCTCGACGCGCTGCAGGAATTCGAGGCGCAAGGCTTCGCCGCGCTCCGCGGGCAGTGGCAGGCCATGGACGTCAACGCCGGCCGCCGCCTGCGCGTGCGCCTCGCGGACGGAACAACAATGAGTGGCCTTTCACAGGGAATCTCGGAGGACGGCGCCCTTCGCATGCTGACGCGCAAAGGCGTGCGCGAGGTGCGCAGCGGCCGCGTCGTCTCCGCGAGGCCGGCATGATCCTCGCCATCGACGCCGGGAATTCGCGCGTGAAGTGGGGCTGGCACGACGGCCAGGCCTGGCAGAGCATCGCCACGGTGTCCCTGATCGAGTTCGCCGCCTCGGGCGACCACGTCAACCCGTTCTCGGTGACGCACGAGGATCCCGAGCGCATCATCATCTCCAACGTCGCGGGCGACGGCGCGCACCAGCTCATCGTGAACTGGACCAGCATCTTCGAGGCCGAGCCGCTGTGGCTGCACGCCGAGGCCGAGCGCTGCGGGGTGAGGAACCGCTACGAGCGCCCCGAGGCGCTCGGGCCCGACCGCTGGGCGGCGCTGATCGCGGCGCGCGCCCTGCACAACGGGCCGAGCCTGGTGGTCAATGCCGGCACCGCGACCACCGTCGACATGCTCTCGGCCGAGGGCGTGTTCCTGGGCGGCGCGATCCTGCCGGGCGTGGAGCTGATGCGCTTCGTGCTGCACGAGCACACCGGGCGCCTGCCGATCCAGGAAGGCGCGCATCGCGAGGCGCCGCGCAACACCGTCGACGCGATCGAGACCGGCTGCCGCCACGCGCAGGCAGGCGCGGTCGAGCGCATGTACCGCGTGTTCCGCGACATGGGCGGCACGCCGCTGTGCATCGTCGCCGGCGGCGCGGGGCGCTCCCTCGTCGACCTGATCTCGATGCCGCGGCGCTACGTCGAGAACCTGGTGCTCGAGGGCCTCGCGCACATCGCCGTCAGCGAGCGTAAGGCGGCCCGCTCGCCGATCCCGTGAGGGCCCTCTTTCTCGTCCTGCTGCTCGCCAACGTCGGCTTCTTCGCCTGGTGGCGCTACCTCTCGCCCCAGGAGACGCCGGCCGATCCGGCGCCGCTCGCGCGGCAGATCGAGCCGGAGAAGCTGAAGGTGGTGGCGCCCTCGGCGCTGCCGCCGCCGGCCGCGCCCAAGCCCGCGGCAGCCCCGCCCGCGCCGGCGGCTCCGGTCGCGCTCAAGTGCATCGAATGGGGCAGCTTCACGCTCGCCGACGCGCCGCGCGCCGAGAAGGCGCTCGAGCCGCTCGCCCTGGGCGTGCGCCTGGCGCAGCGGCGCACCGAGGAGACCGCGAGCTGGTGGGTCTACATCCCCTCGCAGAAGAACCGCCAGGGCGCGCTGCGCAAGGCCGAGGAGCTGCGCCAGCTCGGCGTCGGGGAGTACTTCATCATGCAGGAGGAAGGGCCGCAGCGCTGGGCGCTGTCCCTGGGCGTGTTCCGCAGCGAGGACGCCGCGCAGGCGCGGCTCGCCGCGCTGCGCGGGCAGGGGGTGCGCACCGCGCAGGTTGGGCAGCGCGAGACGGTGGTGCCGAAGGTATGGCTGCAGGTGAGCAGCGTCGATCCGCCGCTCGAGCGGCGCCTCATCGAGATCGCGCTGCAGATGGAGGGCAGCGAGCTGAGGGCCTGCCCCTGAGCTAGCCGATCGGGTGCGCCCCGCCCGGGACGTGCTTTGCCACCAGGGTGAGCAGGTAGTCCGCCCGCACGGGCTTGGTCAGGTAGCCGACCGCGCCGAGGCTCTTGCCGCGGTGGTCGCCCTCCTCGAGCGAGGTGAGGAAGATCACTGGGATGTCGGGCAGCGACTTGTCCGCCTTCAGCGCCGCCACGAACTCGAAGCCGTCCATGTGCGGCATGTTGACATCCGAGATGATGAGGTCGGGCGGGCTGCGCAGGATCATGTAGCCGGCGCTGATCGCATCGGGGGCGACGTGCACCTCGTATCCCGCCGCGGTGAGGTGCAGGCTGAGCAGCTCGCGGATGCTCTGGTCGTCGTCGACGATGAGGATGGTGCCGGCCATGGGCGCGGGCTTCCTTGGTGCTGGTGCGCGGACTCGAACCGCGGACCTACTGATTACGAATTTACAGGGGTAGGGCCTTCCTAGGCCCCGACTGCCCGCTCAAGCCATGAAACCGGGCATAATTCAGTCACTTACGCCCTCACCTACCCTTTCGGGTTTTTAGCTCCGCACTTAGTAGCCGCTTATTAGCGGCGAGGGCGAGGCAGGTGAACCGGGCGCTCTAGCGAACAGCATAGCGCGGGAGGCACGCATGGCCAAGACTCAAACGACGGTGGAGCCCACAAAGAGCGCGGTGAGCTGCGCCACCATGGAGCTAACGAAGCGGAGCGTGGAGGCGGCCCAGCCGCGCGTGCTGGAGGACGGCACCACGCGCCAGAAGCTGTACTTCGACACGCGCCTGCGCGGCTTCGGCGTATGCGTAGGTACGACCACCAAGACCTACTTCGTGCAGGGATACGTGAAGGGCCGCTCTACGCGGCCGACCATCGGGCGGCACGGCGTTCTGACCGTCGAGCAGGCGCGCAAAAAGGCGCTCAAGCTGTTGGCTCAGCTAGAAGACGACATTGACCCGACTGAGGAGAAGCGCAAGCAGCGCGTGCGCGGCTTCACCCTTCGGGAAGCGCTCGAACTATACCTCGGCACGCTGAAGGCAACTAACCGTAGCGCCCGCACCATCGACGGCTACAAGTACGTCATCGAAAAGTACCTCAAGGACTGGCTGGACCGGCCGCTCGCCGAGATTACGCGCGACGACGCGCACCGCCGGCACCAGAAGATCGCGACCGACATCGGGGCGGGCCGTTACGCCGGAGAGTACTCGAACGGCCGGAAGCGGAAGCGGCGCGAGGGGCAAGGCCGCTCCACGGCCGACGCCGTCATGGTCGCCTTCCGCGCCATCTGGAACCGCGCGCTGCGTGCTCACCCCGAGCTACCGGTGTGCCCCACCATCAACGTGGACCTGTTCCGCGTGAAGCGCGAGAAGACCGAGCTGCCGCTCTCTCGCCTGCACGAGTGGCACAAGCACGTCCTTGAAATCGAAAACCCGATCCGCCGCGACTACCTGCTGTTCGCGCTGCACACGGGTCTCCGACGAGGCGATGGGACGACGACGCGCTGGGAGCACGTCGACTTCAAGCGGGGCGTCCTGCGCGTACCCCATCCGAAGGGCGGCGAGGAGCGCGCGTTCGAGCTGCCCCTCACTGACTACCTCGTCAAGCTGCTCAAGACGCGGAAGAAGGAGAACGATGAGGTGTTCGAGGATTCGCCTTGGGTCTTCCCTGCGGTCAGCGCTAAGAACGGCGGCCATATCGCGGAGCCGCGCGAGGAGTTCGACGGCATCCAGTGGAAGCCGCACGACACGCGGCGCTGGTTCCAACGCGCGGCAGAGTCGCTCGACGTGTCCCCCTACGCGATCAAGCTGCTGGTCAACCACAAGCTGCCCGGCGGCGATGTGACCGCCAAGTACCTCGACCTGGAGCTGGAGCGGCTGCGCCCCGTCATGGAGGCCATCGCAGCCAAGCTGCGCGAGCTCTGCAAGCACAAGCGCGCCAGGGCGACGCGTTGAGCAACAGCCGGCAGAAGCGGCTCCTCACCCTCGCCCAGGCAATGGAGGCAGCAGGCCCTTCGTGGTCGCCAAGCCGAGCCGTTGTTGAACGTGTCGGCGCTCTCGAGCGCGCAAGCGGTCTGCGCTTCCCGACGCGGGGAGAGTGGAGCGTAGCGCGCCGGCTGAGGAGGATCGCCAAAGCGCCGTTGGACGCCGTGTCGCGGCATTGGGACGGCTGGATGGCGGAGCTAGAGGGGATGTTCCACGGCAGGCGATCGAAGCTACCGCGCACCGCGCCGAAGAAGATGAAGTTAAGCGGTGGTAGGCCACCGCGCCCCGGCAAGGGCGGAGACTGGGGCCTGTGGGTCTGGGTGCAGACCGTAGTCATCGTTCACCGTCTCACGGTGCCGAAGGCAATTCGGCACCTGCTCGACCATGGGTACAAGGACACCGCCGCCGCCGTCCGAAACAAGCGTGGCCCGGGTGGCGTAGTAGTCGAACGGTCCGCGAAGTTGTGGGGACCGCATCCGGATGAGGACTACGACGAGCTGCACAGCGATGCGAGCAAACAACAGCGACGCGCCCGCAGCGCTGACACCCTGAGACGCGAGTACGATCGCGCCTGCGCACGCTTCGAGAGTGATCCGACCTTTCGGGAGGAGTGCGAATACTGGCTGCCCGTGTTCGTCGAATCCGAGCGCCGGCAAGTCAGTCCCGTTTCCCTGTAAACATCCGGCCTCAGTAGGCGTCTCCTCGAACGCAAGCGACCCCAGGCGCCGCTTGTAGGGCGTTTCCGCCCTTCCCTTCAGCGAGTCTTTTTCATAGCGGGCAAAAGTCCCCCCTCTTGGCGCATGTCCACGCGCCGCGCACGCTTCTGGCCAGGCATGAACAACGGAGGGACGGCGCATGGCACCTGCAGCAGAGAAGCTCAAGCGACACGGCCGCGAGCGTGAGCGCGCGGCGGTGAATGAGGCCGCAGCTGCCGCTGCATTGGCGAACATGGACGAAGTACTCACCACGTCCGAGGCAGCGGAGTACCTGAAATGTAGCGAGCAGCACCTCGAAGCCTCGCGCGTGCGGGGCGATGGGCCCCCATTTACACGCGTCGGGTCGAGGATCATCAGATATCGTAAGTCCGCCATCCTCGCCTGGATGGCGGCGCGCGAGGTGGCAAGCACCAGCGCGGAGACGCCGGAGTGAAGGACGGCGCGCGCACCGAACTGCGAACCGTGTTCGGGACCGCGTGGCGCTCGGGCAACTACGCGGCCTGCTGGCGCCGTCTATGCGCCGCTGCGGCCGAGGGCCGGCTCAGCCGAGCTGCCCTGCGCGCTATCTATCAACGCCTCCGCCCGCTGCCGGGACCGCTGGATTGGCGCAGCCGCATGGAGGCGCACCGCCGGGCCGGCGAGCTGGGCGGCGCCCGCTACATAGCGCGGCGCTACGCGATCGGGAAGGCTGGCAAAGCGCGCCTGCTACTGCTGCCGGCGGGGGCACGGCAATCCCCGCCAGAGATCGCCCGCCTGTTCCTAGCGCAGGCAGCGCGGGAGCGCCGGTGACCCTGCCGCGCGCCGCTCTCGACTACCTCAAAGCGCGCGGCGTGAGTGCCCGCGCGGCAACCAAGCGCCGCCTCGGCTTCCTGACCGCGCGCGAGGCGGAGGCCGCGCTCCAGCTGCGCCGCCCGGTGCTCGTGTTCCCCTACTTCACGCCGGAGGGCAAGCCCCTCCTCAACTTCCACGCGCCGTTCTGCCGCTACCGCATCTTGCGCGACGAGGCCGGTGCGCCGCCGGCCATGAAGTTCCGCCAGCCCGACGGCACGCGCAACCACCCCTACTTCGACCCGGCGCGCCGCGACTGGCCCGCCCTGCTCGCCGATCCGCGCCGGCTGCTGGTCATCACCGAGGGCGAGGTCAAGGCAATGTGCGCCACCGAGCACGGCCTCGCCTGCCTCGCGTTCGGGGGCGTCTGGTCGTGGCGCACGAAGGTCAACGGCCGCAGCGTGCCGCTGCCCGAGCTGGACGCCATCAACTGGAGCGGGCGCCCGGTAGAACTCGCGTTCGACTCGGACGCGGCGCACAAGCCCGCCGTCCTCGCAGCGCTGCACGCGCTCGCGCTGGAGCTCACCCGGCGCGGCGCCCAGGTGGTGCAGGTCATCCTCCCCGCTGCCCCGGACGGCGCGAAGGTCGGCCTCGACGACTTCCTCGTGCAGCACGGCGCCGCCGGCTACGCCAAGCTTGAGCGGGCAGCGGTCGAGCTGGTACTCGATCCCACGGCGCCGCTGGAGGCCGCGCGCGCGTTCCTCGGCAGCGCCGAGGGCACGCTGCACTTCTGGCGCGACGACTACTACCGCTGGGCCGGCGCTCGCTATGAGCGCGTCGAGTCGCAGGTCATCCGCGCCGAGGTGCATAGCTTCCTCGAGGCCGCGCTCGAGCGCGATAAGCAGGCGGTCACGTTCCCCTACCGCCCCAACACCCGGCGCACGGAGGACGTGCTCCACAGCCTCCGCAACGCCGCCACGCTCGACGTAGGCGAGCCGCCGCTCTGGCTGGACGGTCGCGGTTCCCCGCCGCCGGCCGAGCTGCTGAGCACCTCGAACGGCCTCCTCCACCTCGATACGCGCGCGCTGCACCCGCACGCGCCCAGCTACTTCAACCTCCGCGCGGTCACCTTCGACTTCGACGCCAAGGCGCCGCCGCCCGGCCGCTGGACCAAGTTCCTCGATGAGCTATGGAGCGGCGACGCCGAGTCCGTAACAGCGCTGCAGGAGGTGGTCGGCTACTTCCTTACCACGGACAGCCGGCAGCAAAAGATCGTCTTGCTCGTCGGCCCGCCGCGCTCTGGCAAGGGCACCATCGCCGGCATCGTGCAGGCGCTCGTCGGCGCGGACAACGTGGCGTGGCCGACCCTCGGCAGCCTGGGCGAGCGCTTCGGCCTGCAACCGCTCATCGGCAAGAGCCTCGCCATCATCAGCGACGCGCGGCTAGGCGGGCGCGCCGACCAGCAAGCGCTGGCCGAGCGGCTACTCAGCGTATCGGGCCAAGACGGCCAGCAGATCGACCGCAAGAACCAAGGCGCGTGGACCGGCCGCCTGGGCGTGCGTTTCCTCGTGCTCTCGAACGAGCTGCCGCGCATCGCGGACGCGTCCGGAGCGCTGGCCTCGCGATTCGTCGTGCTCCGGCTCAAGCGCTCGTTCCTCGGCCGCGAGGATCGCGGACTACTGCACGCGCTGGAGGCCGAGCTGCCCGGCATCTTGAACTGGGCGCTCGACGGTCTGGGCCGGCTGCGCAAGCGCGGCTACTTCGTACAGCCCAAGAGTGCGCAGGAGGAGGTGGAGTTGCTGGCCGACCTGTCCTCCCCGATCAAGGCGTTCCTGCGCGAGCGCTGCGAGGTGAAGCCCGGTACGCAGGCGCCCTGTGAAGACGTATACCGCGCGTGGGTGCGCTTCTGCGCGCAGAACGGCCGCGAGCACCCAGGCACGGTACAGACGTTCTCTAGGGACCTGCACGCGGCGGTGCCCACCCTGCAGGTGCAGCGGCCCCGCGTGAAGGGCGGCGGGCGCGTACGCTGCTTCGAGGGCATGAAGCTGCTGCCCGAGGAGGGCGCATGAGCCGCCTTAGGGGGCCGGTCCGCGGTCCGCAGCGGTCCGCGATCTTCCTTATCTCTTCCTCTCTATCTCTTTTCCTTTACATAGGTCGAGATAGGGAAGGTCCGCGGACCGTCGCGGACCGCCCTGTAGCCCCACGGCGCCCCACGCCTGCCTGCACCGGCAGAGCAGCAAACAGCACGTGCGCGCGCAATGCATCGCGGCCGTCGTCACGCGGGAGGGAAGCGATTCGCCCGGCGAAGGGGCAACGGGTCCTTTCCCGCCCCTTTCGCGTTAGGGGGTCCCGAAGGACGCGAGGGTCGTGCAGCTACGGCCCGATTTCGACAAGGGCGAACTCGAAGATAGGTCACTGCGAGCGCCGTCGCGTCCCATGGTGACCGCCGAGCGCCTTGCCGCCGCGCTGCGCGCCCAACGCCTCCCCCTCATCACCGACTCCCTCTACACCGACGAGCGCGGCGCGGCGTTCCTCCTCGACGTCAACGAGCGCACCCTCCGCGCGTGGCGGGCGCGCGGCGACGGTCCCCCGGCGGTGCTGCTGCGCCGCTGGCTCTACGACCTCGAGGAACTAGCCGTGTGGCTCAACTCCGGCGGCAAAAGGCGGCAGGCGGCGGCGGAGGGCGGCGCGCCGGGCGTTGTCCCCGTTGTGTTGCGCTCCACAGAATCAGCAGACGGTTAACCCACACAAGGAGGTGTTCGATGGGAACAGCGCAGAACTTCATCACAGAGAGCGGCGAGCGGTACACCTGGACGGCAGAGCAGGCCGAGGCGTACCGGCAGGCGCGCGCGGCCGGCGTCGAGGAGCGAGAGGCCATCGAGGCGGGCCACGGCGGCGCCCAGCAGGCGCGCGTGCCGGGCCGCGAGGACGAGGGCCTGGCCAACGCCACGGCGATCTACGCGCACCGGACGCGCGTCTACGAGGCCGCCGCACGCGGCGAGCTGGTGGCGCCCCAGGCCACCGAGCAGCCGGTCAGCGCGCTGCCCGACCCGACTGACGTGTACGCGCGTCGCGAGCGCATCTACGAGGCCGCCGCGCAAGGGAGGCCGGCATGAGGCTGGGCACGGTCGCCAAGCAGAAGGTGCGGCACGTAGTCGGCGTGTTGCGGGACCTGCAGGCCGAGCGCCTGCGCGTGTACGAGGCAGCGAAGGAGAAGCGCGAGGTTCGCAAGAAACTGCTGGTGATGCAGGCGTCCGCCGAGCGCGAGCTGGCGGAGACGCAGCACGCCGCCGCGCGGCTGCACAGCACGCCGGAGTCACGCACGCGGGACGAGCAGCGCTGCCGGCAGCACGTCGAGGAGATCGCCGGGCGCGTCGCGGAGGTGGACGCGGAGATCGCGAAGCTGGAGGCTCGGCACCAAGCGCTCAACGCAGACAGCAGGCAGGCGGCGCGCGTAGCCGAGGCCGTCATGGCGCGCGTGGACCGCGACGAGCAGGTGCTGCGCGACGAACTGGACTGGAGCGTGACCGGCCTCAACACGCCGCCAGTGCTGCCGGGGAGGGTGTGATGGACCTGCTACGAGCGGGCGAACCCGCGCGCAAGAAGCTGGACGCGATCCAGGCGCAGATCACCGAAACCAAGCGCGCCGCGCGCGACGTGGAGCGGGCGCCTCTAGCCACCGAGGATGCGCGCGTGAAGGTCCGCGCCGCCCTGGAGCGAGCGCAGCGCTCGGGCGAGTGGGCCACCAACGCCCTGCTGCGGTTCGGCCGGGTGGCCGACCGCTACGAGTTGCCCGACGCGACCGGCGGCGTGCCGTGGGCGGTGCTGATCGCGCTCCTCGGCCCCAAGGAGGCCGAGGACCGCCTCGTCGCGCTCTGCACCGCCGCGCCTGGAGCGCGGGGCCTGCCCGCCGGCAAGCGGGCCGCCAAGCTGGACGAGCTGCGCGCCAAGCTGGACGACCTGGAGCGCCGCGAGGAGCAGGAGGTGCTGGCGCTGGAAGCTGCCGGCCACGTGGTGTTGCGCCGTGCCGACGTGCGGCCCGAGCTGCTGCTCGAGCTGTGGCAGGCGATGAGCCCGCCTACGGCGGCTCCAACGCCGCGCGACCCGGCCGATGCGCCCGTGGACCTGGGCGCCATAAACCAAGGACGGCACCTCAACCGCAAGGAAGCGGAGCGCAGCACGGGATAGAGCAGCACGCGCTCGCCGCCGGGCCGTTCCTGCCGGCGAGGCGATGCCCTCGGTCGTCGGGCGAGCGTGCACCGAGCGCGGGCGGCGGGCAGGAACTTCCCGCGTGGCCCGCACTACTCCCCGAAACGACGAAGCCCGGCAATCTGCCGGGCTTCGTTTTGAAGAATAGTGGAGGGGCTTGAACCCTCGGCCTCCCGTCCCTCAGACGGGCGCTCTAACCAACTGAGCTACACTCTGAGCCGCCATCTTACCAGATAGCCGGCGCGTAGGTCGCAGCCGTCTCCCACTAAGAGCGTTACGTCTTCCCGCCTCTGGCGTAGCGCCGCTCGTACTTCTCGCGGCGCTTGTCCTTCAGAGCCTTCGCCTCTTGCATTTCCTTGACCTGGCGTTCCAGCGCTGCGATCTGCGCTGCCGCCGCTTTCTGAGCACGTTCCTCTGCGAGTTTTGCGGGACCGGGGCGCGCGATGGTCACCTGTCGCTTCGATAGGTCGAGCGCCTTCGACTGTCGCTGGCCTTCCAGAAAAGTAACAGCCTCGTAGTAATCGTCGAGCGAAACAAACACGCCGTTCTTTACGGCCCATTCCCGAAGAGCTTTGCGGCAGTGGCTCTGCCAGCTGATAACCTCAATGCCCCAACCCGCTCTGTGCATGCGCTCCATGTCAGCGTGGAAGCCGACGCCATCGTCATAGCCCGCTCCATCGCCGGTCATGAGTACCGCTACCTGGGGGTCTTCGGCGAAATCGCTCATGGCCCTCAGCATATGCACCTGAAGGCACTGGTCTAGCCCCTGCTCTCCCCCGCTGAACTGGCCGCGCTCGAAAAGTTCGGGCCTTACCCCGGTCGCCTTCGCGTAACGGTCCCACACTGCGCGCTGCTCCGGGGGAACCGAACCGACGACGAAGGCTTTTCCCAATTCGCGGCCTGCTAACGCGAGCCTGAGCATATGGTCGATTTGCAGGCGCACCTGCTGTCGCGCCACGTGGCCGCCCTCGCGCTTCTCCGCCACGTCCTTTGCGGAAATGAAAACGTTAGAGTTATCGACGAAAAGGTGGACCTTTGGTCCGGCCATACGACGCCTTCTACTTCCCCATCGTCTTGTTGATTCGCTCGAACAACTGCTCGAAGCGCTTGAACGTGTCCTCGCTCAGCTTCGACAGCAACGCCTCGCGCTCGCGCAGTAGCACGTCCGCGGGGCGACCGTGGTCGTAGCGGTCCAAGCCCTCCAGCCGCGCGATCCGCACGACGATGGGGTCATCGCCCCTGAGGTCCGTGGCCTTGATCGCCTTGCCGAACGCCTTGTTGTAAAGCCCGAGGTATTCGCCCACCTCGAACAAGTCCTCAACATCACCCGTCTTGCGGCCGAGGATTTCACCGAGGAGGATGATCCGCTGCTTGTCCAGGTAACCGTCCTTCGCCATGCGCTCAAGCTTCTGGTGGCCTTCCTTGCGCGAGTCCACCAGCACCGTGATCTTGAGATGGTTAACAAGGAGCGCGACGAACGTCGGGATCAGATCGGCCCCGCCTACCGGAACGATGCTCCACTTCGGATCGAGGCTGGTGCGGCCCTTCGACGCGAGGTAATCCGAGATGAGCTTGAGGTAGGCGTAATCGGACGTCCCTTCCACGACGACGTTGTTCTCGGCGACGAACAGGTGCTGCACCAAGTCGTAGCCGAGCGCGCCTTGTAGCGGGAACAGCGTGTCGCGGTCGCGGGTAAGCACGTCGCTGGAAAGCACTGCGCCAAATTCCTTGCCGCGGTCCTCCACCAGCCGCACGCGCTCCAGCTTGCCCGGCTGCACCATGAACGGGGAGTGCGTGGTGTAGATAACCTGGCAGCGCTTGGTCAGGCGCTCCTCGATGAACCGCAGGAAGTCGGCCTGCGCCTTCGCGTGGAGGCCCACCGCGGGCTCGTCCAGCAAGATCACCACCGGCGGATCGCGATGCTCGTACTCGGAGAATGCGGCGAGGAAGGAGAAGAACCATTGGAACCCGGCCGAGTGCTCGTTGAAGGGCAACGATAGCGAGTGTCGGTTGTCCCAGATGCGCAGCTTCATTTCATCGAGGACGGCATGCTTGCCATCGCCGCGCTGCTCGGTCACCTGCGTAATGTCGGGCTGCACCCGCAACTCCGGATTCTGCGTCCAATACTTGTTCACGTCCTCCGTCAGCACGTTCGCGACATTCTCCAGCTCGCGCTTCCGACGCTCGTAGCTCGGGTTCAGCATGTATTCCTTCTCGGTGCCGCCGAGCATGAGCAGCGCGCGCGCCGTCGCCTCCGGATCTTCGAGCTTATCGGTCTTCAGTACGTCATGAATCTTCACGGTGTAGGGCAGCTTGCTGTAGTCCGCGAAGTAGAAGAACTCCGGCACGCGCGGCTCGGCTACGCCCCACGCCGCGTCATCGAAGTCGTCCTTCTTGCCGAGCAGCGCCTTGAGCGCGGACTGCGCATTGGTGAACAGCTTGTGGTCGTCGGCCGCCTCTTTGCTTTTCTCCACGTCCGCGGCGAGCTTCGCCTTCAGTGCCTCGAAGGCCGCGAGCGCAGCGTAAGCGGTCTGCTCCGCGGCCGGCACATGGTTATTGCCGAGGAAGTTCTTGACTGCCTGCTGCTCGTTGCAGCCGCTCTCCCAGCGGAACTCATTGCCGTAGTCCTTCCACACCCGCAGCTTCGCTCCCGCGGCAACAACGCCCGGGCCGAACTTCTCCTCTATCACCTTGGCATCGGCGGGCTCCCATTCAAGGCAGACCTCCACGGGCTCGAACTCCTTCTGGTTCACGCCCTCGTTGCGGTGCCGCTTCTCGAGCCAGGCCGGGTAGTGGTCGTGGATGACGAACTCGGGTTTCGTGCGCGCGGGCTTTACCCGCCACAGGGCGTTCAGGAACGCGCTCTTGCCGGACTCATTCTTACCGACTAGGCACGTCACCTTCTCCTCGATCTTCACCTCGGTGGAGTCAAGGATGTTGCGGAACATTCGGACCTGCACGGATTTCAGCTTCACGGCTTCTCCCCGACGCCCGTCCCGGCGGGCCTACTAGACAAATTGTCGCGTGACGCCCCGGAAAGATCGCACGAGGCGAGCCTCAGGATGATACAGGGTTACTGTATATTCGTCCAGCATGCACGGCCCGCTCGACCAACCCGCGGGCCTCTGTCGGACATGCAGATATATCGACGCAAACCTGGCGCGCTACACGTGCGCGCCTTGGGGCGTAGCCTTCGAATGCCAGCTACGCGGGATGCCCATGGCCCCGCACGCCAATAGCTGCCTCAAGTACGAGCGCGAACCCGGCGCGGACGATGACAGTGGCGATGCTACGGGCGCGATTCGGTAGGGAGGACTGGATGCGCTACTTGATCTGGGCGAAGCACTTCTGACGAGCGCAGGCCGATTACTGGCTTAAGGTGTTGCGATTCCCTAGCAGCCCTCGAATGATTCCTCGGGCAGTCCTACAACCGAGAGGAGTCACTTATGGCGAAGCAAGGGAAGACGGTGAAGACGCCGAAGATCGCCCTGAAGCCGGGCGCCACCGCGAAGCGGGGCCTCATGCTCAAGATGGTGCAGGCGGTGACCAAGGCCCCGCTCACGCGCGAGGAGCTCGCCGAGCGCTTCCGCAAGGAGCCCCGCAGCAAGGTGCTGATGAACGTTGCCTGGGGGCTGCGGCATGGCGTGTTCATCGAGAAACGCGCATGAGGCCCGCCTACTACGTGGTCACGGTGTCCGAGGTGCAGCGCGAGTGCTTGACCCAAGCGCTGCGCGCCCCGGCGCTGGCCGAGGTGTTTCCCGAGGTCCTAGGCGCCGGGTACACCGGCGGCAGCACGGAGTGGAGCGTGCTGGTGCGGTCGCCCTCGACCGAGCAGCGCATGCGCGACGTGCTCTACCAGCGCGGGGTGACGTGGTGCACCGCGCGTCCGGCTACCCCGGCGGAGGTCGAGGGCGCGCTGTAGAGCCGCTTGAGCCGCCCCTTAACGCCGCCTCCGGGCGGCGTTCTTGTTTCTGACGTCGCCGCTAGGTGTAGCCTCGGGGCCTCCATGCCAGACTTCCTTGAGCCGCGTCTCCAGTTTCGAGCCGACGGGCCGTTCTACGGACTCGTCGTCTGCTACCTGTGCCAGGTTCACGGGTTCAACGAGATAGCGTCACGGGGTATCCGCGCGCAGATGCAGCAGCTCCTCGACGCGGAAGCGCTGCGGGGCATGCTGGATGCCTTTGAGGACGAGCCGACCCGCGAGGCGGCGCGCAAGATCGCGAGCGGCGGCATCACTGGCTTGCTCGCAGAATCAGCGCTGCACTCGGAGGTGGCGGCCCGCGTAGAGGTGAGCATCGAGCGCCTGGCTTCCAGCGTCGTATCGAATCATCGCGCCGCTATCCCACACCTCAACCGCCTAAGCGCGGGCGCGCTCTTGATCGTTGCCTGGGAAACCACGGAAGCGGTGCACACCAAGGACCCGGATTGGGAATTCCTTCGCCACTGCCGCAACGCCGCTGCTCATGATGGGCGCTTCAGCTTCAGACGGGGTGAGCCCACACGCCCGGCGCACTGGCGCGGGCTCGAGATTGTCTCTGCGCTGCAAGGCCGACGGCTGCTCAACGACGGCGCGCCGGGCTTCATCGGGCCGGGTGATTGCCTGCACCTCCTTAGCGATCTAGAGGCGAAGTACTTCTAAAGCAAGAGCTCGCCGAGCGCTTCCGCAAGGAGCCCGCGCACCACGGTCTTGGTGGACGTGGCTTCGGGGTGCGGCACGGCGTGTTCATCGAGAAACGCGCAAAAGGTCCACTTACGCGGTCTGGGTGTCGGAGGTGCAGCGCGAATTCCAAGCCGCTATCATTTGGTCAACGCCTTGGCGGTACGAGCGCCGGTTCCTCCCACACGGTGCTTCTGATTTCGGGGGCGACCGCCTCTACTAGCTGGTTCAACCTCCCCCGTCGGGCAACGCGTGAATTAGACAAATGTCGCCGCACTTGCAGCGCGTCATATCCTGGCCAGGACGCTTTATCGCGTGGCTTCAAGAAGAGGAGGCGCGATTAACGTACAAGTTCGTCTTTCCGATCCTCCTAACGGGGAGTATCTGCTGGCTGATCTTCGATACGCCGGAGGCACGGATTCGGTGGACCGGCCTCGTCCTTCAACTGCTCGGCCTCCTCATGGTGGTCATTGGGCTAAGCGAGGCGCGCAAAAGATTTGGGCGGCCCAGCATACTCGACGCCGCGCGGCGCTACCTCAGTCGTTTCCCCACACTGAAGCAGCGCAACGTAACGGCGCACGTCAGCGGCGCCGCTGGAATTGTCGCAGGTGGATCGGCGATGATCGGCCACGGTACGGTGGCACCGGGACCTAACACTCCGTTGGAGGAGCGCGTTGCGCGCCTTGAGCAGTCCGTGAAGCGGATCGACGGCGATCTGTTTCAGGCCAACCAACGGATCGAGCGCGAGGCCGCAACGCGGAAAGAGGCGATAGCGGCGGAGCGTAGCGCGCGGGAGACGGGCGACGCCGAGATCAGAAAGCGCCTTGAGGACGAAGTAGTCGGAGGGCTGCACCTCGAGACGATGGGCGCCTGGTGGATCGCGCTCGGCATCCTGCTCGCGAGCGGCTCGATGGAGTTCAGCCGGCTGCTCTAACGCGCGCGACGTCGAGCGCCGTTGCCAGAGATTGTGAGGAAGGTGGTGCTGCTGGTCCGACTCGAACGGACGACCTGACGCTTACGAAGCGACTGCTCTACCAACTGAGCTACAGCAGCACTGCCACGGCCACTTATTAGGCGCTTATTAGATCGCGTACCTACAGATAACCTGATGATGTCACACAGGTTTTTCTGCAAACCCACCTGTTACGAATCAGTTGCTCTACCAGCTGAGCTACACCAGCGGTGCCCGGGAAGGCGCGAATTATACGACAGGCCCTCCCCCCGCCCTCCCGGGCGTGACCGAGTTCACGGCTTGCTGCGGCGCATCGCACCGTTCGCGCCGGCCCGGGCGCCGCTGGTCGCCCCCGGTTGCCCCCGGAGCCGCCCCCTCACTAGCATCATAGGCAAACAAGGGGGGCACATGCGCAAGGCAAGGGGCTTCACGCTGATCGAGCTGATGATCGTCGTCGCGGTGGTGGCGATTCTCGCCGCCGTTGCCTTCCCGCAGTACACCAACTATATCCAGCGCGGCAAGATCACCGAGGCCACCTCCAGCCTGTCCGAGCTCAGGCTGCGCGCGGAGAAGTGGTTCTCCGACAACCGCACCTACGTCGGCTTCAATCAGACGCTGCAGAACACCAAGTACTTCACCTACGCCTGCAACCCGGTCACGGCCACCGCCTTTACCTGCACCGCGACCGGCGTCGCCAACCAGGGCATGACCGGCTTCGTCTACACCATCAACGAGTCGAACGTGCGCGCCTCCACCTTCACCTCGCTGCCGGGCTGGAACAGCTCGGCCAATTGCTGGGTGACGAGGAAGGGCGACTCGTGCTGAAGTCCGCGCAGGCCGGCGTCAGCCTGATCGAGCTGATGATCGGGCTGACGATCGTCGCCTTCCTGATGTTCCTCGGCGTGCCGGAATTCGCGAACTTCCTGCAGAACACGCAGATCCGCAACGCCGCCGAGACCACGCTTGCCGGCCTCGCGCTCGCGCGCGCCGAGGCGGTGCGTCGCAACGCATCGGTGCGTTTCCAGCTCGTGTCGGACCTTACGAGCGGTTGCACCGTCAGCGGCGCGGCGCTGAACAACTCCACCTCGCTGAGCTGGGTGGTCAGCCTGGACAACCCCGCCGGTGCGTGTGAGGTGGCTCCGGGAGACGCCGCCCCGCGCATCGTGCAGAAGAAGTCCGCCCGCGAGGGCAATGTCAACGTCCGGGTCACGACGGACGCCGCGCCGGTCGTCACCTTCAACGGCCTGGGACGCGTGACCGGCGCGAGCTTGCAGAGGGTCGATCTGGAGAGCGCCTCGGGAGTCTGCGTCCACGACGATGACGTGAACGGCACCATGCGCTGCCTCGCCATCATGGTGACCAGCGGCGGCTCGATCAAGATGTGCGACCCCAAGGTCGGCGATGCCGCCGACCCACGGCACTGCTCGTGAGGAGGAGCCGCCCCATGAAACCGCCGATCCACCGGCAACAGGGCGTGATGCTGCTCGAGGCGCTGATCGGGATCCTGATCTTTTCAGTGGGGATCCTCGCGCTGATCGGCATGCAGGCGACCGCGATGCGCGCCACCATCGACGCCAAGTACCGCTCCGAGGCGAGCTTCCTCGCCAACGAGGTCATCGGCAGGATGTGGGTGGCGGACAAGGCCAACCTCTCCGCCTTCGCCACCTCGTCTGGCACCCCGGCCACCTGCCCTGCTGCGCCGGTGTGCACGTGGATCGACCGCGTCGAGCAGCTGCTGCCGAACGCGACCGGCGCCAACGCGCCCGAAATCGCCATTTCCGCCAACGAAGTGACGGTGACCGTGCGCTGGCAGCCGCCGGGCGACGCGCAGGTCAACAGCCATATCGCCGTCACGCAGATCAACGGCTCATGAGGTCCGCCATGCGCAACCGCCAAGCAGGCCTGAGCCTGGTCGAGGTGATGGTCGCGGTGCTGATCGGCCTGATCGGCATCCTCATCATCACCCAGGCCTACATCACCGGCGACCGGTTCAACCGCTCGACCCTCGGGGAGGGTGGCGCGCAGACCAACGGCCTGATCGCCCTGTATAGCGTCGAGCGCGACGTGCGCCTCTCGGGCTACGGCATCGCCAACTCCGGGGCGCTCGGGTGCGGCGAGATCCACTGGTACTACGACCCGGCCTACTCCGGCAGCATGGGCGGCACGCTGCCCGACATCGAGCTCGCGCCGGTCCTCATCACGGTGACCGCGGGCGAGCCCGACCAGATCACCGTCATGTACGGCACCGAGGCGGAGCGCATGATGCCCTCGAGCATCACGAACTTCGTTCCCTCGTCCTCCGAGGTCACGGTCGACGGTACCGCCGGCTTCCAGGTGAACGACCTGATCCTGCTCGTCAACGCCGGCGGCTGCACCCTCGGCAAGATCACCCAAGTGCAGCCCGGCCCGCAAAAGCTGCAGCTCAACCCCGGGGCGAGCGCGCCCTATAACCCGCCGGCCTGGGGATCATTCCCGACCACCTATGGGTCGGGCGACATGATCATGAACCTCGGCAACCCGATCGTGCGCAGCTATTCGATCACCAACAGGAAGCTGCGCGTCACCGACGGGCTGCTGCAGTCGGGCGCCGGCACGCCGCGCGACCTGGTCGACGGGATCCTCGACATGCGCGCCGAGTACGGCAAGGACACCGACAACGACGGCGTCGTCGATGCCTGGAACAACGTCAAGCCGGTGAACAGCGCCGAGTGGACCGGCGTGCTTGCGCTGCGCATGGCGGTGCTTGCCCGCATCGGCAACTTCGAGCGGCCCTCGGTCTCCGGCGGCAACTGCGACGCCACCACGGGGGCGAACGCCCCGACGTGGTCGGGCGCCACGCAGTTCACGAAGATCGACGTCGTGACGGTGACCAGCGAGGACCGCTGCTACCGCTACCGAGTCTTCGAGACCACCATTCCGCTGCGCAACATGATCTGGAGGTCCTCATGAGGCGAACGCTGCGCCGGGCTCAGGAGGGCGTGGTTCTCTTCATCGCGCTGATCGTGCTGGTGGCGATGTCGCTTGCCGGCGTGGCGCTGCTGCGCGGGGTCGATACCGGGACCATCATCGCCGGCAACCTCGCCTTCCGCCAGACCAGCATGCACGTCGGCGACCTCGGCGTCGAGGCGGCGCGCGCATGGCTGATCGGCCAGCCGGTGGAGAACCTGAAAAACGACATGACGGGGAACGCCTATTTCTCGACCTGGCAGGACGTCGATTTCTTCGGCAACGATCCGGTGAAGGCCGACTACGACTGGACGGCCGCGGCCCAGGTCGCCGCGGCGCCATTCACACCGCCCACCGGCTATGCCGTGCGCTACGTGGTCCACCGCCTCTGCGAGAGCTCGGGACAGGTGACCGACACGGGCTGCGTCAAGGTGAGCGGGGCGGCGGGCACCGCCGCTTCCGGCACCAAGGGCGCCGCGGCGTACGGCACCTACGCGATCTCGGTGCCCACGTCGGCGATGTACCGCGTCACGGTGCGGGTCACCGGGCCGCGCAATGCGCAAAGCTACGTCCAGGCCACCCTCTACTGAGGCCCGGGCGAATGGAGAACGTCATGGATGCCATCAGGAACCTCAGCAAGCACCTCGCTGCCGCGGCGATCGGTCTCTCGCTCGCCGTGCCCGGCGCGCTCCATGCGCAGGCGACCGACATCGCCGACGGTCCGCTCGCTCAGCCGGCGAGCAGCGTGAAGCCGAACATGCTCCTGATCCTGGACGACTCCGGCTCGATGGCGCGGCAATTCATGCCCGACTATGTGTCGAGCAACGTCAGCGCCGGCACGGTCACCAACTGCCGCGACTCGCTCGATGGCGACAATGCGATCACGTCTACCCTGCAGGACTGCTTTCCCGGCGACCCGCCCGCCATGTCGCCGGACTTCAACACCCAGTACTACAACCCCGAGATCCGCTACTTCCCGGCGGTGAACTTCGACGGCAGCTCGAAGGGCGACATGACCAACGCGGCGACCACCGGCTGGACGCTCGTGCCCACCGACAACGTGAGCTCGGCGACCTCCGACGTGGCGCGCAAGACTCCGCATGGCGGCAATCTCTCGAGCACGACGTCCAACAACACGCACTGGGACATCGGCGGGCCGTTCACGCCGGTGACGACGATGGACCTCGTCGGCGGGTACCCCGACCGCGTGTGGTGCAATTCCACGGGGGCGTCGGCGACCAGCACGGCGAACTGCAAGACCAACAGCGGCTACACCTATCCGGACGCCACTTTCGGCTACGGCCGCGACGGCTCGAGCAACCGCAAATACAAGTTCGGCCCGCCGTACTACTACCGCATTCTCGTCACCGAGTTCTGCAACAACGCGGCGCTGATCTCCACGCCGACCCAATCGCCTCCCGGCTGCATCGCCGCCACGCAGCCGACGGTGTTCAGCGGGGTGACGTACAGCTTCCCGGCGCCGGTGCGCTTCTGCGACAGCGCGGCGCACACCAACTGCCAGAAGAACCGCACCAGCACCTACCGGTTCCCGAAGTTTCTCGGCACCGGCGGGGCGAGCGGCGCCGCGCAGGGCAAGATCATCCTCTCCGCCGGCGACGCCGGCGCGCCGACGATCCTGCAGATCACGGTGACCAAACCCGATGGGACCGTGGTCAACCTGTACGACGGCATCGCGCTCACTACCGTCGCGACGAACAGCGCGGCGAACCGCACGACCGCGGCAACGGCCATCATGAACAAGATCGACGCCAACTTCGGGGGGCACGGCTACAACGCCAGCCTGGGTCCCACGGGCGGCACCACGCAGGAGATCCTGATCGACGCGCCGGACGCCAGCATCGAGCACGCCGGCAGCGTGATCAGCGTGAACGCCCCGGTGGTGAGCAGTACGGCGGCCAGCATCTCGTTCAACATCGGCGGCGCCGGCAGCAGCGGCGACCGGGTCAATTACCTGAGGATCGGCGCGCCGGGAGGCCCGGCAGAAGACCTGATCGCCTCGAGCGTGAGCTGCGGCTCGGGCTGCACCAACAACAACATGGCGACCAAGCTGAGGGCCGCCATCAACGCCCTCACTGCGACGCACGGCTATGTCGCGAGCGGCAGCGGCTCCACGGTGCTCATCACCGCCCCGGCTGGCACCGGCTCGGAGCGCAACGGCTGGCCGATGGCCTGGTCCGACTCCGGGCTGACGAACCAGAGCGGCTCGCTCGCGGGCGGCGTGACGACCGGCGACCTGGCGCATTCGACGAGCAACTTCACGACCGGCGGCCTGTTCGTGCGCACCAACATCGTCCCCGGCTTCACCTATCCGAAGGCGCCCGGGCGGACCGACTGTTCCGGCGCGACCGCCTGCACCTACGAAGAGGAGATGATCAACTTCGCCAACTGGTTCGCGTACTACCGCACGCGCATGCAGATGGCAAAGACCTCGATCGGCCGCGCCTTCCTCACGCTGGGAAGCGACTTCCGCGTCGGCTTCAAGACCATCAACTTCTCGGGCACGCACTACCTGGCGGTGAATGACTTCACCACCAGCACCGGGCAGCAGAAGGACCTCTGGTACGGCAAGCTCTACAACGCCCCCGCGAGTGGCGGCACGCCGCTGCGCGCCGCGCTCTCGCGCGCCGGGCGCTACTACGGCGACACGAACCCGAGCAGCATGGGAGCGAGCCCGATCCAGCTCGCCTGCCAGCCCAGCTACTCGATCCTCACCACCGACGGCTACTGGAACGATTCGAGCGGCTACTACGAGCTCGACGGCTCGAGCAGCGTCGGCAACCAGGACAGCGCCTTCTCCGGCGGGCAGACGGTGGAAGTTCCGCCGTACGCCACCAAAGATAGCGGCTCGTGGGACGGCAACCGGGCGGGCAACACGCTGGCCGACGTCGCCATGTACTACTACAAGACCGACCTGCGCGGCGACCTCGCCAACCAGGTTCCTTCGTCCGGAAAGGACAACGCGCCGCACCAGCACATGACGACGTTCACGGTCGGCATCGGCGTCGCCGGCACGCTCATCTACGACCCGAACTACGAGACCCAGCAGGCGGGGGACTTCTTCAACATCCGGCAGGGCAGCACGTTCTGGCCCGCCCCGGTCAGCGACGACGCCACCGCGCTCGACGACGTCTGGCACGCTGCGGTCAACGGCCGCGGCAAGTTTTTCCTCGCCACGGACCCGGTGGCGCTCGCCAGCGGGATCGCCGAGACGCTGAACTCGGTGCAGGCGCGCATCGGCGCGGGCGCGGCGGCGGCGACCTCGAACCTGCAGCCGGTCGCGGGCGACAACTTCGCCTTCACCGCGCAGTACCAGACGGTCGAATGGTCGGGCGACCTCAAGGCGCGCACCATCGACCTCAGCACCGGCGCGGTGTCCACGCGCGAGCTGTGGTCCGCGCAGTCGCTGCTCGATCAGCGCGACCACACGACACGCCGCATCCTCACCTTCGACCCGGCCGACACCGACCCGACCGCCACGGTGGTCGTCGACAGCGTCACGCGTACGCAGAACGGCAACCGGCTGCGCAGCTTCTGCGCCAAGGATGCGCCGGCGGCGGCGTATCCGAGGTGCGAGGACGGCGGGCTGCTCACCCAGGCCGAAATGGACGACCACTTCGACCCGCTCGGCGGCCCGAACGGTGCCCTGCTGCAGTCGGTGCCCTGGCCGACCGACGGCAGCAACCGGCATCTCGCGGCGAGCAAGCGGACGCTCGTCGACTTCCTGCGCGGCGAGACGCTGAACGAATCGAGCGGCGGCACCGCCCTCACCGACCTTTACCGCAACCGCGGGCACCTGCTCGGGGATATCGTCAACGCGCAGCCGGCGTACGTGAAGGCGCCGCCCTTCCTTTACAGCGACCCGCACTACAGCGCCTTCAAGAGCGCGAACGCGAGCCGCTTCGGCATGGTCTACGCGGCGGCGAACGACGGCATGCTGCACGCCTTTGCCACCGATCCGGACGGCAACCCATACTTCCAGACCGCGGGCATCGCGTCGCCGGAGACCTCCGACGACGCGTTTACGGGAACCCTGAGCACCGATGCGGTGAGCGGCGAAGGCTCGGAGAACTGGGCCTACATTCCGAACCTGGTGCTCCCGACGCTCAAGCGCCTCGCCGAGACCAACTACGCCACCAACCATCGCTACAGTGTCGACGGCTCGCCGGTGGTGGGCGACGTATGCTTCGGCAGCTGCGCGTCGGCGAGCGACTGGCGCACCATCATCGTCGCCGGGCTGAACAAGGGCGGGCGCGGCTACTACGCCCTCGACATCAGCAACCCGCAGGCGCCGGTCGCGCTGTGGGAGCTGAAAGGCGGCAACGACGCCGCGTGCATCGCGAGCGACGGCGCCGTCGACGGCACGCAGACGGGGGACTGCAACATCGGCCTGACCTTCGGCAATCCGGTCATCGCCAAGCGTCCGTCCGACGGCAGATGGGTGGTCTTCGTCACCTCGGGGCACAACAATGTGAGCCCCGGCGACGGCATGGGCCACTTCTACGTCGTCGACGCGCAATCCGGCGCGATCCTGCAGCGCGTCTCGACCCCGGTAGGAGATACCACCACGCCGAGCGGCCTGGCGCGCATCAACGGCTGGGTCGACAGCGCGTCCACGAACAACATCGTGCGCACGATCTACGGCGGCGACCTGCTCGGCAACGTGTGGCGCTTCCAGCTGGAAGCGTCTGCGCCCCTGTCGGCCAACACCTTGAGCCTGCTCGCCACGGTGACCGACCCGGGCGGCACGCCCCAGCCCATCACCACCCGGCCGGAGCTCGGGCAGGACCCCGTCACCCAGAGCCGGATCGTGTTCATCGCCACGGGCAAGTTCCTCGGCATCACCGACAAGGCGGACGAGCAGCGGCAGAGCGTCTACGCCATCAAGGACCCGATGAACGCGCAGAACCTCACCGGGGTCGTCAACATGGCGCGCTCGGGCGGCACCATCGCCGGCTTCCAGCAGCAGACGTTCACCGCGACCTCGACGACCCGGGCGATCGCCGACAACACCCCGGTCGACTTCGCCGTCGACAACGGCTGGTTCGTCGACCTGCCCGACGGCGGCTCCGGCTCGCCCTCCGAGCGCGTCAACGTCGACCCGATCCTGCAGCTCGGCACGCTGGTGGTTCCCTCCAACGTCCCGAGCAGCGACACCTGCGTGGCGGGCGGCTTCGGCTGGGTCAACTTCTTCGACTTCCGCTCGGGCGGGTTCATTCAGGGATCGACCGGCAACCTGGTCAGCACCAAGATCTCGGCGTCGCTGGTGGTCGGCATCAACGTGGTGCAGCTGCCCGGCGGTACGGTGAAGACCATCGTCACGACCGCCGACAACCAGCAGATCACGCAGGACACGCCGGTCGCGCCCTCGAACGTCCAGGGCCGACGGGTGACGTGGCGTGAAATGTTCGTGGAGTAGCGGGGTTCACCGCGTCCTGAACCCGCGGCTCGCGCTGGCGCTCGCGGCGTCGGCCGCCCTGCACACCCTGGTGGTGGGAGGCCTGGAGGCGCCGGACGGATCGCGGGATGGCGCGCACGCGAACACCGTCCTGGCTGTCCTGCTCCCGGATGCCGCGGCACAGGAGCGCGCGGCGTCGCGGCCGGCAACCAGGCCCGCCGCCGCAAATCGCTACTACCGTACGCGCGAACTCGACGTGGTGCCCGGCATCAAGACGCGGACCGATCCCGAATTTCCCGACATGGCGCGCGTGAGCGGCAAGGTGCTGATCCGGCTCTTCATCGACGAGCGCGGCACCGTGGAGCACGTGGCCATCCTGCGCGCGGACCCGCCCGGGGTCTTCGAAGCGTCGGCGCGTCGGGCCTTTCTTGCCGCGCGCTTCACGCCCGGGATGAAGGCGGGCGTGCCGGTAAAGTCCCAGGTCACCCTGCAGGTCGACTACACCAACCCGAAGTGACCCGGCTGCTTGCCATCCTCGCGCTTGCCGCGGCCGGCGCTGTGCTCGCACAGGCCCCGGCGGACCTGGCGCGCGAAGCGCAGCGCGGCAACGTCGCCGCGCGGGAGAAGCTCCGGACGCTCGCCGAAGGGGGCGACACCGTCGCCGAGCACTATATGGGACAGCTGTACCTCTCGGGCCGGGTGGTGACGAAGAGCGAGGAGCGCGCGGTGGAATGGTTTCGCCGCGCGGCGGCCAAAGGCGACATCGCATCGGCCCACAATCTCGGCGTGATCCACGAGCGCACCTCCGGAGCGCTGCGCAGCCCGGGAGAGGCGCTGAAGTGGTACCGGTTCGCCGCTGAGCGCGGCTTCGCCCGCTCGCAGGCGAACCTGGGCCGCCTCCTGTCGCAAGCACAGGATCCCGAAGCGCGCCAGTGGATCGAGAAGGCGGCGGCGCAAAAGGAGCCGCACGGCATTTACCTCCTCGGCAAGATGCACCTCGACGCAGGCGAGGACGCGCGCGCGGCCGACCTGCTGCGCGAGGCCGCCGAGGCGAAGGACCGGGACGCGCAATACCGGCTCGCGCTTCTCTACGGCGTGGGCCGCGGCGTGGGCAAGGACGAGCGGCTCGCCGTGCACTGGCTGCGCAAGGCCGCGGATCAGCGGCAGGCCGAGGCGCAGTTCCTCCTGGCGGCGGTGTACGCGCGCGGGCTGTACGGCGTCGCCCGCGACGACATCGAGGCGGCGGATTGGCTGCGGCGCAGCGCCAGGCAGGGCAACGCAGAGGCGCAGTACGCGCTCGCCAATGCCTACGCCGAGGGCCGGGGCGTGACCTACGACCCGAACGAGGCGCTGGGCTGGATCCAGCTCGCGGCGAAGAACGGCCATCCGCAGGCCGCCGCCGCCCTGGAACGCATCCGCGGCCTGCTCAAGAAGCCGGCGAAACCCTAGGGGCGCCTGCCGGCCAGCTCGCGCGGCAGCGTGAACACCACGTTCTCGGTGATGCCCTCGAGCTGGTGCACGCGCTTCGCGCCGAGCGCCTTGATGCGCTCGATCAGCTCGATCACCAGCACCTCGGGCGCCGAGGCGCCGGCGGTGACGCCGACGCGGCGCTTGCCGGCCACCCATTCGGGGCGCAGGTCCTCGGCGCTGTCGACCATGTAGGCCTGCGCGCCCATGTGCTCGGCCACCTCGCGCAGGCGGTTGGAGTTGGAGCTGTTGGGCGAGCCCACCACGATCACCACGTCGCACTGCGGCGCCATGACCTTGACCGCGTCCTGCCGGTTCTGCGTCGCGTAGCAGATGTCGTCGCGCTTGGGCCCGCGGATCGCCGGGAAGCGCGCCTTGAGCGCCGCGACGATGGCGCGCGCGTCGTCGACCGACAGCGTGGTCTGCGTGACGTAGGCGAGCCGCTCGGGCGAGGCGACCGCGAGCCGGGCCACGTCGCCGACCGTCTCCACGAGATGCATGCCGCGCTCGGCCTGGCCCATCGTGCCCTCGGACTCGGGGTGGCCGCGATGGCCGATCATGACGATCTCGAAGCCGGCCTTGAGCATCTTCGCCACCTCGACGTGCACCTTGGTGACGAGCGGGCAGGTGGCGTCGAAGGCGTGCAGGCCCCGGCGTTCGGCCTCGGCGCGCACCGCCTTGGACACGCCGTGCGCGCTGAAGATGACGATGCCGCCATGGGGCACCTCGTCGAGCTCCTCGACGAACACCGCGCCCTTGGCGCGCAGGTCCTCGACCACGCTGCGGTTGTGCACGATCTCGTGGCGCACGTAGATCGGCGCCCCGTGCTGCGCGAGCGCGCGTTCGACGATCTCGATGGCGCGCTCGACGCCGGCGCAGAAGCCGCGCGGGTTGGCGAGCAGGACTTCCATGGCCGATTCTCTCATGCCGGGCGTTTCGAAAAGACGGCGTCGAAGGCCGCCTCGAGCCGGGGATTCGCGCCGCGCAGCCGGTCGATCACGCGCTTCGCCCAGTCGAAGTACTCGCGCTGGCGCTGGCGGTCCCATTTCGCCGGCGGACGCTCGGCGACGTCGCGCAGGTTGCAGATCTTGTCGGCGAGCTTCACCAGCCTCGCCTCGTGGGAGAGGCTCGCCGCGTGCTCGATCTGCAGGCGCTTGCGCTCCTCCTTGGCGAGCGAAGTGTCGTCGGTCACCTCGGCGACGATGCGCGCGATGCGCGAGCCGAAGGCGTTGACGAGCTCCTCGTGGCTGGTCGCGGTGTCCTCGACGGTGTCGTGCAGCAGCGCCGCGCAGATGACTTCGACATCGGTCACCCCGCCTTCGTTCACCAGCACGTCGGCGAGCGCGATCGGGTGGTTGATGTAGGGGGATGCCTCCGCGTCCTTGCGCCGCTGGTCGCGATGCTTGTGCGCGGCGAAGGCGAGCGCCTCAAGAAGCAGCGCGAGTTCGCCCTTCATGCCCCAGGAAGCCTTCCAGGATCAGGATGGCGGCGCCCACGGTGATGCCGGAGTCGGCGACGTTGAACGCCGGCCAGTGCCAGCCCGCCGCATGCACGTCGACGAAATCGACCACGTGGCCCAGGCGCAGCCGGTCCGCCAGGTTGCCCAGAGCCCCGCCCAGCACCAGCGCGAGGCCGGTGCACAGCAGCCGCTTGTCGAGGTTGCGCAGGATCAGGGCGCTGAGGATCACCGCCGCGGCGAGCGCGATCGCGATCAGCACCGGCGTCTGCCAGCCCGGCGCCTGCGCGAGCAGGCTGAAGGCCGCGCCCTTGTTGAACACGAGCACCAGGTTGAGGAACCCGGTCACCTCGAGGCGCTCGCCCGGCGCAAAGCGCGCGAGGATCAGCGCCTTGGTGAGCTGGTCGGCGGCGACGAGGGCGAGCGCGCCCGCGAACCACGGCCAGGCCTTGGTCCTAGACATGCGCGCGCGGCTCGCCGGGACCGCTCAGGTTGGTCTGGCAGCGCCCGCACAGGCCTTCGCCGTCGACGTCGGCGCGGTAGTGCCAGCAGCGCTCGCATTTGGGATGAGCGCTCGGCGTTACCCTCACAGACAGAGAATCGCTCTTCTTTACTGCTGCAGAGGAGGTAAGCATGAGGAACTTCAGGTCCTCGCCGAGGCTCGCCAGCGCCTCGTGGTCGGCGCCCGCGGCGCCGAAATCGACCTCCGCCTGCAGCGACGAGCCGACCTTGCCCGCGGCGCGCAGCGCCTCGATCTCCTTTCGCACCGGGTCGCGCAGCTCGCGCAGCCGCTGCCACTTGGCGAGGAGCGCCTCGGCATCCGCCGGGCGCGGCAGCTCGTGCCAGGTGACGAAGAACACGCTCTCCTCCTTCGCGAAGATCTTCCAGACCTCCTCGGCGGTGAACGACAGGATGGGCGCCATGAGGCGCACCAGGCTGTGCGTGATGTGCCAGAGCGCGGTCTGCGCGGAGCGCCGCGGCGCCGAGTCGGCGCGGCAGGTATAGAGCCGGTCCTTGAGGATGTCGACGAAGAAGGAGCCGAGGTCCTCGGAGCAGAACGCCTGCAGCTTCTGCGCGACGAGGTGGAACTGGTAGGCGGCGTAGTCGCGCGCCACCTCCTCCTGCATCTTCGCCGTCATGGCCAGGGCGTAGCGGTCGATCTCGACCATTTCGGCGACCGGCACTGCGTGCTTTGCGAAGTCGAAGTCGGCGGTGTTGGCGAGCAGGAAGTGCAGCGTGTTGCGCACGCGCCGGTAGCTCTCGACCACGCGCTTGAGGATCTCGGCGGAGAGGTTGAGCTCGCTCGAGTAGTCGGTGCTCGCCACCCATAGCCGCAGGATTTCGGCGCCGAGGGTATTCGAGATCTCCTGCGGCGCCATGGTGTTGCCCTTCGACTTCGACATCTTGCGGCCTTCGAGGTCGATGACGAAGCCGTGCGTGAGCAGCCCCTTGTAGGGCGGCGCGCCGTCGAGCATGCAGGAGACGAGCAGCGACGAATGGAACCAGCCGCGGTGCTGGTCCGAGCCCTCGAGGTAGAGGTCCGCGGGGAACCCGGTGTCGGCCCGGTGCGAGCCGCGCATCACCGTGAAGTGCGTCGAGCCCGAGTCGAACCAGACATCCAGGGTGTCCTTCGATTTTTCGTAATTTTTCGCTTCCGGGCCGAGAAGCTCTTCCGCCGTTACCTTCTGCCAGGCTTCGATGCCGCCTTTTTCCACCCGCTTCGCCACCTGCTCGAGCAGCTCGGGCGTGCGCGGGTACAGCGCGGCGGTCTCCCTGTGCAGGAAAAACGGCATCGGCACGCCCCACTGGCGCTGGCGCGAGAGCGTCCAGTCCGGCCGGTTGGCGATCATGCCCTGCAGCCGCGCCTGCCCCCACGCGGGGAAGAACTGCGTGTTCTCGATGCCGCGCAGCGCCGTCTCGCGCAGCGTTTCGCCGCGAGCACGATTTTCTCCGGCGGCCTCTCCGCCTACTTTCTTGTCCATCGCCGCGAACCACTGGGTCGTCGCGCGCAGGATCACCGGCGTCTTGTGCCGCCAGCAATGCATGTAGCTGTGGGTATGCTTCCAGTCCACCGCGAGCAGCGCGCCCTTCTGCTCGATCGCGCTTACGATCTTCGCATTCGCATCCCAGATCGACATGCCGCCGAACAGCGGCAGCGATGCGGCGTACTTGCCGTCCCCGAGGACGGGCGTGAGGATGGCGTCGTCCTTCATGCCGTAGCGCCGGCAGGACTCGAAGTCCTCGACGCCGTAGGCCGGCGCCGAGTGAACGATGCCGGTGCCGGTGTCGAGCGTCACGTACTCGCCGAGGTAGACCGGCGCGGTGCGCTCGTAGAACGGGTGCTGGAAGCGCAGGTGCTCCAACGCGCTTCCCTTGCAAGTGCCGATGGTTTTTCCGGTCAACGAAAATCTTTTCA
>CBDDRQ010000313.1:0-5561 GCA_965233125.1 uncultured bacterium
TCGGCGGGCTTGTCGACCAGCACGCCGCGGTGGCCGTAGCCCTCGGCGAGCTTGACGAAGTCGGGCAGCGCGTCCATGTAGGACTCGGAGTAGCGGTTGCCGTGGAAGAACTGCTGCCACTGGCGCACCATGCCCATGTACTTGTTGTTGAGGTTGACGATCTTGATCGGCAGCCGGTACTGCTTGCAGGTCGAGAGCTCCTGCAGGCACATCTGGATCGAGGACTCGCCGGTGACGCAGGCCACCGTCGCGCCGGGATTGGCGAGCTGCACGCCCATCGCCGCGGGCAGGCCGAAGCCCATGGTGCCCAGGCCCCCGGAGTTGATCCAGCGCCGCGGCTTGTCGAACTTGTAGAACTGCGCCGCCCACATCTGGTGCTGGCCCACGTCGGAGGTGACGAAAGCTTCGCCTTTCGTCACCTCGTAGAGCTTCTCCAGCACGAACTGCGGCTTGATGATCTTCGAGTTGCGGTCGTACTTGAGGCAGTCCCGGGAACGCCACTGCTCGATCTGCGCCCACCAGGCCTTCAGATCGCCCGGTTGTGAACTTCCGGTCTGCTTGAGGACCTCTTCGAGGACCTCGGGGATGTTGCCCACGATCGGCACGTCGACCTTGACGCGCTTGGAGATCGACGACGGGTCGATGTCGATGTGGATGATCTTGCGCGGGTTCTGCGCGAAGTGCGCCGGGTTGCCGATGACGCGGTCGTCGAAGCGCGCGCCGATCGCGAGCAGCACGTCGCAGTGCTGCATCGCCATGTTCGCCTCGTAGGTGCCGTGCATGCCCGGCATGCCGAGGAACTGCCGGTCGGTCGCGGGATAGGCGCCCAGGCCCATCAGGGTGTTGGTGCAGGGAAAGCCCAGCTGCCTTACCAGCTCCCGCAACTGCGAAGACGAATCGGAGAGCACGACCCCGCCGCCGGTGTACACCATCGGGCGCCTGGCCTCGAGCAGGAGCTGCACCGCCTTCTTGATCTGCCCGGCATGGCCCTTGCGCACCGGGTTGTAGGAGCGCATCGCCACGGCCTCGGGGTAGTGGAACTCGCAGGTCTGCGTGGTGACGTCCTTCGGGATGTCGACCAGCACCGGCCCGGGCCGGCCGGTAGCGGCGATGTGGAAGGCCTTCTTCATCGTCGAGGCGAGCTCGCGCACGTCCTTCACCAGGAAGTTGTGCTTCACGCAGGGGCGCGTGATGCCCACCGTGTCGACTTCCTGGAACGCGTCCAGGCCGATGGCGTGCGTGGGCACCTGCCCGGTAATGATCACCATCGGGATCGAGTCCATGTACGCCGTGGCGATGCCGGTCACCGCGTTGGTGACGCCCGGGCCCGAGGTCACCAGGCACACGCCGATCTTGTTCGACGCGCGCGAGTAGCCGTCGGCCGCGTGCGCCGCGCCCTGCTCGTGGCGCACCAGGACGTGCTTTACCTTGTCCTGCTTGAACAGCTCGTCGTAGATGAACAGCACCGCGCCGCCGGGATAGCCGAAGACCACCTCGACACCCTCCTCCTGGAGGCAGCGCACAACGATTTCGGCGCCGGTGATCTCGGTCGTCTTGACGCGGTCCATGCGGGGTAAAAAGCCGTTGAAAACCAGGATGGTAACATCGCCGCCGACCAACATGCACCGGCGGAGAAGCTCACCTGGCATCCCGCAGCGAGCTTGAGGCATTCCTGATCAGCGTCGAGCGGCGCGCCTTCAAGCAGGCGGTCTTCGCGGTGCGTGAGCAGGAGGCCGCGCTCGACATCGTGCAGGACGCGATGCTGCGCCTCGCCGAGAAGTACGGGCACCGCCCGGCGGCGGAGCTGCCCCTGCTCTTCCACCGCATCGTCCAGAACGCGATCCGCGACTATTTCCGGCGGCACCGGGTGCGCTCCCTGTGGACGACGCTGCTTTCCTCGCTCTCCCCCGGGGAAGGCGAGGCCGACCCCCTCGAGAACCTGCCCAACCCCGGGGAGCAGCCGGGGGATGCGCTCGAAAAATCTCAAGTGCTTGATATCATTACGCAAGAGATCAACCGTCTGCCGGGACGTCAACGCGAGGCCTTCGTCATGCGTTACCTGGATGAACTGAACGTCGCCGAAACCGCTCGAGAGATGCGATGCTCGGAGGGCAGCGTGAAAACGCATTGCTCCCGGGCGGCGCATGCTTTGGCGACCGCCCTCCGGGGGCGGGGGATAAAGCTATGAACGAAGACCAGATCGGCAGCCGGGTCCAGCACCTCCTCCACGAGAAGATCGAGGTGCCGCCGGGCGCGGCCGAGCGCCTGCGCGCCGCGCGCGAGCAGGCGCTCGCGCGCCAGCGCCCCGAGCCTGCCCCGGCGCTGCAGTGGGCCGACAACGTGCTCGGCAGCCTCGGGGGCTGGGCGGGCGTGTCCCTGCGGGTGCTCCTTCCCCTGGCGCTGCTGGTGGCGGGGGTGATCGGCATCTACGCCTGGCAGCAGAACCAGGCGCAGGTCGAGATCGAGGAGATCGACACGCTGCTGCTCGCCGACGAGCTGCCGCTCGACGCCTACCTCGACCGCGGCTTCCAGGACTGGCTGAAGAAGCGCGCCGAGCAATGAACCGCCGCGGCGCCCTGCGCGCGCTCCTCGGCCTGGGGCTCTTCGCCGCGGCGCCGCCGCTGCTCGCCCAGCGCCAGCGCAAGCGCTACGCCTGGGCGGAGCTCAACGCCGAGCAGCAGCACATCCTCGCGCCCCTCAAGGTCGACTGGGAGAACCTCTCGCCCGAGCGCCGGCGCAAGTGGGTCGGCATCGCCAACCGCTGGCCGCGCATGGCGCAGCTCGAGCGCGAGCGGGTGCAGACGCGCATGCAGCGCTGGGCCAACCTGAGCCCCGAGCAGCGCAAGCGCGCGCGCGAGAACTACCGGCGCATGGCGAAAGCCTCGGCCGAGAAGCGCCGGCGCCTGCGCCAGCAATGGGCGGAGTACCAGGCGCAGAAGGCGCGCTAGGCGGCGTGACACCGGGCCTTGCGCGGCGCCTCGCGGCGATGCTGTACGAGGCGCTGCTCCTCGCCGCGGTCGGGTTCTTCGCCGCGTGGCTGTTCTTCTTCGCGAGCGGCGGGCGCGACGCCACCGCCGGCTGGACGCGCCACCTCCTGCAGGTCTTCATCGTCGCGGTCTTCGCCGCCTACTTCCTCTGGTGCTGGCTGCGCGGCGGGCAGACCCTCGCCATGAAGGCCTGGCGCATCCGCCTGGTCGAAGTCACCCCGCGCAAGGCCCTCCTGCGCTTCCTGCTCGCCGTGATGTTCTTTCCTGTGACCATTCTCTGGGCCCTGGTGGACAAGGACCGGCAGTTCCTGCACGACCGCCTTGCCGGCACCCGCCTCGTCCTGACCTAGCGGCGCTCGACCCACCACATCATGAGCATCGCCGCGGCGAGGAAGGCGGCGCTGGGCAGGACGGCGGCGGCGAGCGGGGGCCAGTCCTGCAGCAGGCCGATGTGCGAGAACAGGCTGTTCAGCAGGTGGAAGAAGATGCCGAGCATGATGCCCAGGAACACCTTCACGCCCACCATGCCGGCGCGCGCCTGCATGTAGGCGAAGGGCAGCGCGAGCGCCATCATGACGATGGTGGCGAGCGGGTAGACGAGCTTCTTCCACAGCGCGATCTCGTAGCGCTCGGTCTTCTGCCGGTTGCCGGCGAGGTGCTGGGTGTACTTGTGCAGCGCCCAGGCCGACATGCGCTCCGGGCGCACGATCAGCGCGTCGAGGAGATCCGGGCTCACCGCCGAGTGCCACTCGGTCTGGGTGCGCCGCTCGGTCTGCGGCTCGCCCGTCTCGAAGTTCGTGCTGGTGACCTCCACCAGGCGCCAGACGCCCTTGCCCAGGTACTCGGCCTGCTGCGCCGAGGTCATCTGCCGCAGCCGGTACTCGGCGTCGAAGTCGTAGATGCGCACGCCCTGCAGCAGGTTGGCCTGGCGCGCCTCGCGCACGTTGATGAACGAGCCCTCGTCCTTGAACCACAGGCCCGACTGCAGGTCCTGGCCGATCATGGAGGAGAGCGCGCGCAGCTTCACCTTCTGCGCCGCCTCCTCGGCGGCGGGCGCGATCCACTCGCCGATGAGGAAGGTGGCGACGACGAAGGCGGCGCCGATCTTGGCGAGCGCGAGCGCGGCGCGCGCGGGCGAAAGCCCCGAGCCGCGCATCACCGTGTACTCGGAGTTGCTGGCGAGGTGCGCGAGCACGTAGAGCGTGCCGATCAGCACCACCACCGGGAACAGCTCGTAGGCGTTGGTCGGCGAGGAGAGCAGCACGAAGGTGAACACCTGGCGCAGCTGGTAGTCGCCGCGGCCGAGGTCGCCCAGCTCGCCGATCAGGTCGAAGAACGCGAAGAGGGCGAGGAAGCCGATCAGCACGAAGCCGACGGCGCCGTAGATCTGGCGCGCCAGGTAGCGCTCCAGCGTGCGGATCGCCACGCTACCGGCCCAGCCGCAGGCGGATGAGCTGCATGCGCTGCGCGAACATCACCAGGAGCAGCACCACCATCGCCCCGTGCACAATCCACCAGCCCACGCCGAAGTCCAGGCGCCCCTGCGCGACGCGCGCCTGGCTGACGCTGAGCAGGTTCGAGTACACGATGAAGGTGAACAGCGCGAACAGCAGGTTCGCCGAGCGCCCGGCGCGCGGGTTGACGAAGCTCATCGGGATGGCGAGCAGCACCAGCACCAGCGCCGAGAGCGGCACGCCGATGCGCCACAGGAGCTCGCCCAGGTTCACCGGGGTCGGATTGGCGAGCAGCGCGAGCGTCGGCAGGTTCTTGTGCGTCAGCGTCGGCTCGCGGTTCTCGCGGGTCTCGATGCGCGCGGCGTAGCGCTCGAACTCGGTGACGCGATACTGCTCGTCGCCGGGGGCGCCCTCGTAGCGGCGCCCCTGCTCGAGCACGATGAAGCGGTCGCCGTTCTCCGCGGTCTCGGCGCGCCCGGTGCGGCTCATGCTCACCCCGCTCTTCGCGTGCTGCACCGAGCTGACGAAGACGTTCTGCACCGTCTGCGTCTCGCCCGACACCGACTCGACGAAGAACACCCGGTCCTTGCCGGAGGTCTCGCCGAACACCCCGGGGCTGACGCGCGAGACGTCGTCGCGCGCGTCGATGCGCGTCGCGTACTGCGCCGCCATCTGCGCCGCCCAGGGCGAGATGAACAGCGACAGCGCCGCGATGACCAGGATCTGCGGCAGCGCGAACAGCATCACCGGCTTCAGCCACGCGGTGAGCGAGAGCCCCGAGCCGAACCAGATCACCATCTCCGAGTCGCGCCAGCCGCGCGTGAGCGTGAGCAGCACCGAGATGAACATGGTGAGCGAGAGCAGCACCGGCAGCGCGCCCAGCGCGAAGAAGCCGAGGAAGGCGATCACCGCGTCGGTGGGAATCTTGCCGCCGGCGGCCTGGCCGAGCAGGCGGATGAGGCGCGTGGTGAGCGCGATCGCGAACAGCGTCATGAACACCGCGCCCGCGAGTCCGGCGAATTCCCTCAGCAGCGCCCTATGGAAGATCACGTGGGAAAGAGAGCCCGTGTCATGCGATACTTTCGCAATGCAATTTAGCATAAAGGCCCTCTCGCCCGAG
>CBDDRQ010000314.1:0-2641 GCA_965233125.1 uncultured bacterium
ACGGCGAGAACCTTCTGCCCGACGGCGCCGTGGCGATCTCCACCACCGCGCGCAACTTCAAGGGGCGCATGGGCTCGGCGTCGGCGCAGGTCTATCTCGCCTCGCCCTACACCGTCGCCGCCTCCGCGGTCGCCGGGCGCATCGCCGACCCGCGGGAGCTCCTCCCGTGAAAGCCTGGGTTTTCGGCGACAACGTGGACACCGACGCCATCGCGCCGGGTCGCTACATGAAGTCGGGCATCGAAGAAATCGCCACTCATTGCCTCGAAGCGGTCAATCCCGAATTCTCCAAACACGTAAGAGCAGGAGACGCGGTGGTAGGCGGCCGGAATTTCGGCACCGGCTCCTCGCGCGAACAGGCGCCCGAGGCGCTCAAGCACCTAGGCGTGGCCGTCCTCATCGCGGAGTCGTTCGCCGGCCTCTTCTACCGCAACGCCATCAACCTCGGCCTGCCCGCGGTCGCGTGCGCGCAGTCGAGGCACATCCGCCAGGGGGATCTCCTGCAAGTCGATTTTCAGGAAGGATGGATTCTCAACCTCACTACGGCGGAAAAGCTCGCCTGCGAGCCGATCCCGGCCTTCCTCACGAGCATCATCCGCGACGGCGGGCTGCTGCCTCACCTGGAGAAGCGCCTTGCGCGAACGGCTTAGGCGCAAGCCCATTCTCGTCGCGCCGGGCGTCTACGACGCCTTCGGCGCGCTCTTCGCCGAGCGGGCGGGCTTCGAGACGCTCTACCTCTCCGGCGCGAGCATCGCCTACACGAAGCTCGGGCGCCCGGACATCGGCCTGGTCAGCGTGAGCGAGGTCGAAGCCACGCTCGCCGCCATCTGCGACCGCGTCGAGCTCCCGGTGATCGTCGATGCCGACACCGGCTTCGGCAACGCGCTCAACGTCATGCGCACCGTGCGGCAGCTCGAGCGCGCCGGCGCGGCAGCGATCCAGCTCGAGGATCAGTCGACGCCAAAGCGCTGCGGCCATCTCGAGGGGAAGAGCCTCGTCCCGGCAGCCGAGATGGCCGGCAAGGTCAAGGCGGCCGCGGATTCGCGCACGGCAGCGCTCATCATCGCCCGCACCGACGCCATTGCGGTCGAGGGACTGGAGGCGGCAATCGAGCGCGCCGAGCGCTACCTCGAGGCGGGGGCCGACGTGCTCTTCATCGAGGCACCCCGCTCGCTCGAGGAGATGCAAGCCGTGACGCAACGCTTTTCCAGCAGGATTCCCTTGCTGGCGAACATGGTCGAGGGCGGCAAGACGCCCCTGCTGCCGGCCGCGTCGCTCGAGGCGCTTGGATTCGCGCTCGTCATCTTTCCGGGCGGCCTGGCGCGCCGCCTCGGCCATGCCGCGCGCGAGTACTTCGAGGCGCTCAAGCGCGATGGCAGCACGGAAGCGCTGCGCGAGCGCATGCTCGACTTCGCGGGACTGAACCAGGCGCTGGGTACGCCCGAGATGCTCAAACTGGGAAAGAAATACGACACATGAAGAAGACCTACGACCTCGTCATCAAGAACGTGCGGGTGGTGCGGCCCGGGGCAAGCTCGGTCGAGGACGCCGATATCGCCATGACCCGGGAGAAATTCTCCCGCATCGAAAGAAACATCGATCCCGGAAATGCGAAGGCAGTGTACGACGGCAAGGGGCGGCTTGCGTTCCCCGGCGTGGTCGACGCCCACATGCACGCCGGGATCTACTCGCCGCTCAAGGAAGACGCCGTCAGCGAGAGCCGCGCCGCCGCGCAGGGCGGCGTGACCTCGATGCTCAACTACTTCCGAACCGGGCAGTACTACCTCAACAAAGGCGGGCCTTACCGGAAGTTCTTTCCCGAGGTGCGGAAGATCTCCGAGGGGAAGTTTCACGTCGACTACGGCTATCACCTGGCGCCCATGGACAGTACGCACATCTCGGAAATAGAAAAGCTGATCAAGGACCACGGTGTGTGTTCCTTCAAGATTTTCATGTTCTACGGCTCGCACGGGCTGCACGGTCGCTCCGACAGCCAGCGCGACTTCCTGATGATCGGGCCCGACGAGCGCTACGACTACGCGCACTTCGAGTTCATCATGCGCGGGGTCCAGGCGGCGCGCGAGCGCTTTCCGGAGAAGGCGGCGCAGATCAGCCTGTCGCTGCATTGCGAGACGGCGGAGATCATGACCGCCTACACGAAGATGGTGGAGACCGCGGGCAAGCTGAAAGGCCTCGCGGCCTACCATGCCGCCCGCCCGCCGCATTCCGAGGGCCTTGCGGTGTTCATCGCCGCCTACCTCGCCAACGAGGCGGCGCTGCCGGCGATCAACCTGCTGCATCTGAGCTCCCGAAAGGCGCTGGCCGCGGCGCTGCAGATGGCCGATCTCTTCCCGCACATCGACTTCCGTCGCGAGGTGACCATCGGCCACCTGATGCTCGACGTCGACGCGAAGACGGGCGTGCTCGCCAAGGTGAACCCGCCGATCCGGCCGCGCGAGGACGTGGAGTACCTCTGGCAGCAGCTCCTCGCCGGCAAGGTCGACTGGGTGGTGAGCGACCACGCCTGCTGCCGCCACGAGACCAAGGCGGCGAAGAAGACCTTCGGCAACATCTGGCTCGCCAAGTCGGGCTTCGGCGGCACCGAGTATCTCCTTCCGGCCCTCGTCTCCGAAGGGATGAAA
>CBDDRQ010000315.1:0-3640 GCA_965233125.1 uncultured bacterium
GGCTGGATGTCCGCCCTCATTCCCGAGGAATACGGCGGCTCCGGGCTTTCGCTCACCGAAGCGACGGTCATCATGGAGGAAGTGACGCGCTCCGGCGGCAACGCCGGCTGCTGCCACGGGCAGATGTACAACATGAACACGCTGCTGCGGCACGGCTCGGCAGCGCAGAAGCAGCACTACCTGCCGAAGATCGCCTCCGGCGAGCTGCGCCTGCAGGCGATGGGCGTTACGGAGCCCACCGCCGGCACCGACACCACCAAGATCAAGACAGTGGCGGTGAGAAAAGGCGACCGCTACGTGGTGAACGGCCAGAAGGTATGGACCTCGCGCCTACAGCACTCGGATCTGATGATTCTTCTTGCAAGGACAAAGCCAATAAGTGAAGTCGCGAAGAAGTCCGACGGCATGTCCATCTTCCTCGTCGACACCAAGAGCAAGGGCCTCGACATCCGGCCGATCCGCAACATGGTGAACCACGAGACCAACCAGGTCTTCATCGACAACCTGGAGGTGCCGGCGGACAATCTGATCGGCGAGGAAGGCAAGGGCTTCCGCTACATCCTGGACGGGCTCAACGCCGAGCGGATCCTGATTGCCGCAGAGTGCATCGGGGACGGTTATTGGTTTACGGAGCGATCGGCAAAATACTCTTCCGAAAGAATCGTGTTCGACCGCCCCATCGGGCAGAACCAGGGGATCCAGTTCCCGATCGCCGAGGCCTACATGGAGATCGAGGCGGCCAACCTGATGCGCTACAAGGCGGCTTCGTTGTTCGACCGGAAACTCAGCTGCGGCGCCGAAGCCAACATGGCCAAGCACCTTTGCGCCAAGGCGTCATGGGAGGCGGCGAATGCGTGCCTGCAGACCCATGGCGGCTTCGGCTTCGCCGCCGAGTACGACATCGAGAGGAAGTTCCGGGAGACGCGCCTGTACCTCGTCGCCCCGATCTCCACCAACCTGATCCTTTCCTACCTCGCCGAGCACGTGCTCGGCCTGCCGCGCTCCTTCTGACATGAGCGCCTCGCAAGAGGCCGATCGCCGCGCCGTCACGGTCCTGTTCGCGGACCTGTCGGGATTCACCGCGCTCGCCGAGCAGCTCGACCCCGAGGACGTGCGCGCGCTGCAGGGCGAGCTGTTCGACGCGATGCGCGGCACCCTGGAGCCGCTCGGCGCCTTCATCGAGAAATTCATCGGCGACGCCGTGGTGGCCGTGTTCGGCGCGCCGCACGCGCACGAGGACGATCCCGAGCGGGCGATGCACGCGGCGCTCGGGATGCACCGGGCCGCGGCGGGGCTCAGCGCGCGCTGGCAGCGCAGGCTGGGCAGCCGCCTCGAGCTGCACATCGGCATCAACACCGGGCGCGTGGTGGCGGGCCGTCTGGGCTCGGACGCCCAGGCGAGCTACGCGGTGACCGGGGACGCCGTGAACACCGCGGCGCGGCTTCAGTCCGCCGCCCGGCCGGGGGAAACGCTCGTCAGCCGCTCCACCTACCTTCTCGCGCAGCATGCCTTTGCCTTCGCGCCGGCGGGCGACGTCGCGCTCAAGGGGAAGGCTGCGCCGCTTCCCGTCTATCGCCTGCTCGGTCATGCCGACCAGCCGCGCTCCGCCCGCGGTCTCGAATCGCTCGGCCTTTCGTGCCCGCTCGTCGGGCGCCAGGCAGAGCTCGCCCAGCTGAGCGCCGCGCTCGACGGCGCGCTCTCGGGGGAGGCCCAGGTCGTCGGCCTCTCGGGCGAAGCCGGCGCCGGCAAGTCGCGGCTCGTGGCGGAGTTTCTCTCGCGCCTGCCCTCCGGCGGGGCGAGCGGCGCCGCGGCGATCACCGTGCGCCGGGCCGCGTGCTCGCCGCTCGGCGAGCCACCCTACGGGGTCATCGCGAAGTTCTTCCGCGACGCCTACGGCGTGTCCCCGGGCGACACGCTCGAAGCGGCGCGGCAAAAGATCGAAGCCGGCTTGCGCGCGCTCGGCGCCGGCGACGAAGAGGCGCTCGGCGTGGCGCCGATGCTGGGCTACGTGCTCGGCCTCGCCCCCGCCGACCCGGTGCACGGCATCGAGCCCGAAAGGCTCAGCCGCCAGATCCTGGCGATGCTGAGGATCGTGCTGGAGCGCAGGCTCGCCCAGGGACCGCTGCTCCTGGTCGTCGAGGACCTGCACTGGGCGGACACGGCATCGGTCGAAGGCCTGCGCCAGCTCGCCGACTGGCTTGCCGACCGCCCACTCATGCTGCTCGCCACCTGCCGGCCGCATTGCGCGGGGCTGGTGGCGGCGCGGGCCGCGCAGCGGGTCGTCCACCTGGCGCCGCTCTCGGACGACGATACCGGCGCCATTCTGGCCGCGTTCTTCGACACGGCGCTGCCGGCGCCCCTGCAGAAAGAGATGGTGGCGCGCTCTGGCGGCAACCCGTTCTACCTGGAGGAGCTCTCGCGCGGCCTGATCGCCCACGGCGTCCTCGCGCGCGAGCAGGGCGGGCGCTGGACCTGTGCGCAGGAGACCATGCAGCGCGACATTCCGCCCACCATCGAGGGCCTGCTGCTTTCCCGCATCGATCGCCTCGCGCCGGCGGCGCGCCGCTACCTGCAGGAGGCGGCGGTGCTTGGCCCGGCGTTCGACCCAACCTTGCTCTCGCGGATCGGCAGCGCGGGGGAAGACGGGCCGCCGTTGCTCGAGGAGCTGTGCGGTGCCGGTCTGCTCGAGGCGCATGCCGGGGGCGCCTTCCGCTTTACCCACGCCCTGCTCCATGACGTGGCCTACCAGAACCTGCTGCAAAGCCGCCGCGCGGGGCTCCACGCGCGCGCCGGCAACGAGCTCGAGCGGTTGCACGGCCCGGATCCGCAACGGCTCGAGGAACTCGAGGCGCTCGGCCACCATCTCAGCCTGAGCGATGATCCGCCGCGGGGCGCCCGCTACCTGACGGCCGCGGGCGACTGGGCGCGCGGCGTCTATGCGAACGACGACGCCCTGCGGCATTACCAGCGCGCCTTGTCGGCCCTGCAGGGCTGCGAAGGCTGCGAGCGTGAAATGTCCGACCTGCACGAACGCCTGGGGGATCTTCTCGGACTGACCGGCCGGCGCCGCGAGGCGCTGGAGCACTACGAGATCGTGCGCCAGGCCGCGGACCGGGGAACCCAGACCCGCCTCGCCCGCAAGATCGGCGCGCTGCACTGGGATGCGGGCGAGCGCGAGCGCGGCCTCGCCTGCTTCCGCGAGGGCCTCGCGCTGCTCGACGCGGACAGCGACCCCATCGAGCGAGCGCAGCTCTACCAGGAAATGGGCCGCCTCGCTTTCCGCAGCGGCGACAATGCGGCAGCGGTGGACTGGGCCGAGCGCGCCCTCGCGTGCGCGGAACGCTCCGCCCGCGGCGAAGCCGCGGTGGCCGTGGCGCAGGCACTGAACACGCTCGGGGTGGCGCTGGCGCGGCTCAACCGCAACCCGGAGGCGGTGGCGCACATCGAGCGGAGCGTCCGCATCGCGCTCGAGCACGGACTGCTCCAGGCCGCGTGCCGCAGCTACGCCAACCTGGGCGTGCTCTACGCGAGCCTCGATCCCGGCCACGCCATCGAGACCTGCCTCACCGGCCTGGAAACCGCCAAGAAGATCGGCGACCTCGGCTTCCAGTCGCGGCTCTACGCCAATCTCGCGGTGGCG
>CBDDRQ010000316.1:0-6145 GCA_965233125.1 uncultured bacterium
GCCGGAGAGCGCGAGCGCGGCGGTGAGCGGGCGGAACGCCGTGCCGGCGTTGCCGAGCGAGAGCTCCGCCTGCTTGACCGGGAAGACGCCGCCGACGCCGACGACTTTTCCTGCCTGGAAGCGCACGCCCAGCGCGGACAGGGCATCGCGCATGACGCGCGTGTCGTCGGCGTCGAGGAGCCCGGTCACCTCGGTCTCGCCCTCGGCAAGCGAGGCGAGCAGCAGGACGCGGTTGGAGATGCTCTGCGAGCCGGGGAGCCACACATTTCCTGCGCCGCGGCGCGCGGGCTTCAGCACGAGCGTATCCATCGGTCGCGCGCCTCGCGAGCCTCGGCGAAGAGCTTCTCCAGGCCGGCGGAATCGTCGAGCAAGCGCCTCACTTCTTCCAGCTTCTCGGTGAACTTACTGACTTCAAGAAGCAACTGATCCTTGTTGGCCGCGCAGATGTCGCGCCACATCTCGGGGTGGCTCGAGGCGATGCGCGTGAAGTCGCGGAAGCCGCCGGCGGCGAAGGAGAAGAGCTGCTCGGAGTTCTTGCGCCCCGCCACCTCGTGCACCAGCGCGAAGGCGAGGAGGTGCGGCAGGTGGCTCACTGCCGCCAGCACCGCGTCGTGCTCGTCGGCCGGCATCCGGCTCACGCGCGCGCCGCAGGCCTGCCAGGCCGAGGTGACTTTCTCGATCGACTGCGCAGAATTCTCTTCGAGGGGAGTAAGGACCACGCGGCGGTCCTTGAAGAGATCGGCGCTCGCGGCGGCTGCACCGCTTTTCTCGGCGCCGGCGATCGGATGTGCCGGCACGAAGCGCGCGATGCCGCTGCCGAGGGCCTCGCGCGCGGCGGCGATGACGTCGCGCTTGGTGCTGCCGGCGTCGGTGATCAGGGCATGGCTGTTTCTCAAGGAACGAAAGATCGCATCGAACTGCGCGACCGGGGCGGCGACCAGCACGAGGTCCGCGTCCTTCGCCGCCGTCGCGGCGTCGGGGG
This sequence comes from uncultured bacterium, assembly GCA_965233125.1. Taxonomy (GTDB): domain Bacteria; phylum Pseudomonadota; class Gammaproteobacteria; order Burkholderiales; family SG8-39; genus SCGC-AG-212-J23. Next base: position 983 of record CBDDRQ010000316.1, read on the forward strand.
CGATCGAATCGATGATGCCGCGCTCGCGCGCGAACTGCAGGTTCTGCTGGCTGCGCCCGACGCCGGCGACGTGCGAGACCGCTTTGGCCTGCTTCAGCGCCAGCGCAAACGAGCCGCCGATGAGGCCGACGCCGATGACCGCAAGCTTCATTCCCTGATGCTGGCGGCGAGCGCGGCGAGGAACTTGTCGTTCTCCGCGGCGGTGCCGATGGTGACGCGCAGGTGCTCGGGCAGCCCGTAGCCGCCGCCGACCGGGCGCACGATGACGCCGCGCTTGAGCAGCTTCCTGTACACCTCGGCGGCCTTGCCGACGCGCACGGTAATGAAGTTGCCGTGCGAGGGGATGAAGTCCAGGCCCAGGCGCGTCGCGCCTTCCTCGATCTGGCGCATGCCCTGCAGGTTCTCGGCGTAGCTGCGCGCGACGAACTCCATGTCGTCGAGCGCCGCCGCGGCGGCGGCGAGCGCCATGCTGTTGACGTTGAAGGGCTGGCGCACGCGGTTCATCACGTCGGCGACCGAGGGATGCGCGAGCGCGTAGCCCACGCGCAGGCCGGCGAGGCCGTAGGCCTTGGAGAAGGTGCGCGTGATCACGAGGTTGGGATGGCGCTTGATGAGCTTGAAGCTCTCGAAGCGCAGGTCGGGGGCCAGGTACTCGTTGTAGGCCTCGTCGATCACCACCAGCACGCGCTCGGGGACGCGCTTCACGAACGCCTCGATCGCCTCCTGGCGCGCGAAGGTGCCGGTGGGGTTGTTCGGGTTGGCGACCCAGGCGACGTAGGTCTCGTCGTCGATCGCCTTCGCCATCGCCTCGAGGTCGTGGGCGTAGCCCTTGGCCGGCACCGCGATCGCGCGCGCGCCGCGCGACTGCGTCGCGAGCGGGTACACGGCGAAGCAGTGCTGCGAGAAGACCGCGGCGCGGCCCGGCCCGAGGAACGCGGAGGCGACGAGCTCGAGCACGTCGTTCGAGCCGTTGCCGAGCACGATCGAGCCCATGTCGACGCCGTAGCGCCGGGAGAGCTTCTGCTTCAGCTCGAAGCCGTTGCCGTCGGGATAGCGCGCGATGTCGCCGATCGCCGCCTCGATCGCCGCGCGCGTGCGCGGCCCGATGCCGCGGGGGTTCTCGTTGGAGGCGAGCTTGACGATCGCCGCCTCCTCGAGGCCCATCTCGCGGGCGAGCTCGGAGATGGGCTTCCCCGGCTGGTAGGGCGCGATCGAGCGCACGTAGGAGGGCGAGAGCTCGCAGGGATCCATCATCATGGGGTGGCCGTGGGGTAGGAGCCGAGGACCTTGAGGAAGGGCGCCTTCCCGCGCAGCGCCGCCAGCGCGCGCGAGACGGCCGCATCCTTCTCGTGGCCCTCGAGGTCGATGAAGAAGAAGTATTCCCACAGCGAGGCGCGCGTGCGCAGCGGGCGCGACTCGATGCGGGTCATGCTGACGCGGTGCTCGGCGAGCGGCGTGAGCAGCGCGTGCACCGCCCCGGGCTTGTTCTCGGCCGACATCACGAGCGAGGTGCGGTCGCGCCCGGTCGGCGCCGGGTCGAGCCTGCCCAGCACGAGGAAGCGCGTGGTGTTGTTGGGGTCGTCCTCGATCGAGCGCGCGAGCAGCGCCAGGCCGTAGCGCCCGGCGGCGGCCTCGCCGGCGATCGCCGCGGCGCCCTCCTCGCGCGCGGCGCGCTGCGCGGCCTCGGCGTTCGAGGCGACCGGGATGCGCTCGACCGTGGGCAGGTTCTGCGCCAGCCACCCGTTGCACTGGGCGAGGGATTGGGAATGGGAGTAAATGCGCCTGACCAGCTTCACGTCATTATTTCTTGAGAGAAGATTTTGTTGGATGCGCAGCTCTACTTCGCCGCAGATCCTGAGCGGGGTGGCGACCAGCAGGTCGAGCGTGCGCCCGACCGCGCCCTCGGTGGAGTTCTCGACAGGCACCACCGCGAACTGCGCGGCGCCCGATTCGCAGCGCCGGAACGCCTCGTCGACCGAGGCGAAGGGCTGCCCCTCGACCGCGGCGCCGAAGTGCTTGCGCACCGCCTGCTCGCTGAACGTGCCCTCGGGCCCGAGGTAGGCGACGCGGATCGCCTCCTCGAGACCGCGGCAGGCGGAGATGATCTCGCGGAAGACGGCTGTGAGCCGCTCGGCAGGAAGGATTCCCGGATTGCCGGAGATTCTTCGCAAAACTTCAGCTTCCCGCTCCGGCCGGTACGCGGGCGCGCCGTCCTTCAGCGCGCCGATCTTCTGCGCGGCCGCGGCGCGGCGCTGCAGCAGCGCGGCGAGCTCGTCGTCGAGCCGGTCGATCTGCTCGCGCAGCTTCTGGATGTCGTCAGCCATTGACGGGAAGGTAGCGCACCGCGAGCACGCCGCTCAATCCCGAGAGCTCCTCCAGCGCCGGCGCCGGCACCGGCGTATCGGTGTCGACCAGCGTGTAAGCCATCTCTCCCTTGGACTTGTTCAGCATGTTGTGGATGTTGATCTTGCGCTTGCCCAGGCAGTGCGAGATCGCGCTGATGGTGTCGGGCACGTTCGCATTGGCGATGGCCAGGCGGTAGGGCGCCTCGCGCGGCATCGCGGCGTCGGGGAAGTTCACGGCGTTCTGCAGGTTGCCGTGCTCGAGATACTCGCGCAGCTCGTCGACCACCATGACCGCCGAGTTGTCCTCGGCCTCGCCGGTCGAGGCGCCCAGGTGCGGCAGCGCGATCACGCCCGGCTGGCCAATCAGCGCCGCGCTCGGGAAGTCGGTGACGTACCACTTCAGCCGCCCGCCCGCGAGGCCCTTGAGCACCGCCGCGTCATCGACCACGCCCTCGCGCGAAAAATTGAGCAGCACCGCGCCGTGGCGGAAGTGCTCGACGCTCTTCGCGTTCACCATGTGCCGCGTCTTGTCCATGAGCGGCACGTGCAGGCTGACGAAATGGCTCGCCTTGAGCAGCTCGTCGACCGACGCGGCGCGGCGCACCTGCGAGGGCAGGCTCCAGGCCGCCTCGACCGTGATGTGCGGGTCGTGCCCGAGCACGTTCATGCCCAGGCGGATCGCCGCGTCGGCGACCAGGCTGCCGATCTTGCCCAGGCCGACCACCCCGAGCGTGTGCCCCGGCAGCTCGAACCCGGCGAAGTCTTTCTTGCCCGCTTCGATCTTCTTTTCAAGATCAGAAGAATTCTTCTGTGTCGAAACGAATTCCAGTGCCGGCGCCAGGTTGCGAGCCGCCATGAGCATGCCGGCAAGCACCAGCTCCTTCACCGCGTTGGCGTTGGCGCCGGGCGCGTTGAACACGGGGATGCCTCGCCTGGAAAGCGCGGCGACCGGGATGTTGTTGACGCCGGCGCCGGCGCGGCCCACCGCGCGCAGCGAGGGGCCGAACTCGTGCTTGTGCAGGTCCTGCGAGCGCACCAGGATCGCCCACGGGTCCTTCGACTCCTTCACCACCGCGTAGATCTCCGGCGGGAAGCGCTTGAGCCCCACGGCCGCGATGTTGTTGATCACCAGGATCTCGCACTTCTTCTTAGCCATGCTTGCGCTCGAACTCCCGCATGTAGCCGGCGAGGCATTGCACGCCTTCGATGGGCATGGCGTTGTAGATGGAGGCCCTCATGCCGCCCACCGAGCGGTGGCCCTTGAGCTGCACCATGCCCTCCCTCGCCGCGCCTTTCAGAAACTCGTCGTCGAGCTTCGGGTCCTTCAGGGTGAAGGGCACGTTCATGCGGGAGCGGTCTTCCTTCGCCACCGGGTTCGCGTAGAACCCGCTGGCATCGAGCAAGTCATAAAGCAGCTTCGCCTTCATAACGTTCTTTTCTTCTATGGAAACCAAACCACCTTGCTGTTTCAGCCACTTGAAAACCAGACCGGCGATGTACATGGCGTACGTCGCCGGGGTGTTGAGCATCGAGCCGGCGTCGGCCTGCAGCTTGTAGTCCATCACCGTGGGCGTGCCCTTTTGCGCCTGGCCGATGAGATCCTCGCGCACGATGACGAAGGTGAGCCCGGCGGGGCCGGCGTTCTTCTGCGCGCCGGCGTAGATCAGGCCGAACTTCGAGACGTCCAGGGGCCGCGAGAGGAAGTGCGAGGAGGCGTCGGCGACGAGCGGAATGTCCGCCTCGGGTATGTCGTGATACTCGACCCCGCCAATGGTCTCGTTCGAGCAGTAATGGACGTACGCCGCGTCCTTCCTCACGTTCCATTTCTTCGGAGCGTAGGTAAAGTTCTTGTCTTCGGACGACGCGGCGATGGCGACGTCGCAGTAGCTCTTCGCCTCCTTCACCGCCTTCTTCGACCACTCGCCGGTGACGACGTAGTCGGCGCTTCCCTTGCCGCGCAGCAGGTTCATCGGCACCTGCGCGAACTGCAGCGTCGCCCCGCCCTGCAGGAAGAGCACCTTGTAGCCCGCCGGGATCGCCAGCAGCTCGCGCAGGTCGGCCTCGGCCTCGGCGGCGATGGACATGAATTCCTTGCCGCGGTGGCTCATCTCCATCACGCCGGCGCCGCTGCCGTGCCAGTCGAGCATCTCGTCGCCGGCGCGCGCGAGCACCTCGGCCGGAAGCATCGCCGGCCCGGCGCTGAAATTGAAGATCCGGGACATCGGCTCAGTGAACCGTCGGGGGCGGCTCCGCGGGGGCGGGCGGCGGCTCGTCGTGGGCGTCGCCGTTGCCGCCGTTGCCGCCGTTGCCGTTGCCCAGGTCGCGCTCGTCGATGCGCTCCATGCCGGCGAGCTTCTCGCCCTCGCCCAGCGCGATCAGCGTCACGCCCTGCGTGGAGCGCCCCTGCTCGCGGATCTGCGCCACCGCGGTGCGGATCAGCACCCCGCCGGTGGAGATGAGCATCACCTCGTCGCTGTCCTCGACCAGCACCGCGCCGACCACGGCGCCGTTCCTCTCGGAGCTCTGGATGGCGATCACGCCCTGGCCGCCGCGGCCGTGGCGCGGGTACTCGCCGATCGGCGTGCGCTTGCCGAAGCCGTTCGCCGTCGCGGTGAGCACCGAGCGCGACTCGTCGTTCGCCACCAGCATGCATACTAGCCGCACGCCCGGTGCGAGGCGCATGCCGCGCACGCCGGTCGCCTGCCGGCCCATCGGGCGAACCTCGCCTTCCGGGAAGCGCACCGCCTTGCCGTCGGAGGAGAACATCATCACGTCGTACTTGCCGTCGGTGAGCGCCGCGCCGACCAGGTAGTCGCCC
>CBDDRQ010000317.1:0-19148 GCA_965233125.1 uncultured bacterium
GTCCCCTTTTCCTACTCTCCTCTTCTGTAGGGTGGGGGAGTGGGGGGGGGGGGGGGGGGGAGGGGAGGGGGGGGGGGGAGGGGGTGGGGGGGGAGGGCAATGGGCGTTTCTGTCGCGCTTTCCTCCTTTCCTCTCAAATCAAGTGGCGCCGCGCCCTTACTCTAAAAGCAGCGGCGCATCACTCTAAAAGCAATCCGCTCCTTACAGGCTTCTCCAGCCGCTTTTTTGTTCGCTACTTCCGGTAGCTCGGGTCGATGCGATCGAGTCGCCTGAGCAGCGCGGCCCATTCGCGCGGCTCGGCGGTACCGATGCCGGCGTCACCGCTTTCCCAGTTGCGCGCCGTGTGCTCGGCGACCCCCTCGGCGGGCAGATGCGGCTTGCGGCCGGTCTGCAAGACCTGGAGCTGGATGTGGCAGGCCTGCTCCAGGAAATACATGCGGCGGAACGCCTCGGCGACGCTGCGGCCGATCGTGACGACACCGTGGTTGCGAAGCAGCATCGCGTTGTGCCCACCGAGGTCCTGCACCAGGCGCTTCTTCTCCGCCTCGTCGAGCGCGAAGCCCTCGTACTCGTGATAGGCGATGCGCTCATGGAACTGGAAGCCGGCCTGGGTCATCGGCACGAAACCTTCCGGCAAGCAGGCAATCGCAGTCGCGGCGGGGCTGTGAGTGTGCAGCACGCATACCGCGTCCTCGCGTGCGGCGTGGATCGCGCTGTGGATGACAAAGCCGGCGGGGTTGATCTCGTAAGGCGTCGGCTCGACGATCTTTCCCTTGAGATCGATCTTCACGAGGTTCGATGCCGTCATTTCCTCGTAGCCCAGGCCGTAGGGATTGATGAGGTAGCGATGCGCCTCGCCCGGCACCTTGGCAGTGATGTGATTGAACACGAGATCGGACAGCCCGAAGAGCTCGACCAGGCGATAGCACGCCGCAAGATCGACGCGCACGTTCCATTCGGCGGCTGAGCAACGTTCCTTCGAGGCGATACCGGCGGGCAGGTTCATGATCAGTCCTCCAGCGGACACTTTACCCCGACGGCGGCCGGGCAGGCGCGGTCACCTGGAGTCAACTACGCAGCCATCGCATCGCTTCGTCCACGTCAAGAAAGCGCTGCACTACCCAGCCCCGATTCCGGCCGACGGACACGATGAAATCCATCACGTCGACCTGCTGCGGCAACCCCACGATGGCTGATCTGAAGCTGCCGTCGAATCCGATCGTCGGCAGCAGCTCCGCATGGCGAACGACGTAGTTGTAGTAGTTGACGAGGTCTGAAAGCCGGGCGTCGATGATGATCTTTCTGCTGCCGATTTCGAGAGACGTGGCGATGACCGCCGCGAGCGCCTTGGTCGTTTCCTCGAACAGCGGCGCGCCCTCCTGGACAAGGACCGCGATATCGTCGCGAATGTCTACACGAAATCTGGCAGCCACCATGGGATGGAGAAGTGGATGCGCCATGCTGAACCGAAGAAGACGCTCGCGCAACGCGAGTCGCTGGGCGCTCCAAGCGGTCGAGCTCTTTCCAGCTCTAGCCCACGAGAGGCTTCGAATGCGAAGAAGCAGCGTGAGCATGCTGGTGCGCAGTCGTGAAGGTCTGTTGTTTTTGTGCGTGCCGGCCAAACAACGAGATAGCCCGGTCTGTCGGGCGAAAGCGTCGTTTCGCCGGTGTCATAGTTTGACCGCGCCTGGATCGTCTTGGGAAAGTACGCCGGTGACAAACCCGGGGACCTGGTATGGCACGCTCGCACTCGGTGTACGTGCGCACGCTCCGGCGCGCGGCTGAAGTCATCGGCGGTTTCGAGGCACTCGCTGCCTATCTCGACGTAAGGCCGCGGCTTCTGCATGCCTGGATGAACGGAACGCACGAGACGCCGACCAATGTGTTTCTGAAAGCCGTGGACCTTCTCATGGGCGAACGGCGTCATTGTGAGGCGGTAGTCACGTCGCAGTTGCGCAGGTCGGCGCGTCCGCCGGACGCGATGCCCTCATAAAGCGTCCTGAGCCGCTCGTCCACGCGGGCCTCCCGCGGGTGCGGCTGGGCCTTGTTGAAGCGGCCGACGGCGCGCGGGCCGGCGTTGTAGACGGCGTAGGCGGCGCGCGGGACGTGGCCGAGATCGCCGCTGCGCTCGGCGAAGGGGATGGCGTAGTCCTTCAGGTAGCGCATCAGGATCTGCGCGCCCGCGCGGGTGTTGTAGGCGGTGTCCCAGCGCAGACGTTCGATCTCGTAGAAGCCGCGCCAGACGCGCTGGTTGATCTGCATGATGCCGACGCTGGCGGCCGTGGAGCGCAGGTAGGTGACCTTGCCGCCGCGCGCGACATACTGCCGCCAGCAGCTCTCGATCAGCGCGGTCGCCGGCACCAGGTGGCGGTAGATACCGTCGTAGGGCGGGGCGAGCCTGGCGTGCCGCAGTTCGGTCGCCGATGTTTTCTGCAGCAGGTCGTGGATTCGCGCTTCGTAGGCAGGGAGCTCGTCGCGCCTGGGCAGCCATCGGTCGAGCGGCGGCACTTCCCGCGGTCCGCTCGCCGCGTAGGCGCGGGTGATGAACAGGTCCAGCCAGCTCCTGCCGGGGGGCGCGGGCTCGGGGATCTCCTCGACATCGAACAGGCGGCGCAGCTCCGGATCGACGGCCAGGGCATAGGCGAGCGGATCGCCCGTCGCGCCGGGGCGCAGGCTCCGCGCCAGCTGCCGCAGGCTGTCCGCCGATAGCCGCATGCCCAGCCCGGGCGCGGCGCGATCGAGCGCGAGCAGCGCATCGCCGGCTTCGAGGAACACGGCGTAGCGCAGCGCCGAGGCATCGAGCGCGCCGTTGCGCTGCGCGTCGGCGAGGATGATGCGCAGCTCGTTCCAGGCGTCGATGAACAGCGCCCGCACCGGATCGCCCGCGGCGGGCGCGTCGCCCGACAGGATCGCGGAGAGCTGATAGCGGCCCGCGAGCAAAAGCGTGAAGAGTCGCTTGCGCAACGGGCGGTCCTCGCTGTCGAGCGCGAGCTGCTTGATGCTGTAGGCGAGAAAGGCGTCCCAGGGCTGCAGGGCCCGGTCCAGCGCTTCGAGCTCGGCTTCGGTGAGCGGCGCCGGGGACCCGGCCGGCGGCGGCGCGGCGAGCCAGGCGTCCGGGATCTCGATGGCGACGGGCACGACGATGCCGGCGGCCTCGACGCGCGGCGCGAGCAGCTGCAGCTGCGCCAGCACGAGCTCCAGCTCCGCGCGCCGCCCGGGCGGTGCGACGCTGCGCACGACATCGAGCAGCGCCGCGCGAACGGCGCCGATGTCGTAGCTGAACTGCTGCAGGCGCGGATGCACGTGACGCTTGCTCAGGTCCCAGATCAGGCCGAGCGCGGGCGTGCTTGCGCCGGCGTCGGTGAGCCTGGAATCGAGAATGCGCACGCGCAGGCGTCCGGCGCCGTCGAGCTGCGGCACCAGCGTGAACTGCATCGAGCCCCGCCACACGGCGGCGTTCTGGCAATTGCCGAGCAGTTCCACGCCGAGCGCCGCCGAGCCGGGCCCGATCAGGCGCAGTCGTCCATCGAGCGCGTCGAGCGTGGGCGTCCCAAGGTTCAGATACCGGCAGGGCCCCTCCCGGTAGATCGCGTTCTGGCCCGCGGGCGAGGCGGCGAGCTGCGCGCTGAGCGCCTGGCGGATGGTCTCGAACGGGATCCGCAGCGGAATTTCCAGACGAGCGGCCAGCGCGCCGGGGGCGCACAGGACGAGGCAGCAGAGCGTTAGCCCTCGGATGAGCGTCATGCGCGGTCTCGATCCATGAACTTCGCTGGACCTCCGTGACCGTCTATCTTTGCCGAGGAGAGCGCCGGGAGCCCGCTCCCTGCGCTGGGCCGATCGGCCTACGTGGCTCTTGGGGCCCTACTGCCGGCGCAGGAACGCCGGGACGCTGACGGTGCTGCGCGCCTGGGCGACGCGGGGAAGCTCGATGACGCGCGGCGCGACCTTCGGGGCCTGGGGATCGACCCAGGTGACGATGGGCTGGAACTGCTCGCGCTCCGCCGCCGTGACGAGCGGGTCCATCTCGAAGATGCCCACGCCCGTCTCCGCCGCCTTGAGGAAGGTGTCGGAGTCCGCAAGGCGGGTGAGCAGCGGCAGGCTGAGCGAGTTGAGGAAGCGCTCGAGCGGCTGGTAGACGGGCATCGAGCTGCGCACGCGGTTGGCGACCACCGAGAGGCGGATGTTGCGCGTACGCAGCCGCCCGGAGAGGAGCACGTCGCGGATGAAGTTGGCGGTGGCGTGGATGTCGATCGCCGAAGGCGCGACCGGGATGATGATGCAGTCGGCGCGAGAGAGCAGCTCCTGGAGGAGCAGGCCCGAAGCGCCGGCGGGCGCGTCGATGATGAGCTGGCGCGTGTCGGGGGGCACGTGCATCGCGATGCTGCGCAGCTGTCCTGCCTTTGCCGGGGCGCCGTTGGCGGCGTGGATCTTCGGCGCGTGCGGCGCGCGCAGGCGCAGCCAGTTGAGCGAGGAGCCCTGCGGGTCGTAGTCCATCACCGTCGTCGGAGCGGCGCCGGCCGCGAAATGGCTGGCGAGATTGGTCGTGACGGTCGTCTTCCCCGACCCGCCCTTCGGATTGATCACCAGCGTGGTGTTCATCCTCATGACCGGCGCCTCCTCTATTCGCCGGACCCCCATTGCAAGCCTACGGAGTCGCGCATTTTTTCGCCGTTAACTACTGCTCGTACCCGCCCCCGAATGTCGCACGGCTCGCGCCGGGCGCCTAGCCCCCTCCCGGGGGCTTGTACCCCGATCGGGGTACAAAACGCCCTTGGGGCGGCCGCCCACCATGGCCGGTATTACGCTTGGCGGTATGCATAGCCTCATCTGCCATCCCGACAGCCGTCCCGGCGCGGTACGCCGCCTGTCCGCGCGGGTGGAAAGGGTCCCTGGAGGGCTTCTGCCGCACTTCATCCTGGAGGCAGACCTCGAAAGGCTGCGCCTTCCGGCGCCGGGGCCTGCGCGCATCGCCCAGCGCCTCTGGGCGCAAACCTGCTGCGAAATCTTCGTCGCCCGCGCGGGCCTGCCCGCTTACCATGAGTTCAACCTCTCGCCGTCCGGGGAATGGGCGGCGCACGCGTTCGAGCGCTATCGCGAGGGAGCGATGCTCGAGGACGCTGCCCTCGACCCGCGCATCGCGGTGCGCCGCGAGGCCGGAAAGCTGGAGCTCGACGCCTTGATCCGGATCGAAGGAGAACGGCTTCTGATCGGCCTCGCGGCGGTGATCGAGGCGGCCGACGGCTCGCTGTCGTACTGGGCGCTGCGCCACCCCCCGGGCAAGCCCGATTTCCACCACCGCGACGGCTTCGCGCTCGAGCGGTGAAGTTCGGCATCGACCGGCTGCTGGAGGACCGCGCGCTGCGCAAGCCGCTGCGCGGCCGGCGCGTGGCGCTGCTCGCGCATCCGGCTTCGGTGACGGGGGACCTGACGCATACGCTCGATGCCCTGATGGCGATGAAGGATCTCAGCGTCAGGGCCGCGTTCGGCCCGCAGCACGGCCTGCGCGGGGACAAGCAGGACAACATGGTGGAGTCGCCCGACTTCACCGACCCCGCGCACGGCATCCCGGTGTTCAGCCTCTACGGCAGCGTGCGTCGGCCGAGCGCGGCGATGATGGAGACCTTCGACGTTCTGCTCGTCGACCTGCAGGATCTGGGCTGCCGCGTGTACACCTTCCTCACCACGCTGCGCTACCTGCTGGAGGCGGCGGCGAAGCTCGGCAAGGCGGTATGGGTGCTCGACCGGCCCAACCCCGCGGGCCGCCCGGTCGAAGGCACGAGTTTGCGGACAGGCTGGGAGAGCTTCGTCGGCGCAGGGCCGCTGCCGATGCGCCACGGGCTCACCCTCGGCGAGGCGGCGCGCTGGTTCGTGCGCACGCTCGAGCTCGACGTCGAGCTCGAAGTCGCGCGCATGGAAGGCTGGAAGCCGCGCGCCGCGCCCGGCTACGGCTGGCCGCTGGGAAAGCGCGCGTGGGTGAATCCGAGCCCGAACGCCGCCAGCCTGTCGATGGCGCGCTGCTACCCGGGCACGGTGATGCTGGAAGGCACCACGCTCTCGGAAGGACGCGGCACGACACGGCCCCTGGAGCTCTTCGGCGCTCCGGACCTGCCAACGAATTCTCTCCTGAAGGAAATGCACGACATGGCACCCCAATGGCTGCGCGGCTGCCGGCTGCGCGAATGCTGGTTCGAGCCGACGTTCCACAAGCACGCGGGCAAGCTCTGCGCCGGCATTCAGATCCACGTCGAGGACCCGTCGTACGAGCACGAGCACTTCCGGCCCTGGCGACTCATGGCGCTCGCCTTCAAGGCGCTGCGCAGGCTGCGCCCCGACTACGAGCTCTGGCGCGACTTCCCCTACGAGTATGAGCGCGAGCGGCTCGCCATCGACCTCATCAACGGCGGCGACGCGCTGCGCAAGTGGGTCGACGATCCCGCGGCAGGCCCGGGCGAGCTCGACGCGGCGGCCGGCGCGGACGAGCGGGCCTGGCTCGAGGCGCGCAAAGCGGCGCTGCTTTACCGATGAAGGCCTGCCTCTTCGACGTTTTCGGCACCGTGGTCGACTGGCGCTCGAGCGTGAGCCGCGACCTCGCCGCCTTCGCGCGCGAGAAGGGCCTCGCGCCGGTCGACTGGCTCGAGTTCGCGGTCGAGTGGCGCAAGCTCTACCAGCCCGCGATGGAGGAGGTGCGCTCGGGCCGGCGCGAGTGGACGATCCTCGACGTCCTGCATCGCGAGAGCCTGGAGGCGCTCGTGCGCCGCTACGGCATCACGGGGCTCGCCGAGGCGGACCTCGACTACATGAATCGCGCCTGGCACCGGCTCGAGCCCTGGCCCGACGCGCTCGAGGGGCTCGCGCGCATGAAGCGCAAGCTCATCATCGCGCCGTGCTCCAACGGCAACATCGCGCTGATGGTGAACCTCGCGAGGCACGCCGGGCTGCCGTGGGACTGCATCCTGGGAGCGGAGACCGCGCGCGCGTACAAGCCGCTGCCCGAAGCCTATCGCGCCGCCTGCCGCCATCTCGGCCTGCGCCCGGAGGAGGTGACGATGGTGGCCGCGCACAACGGCGACCTGAAGGCGGCAAAGGCGCAGGGCCTGCGCACGGCATTCGTGGCGCGGCCGACCGAGCACGGGCCCGGGCAGAAGACCGATCTCGCGCCCGACCCGGCGTGCGTCGATGTTTCCGCGGCGGACTTCGTCGCGCTCGCGGGAAAGCTCGGCTGCTGATGCTGTCGGGCTTTCCCGACAGATAGACGGATGGATCAAGTTGTTGCAAAGTGTCGCCCATCACGGAGCACGCCCGTAGAACGGGCGAACGCCGCTAGAGCGGCTCCGCGAAAGTGAAAGACCACCAGGGGGTGGAGAAAAAGAAGATGCCTTACGTTGACTTGGACACTGCCCGTAAGCATTGCCAAGAGATTCGCGCGCTGGTGTCGCGCCATCCGTGCGGCGCGCGCGACGAGCGCGCGCTGCAGAGGGTGCAGCAGGCCTGCCGCGCGGCGACATCCGCGGTGAGCGACCGCGAATGCCGCGAGCGCGCCGGCGCGGTCGAGGACTACGCCTGCGAGATCTTCGCCGGCGCGGTGGAGTTCAGGCGCGAGATGCTCGACGAGCTCGAGGCGCTGGTTGCGCGCATTGCCTCGCTGGAAGGATTGCGTGACGCGGTGGCGAAGCACCGCGCGGCCTGATCAGTGGCTGGTTGCCCTATACGATAAGGGCAGCCTGGACGACAGGCGGCCTGCCGCGCAAACGGCATCATGCGCGGGTGCAAGACATATGCCCATCCACCCACAAGAACGCGCACGTGTACGTGCGCACCCTGCACGACGCCTGCCTGATCTTCGGCGGTGAGCACAAGCTCGCCGAGTACCTCGGCGTCGACGTGCACACGATTGCCGAGTGGCTCAACGGAAACGGACGGCCGCCCGACCCCGTGTTCCTGCGCTGCGTCGACCTGATCCTCTCGCGACGCTAGCGCTCGCCGAGGCGCACGAGGGCCGGCCTGGCGCCGGGCGGGCGCAGCTCCGGGTCGCTCTCCGGGCGCGCGAGGCAATGCGGGCCGAGCTCGTCGATCGACGCGCGGCCGAGCAGCGCGAGCACCCGGTCTACCTCGGTCCTGAGGATCTGCAGCGCGCGCCGCGCGCCCGCTTCGCCGCCGGCAGCCACGCCGTAGAGCGCGGCGCGGCCGACGAAGGCCATGTCCGCGCCCAGCGCGAGCGCCTTGACGATGTCGGCGCCGCGGCGGACGCCGCCATCGACGAAGATCGCCACGCGATCACCGACCGCGGCGGCGATGTGCGGCAGCACGTCGAGGGTCGCGGGCGCGCCGTCGAGCTGGCGCCCGCCGTGATTGGAAACGAGGATGCCGTCGGCGCCGTGCTGCGCCGCGAGGCGCGCATCCTCGGCGCACAGCACGCCCTTGAGGACGAGCTTCCCGGGCCAGGCCGCGCGCAGCCAGGCAAAGTCGTCCCAGTCGTGCAGGTCCCGCCGCACGCGCGACTCGCCCAGCCTGCGCCCGTATATCGAGCGCAGGTAGACGTCGCAGAGCCAGCCCGGATGCAGTAGCCCCTCGGCCATGGCGCGCCAGTGCAGCCTGAGCGGCATGCCGAAGCCGTTGCGATCGTTGTACTCGCGGTTGCCGCGCACCGGGACGTCCGCCGTGAGCACCAGCACCTCGCAGCCCGCCTGGCGCGCGCGCTCGAGCTCCGCCTTGGCGCGGCCCCGGTCGGTCGGCGGATAGACCTGCAGCCACGGCGCGCCGCCGGCCTCGCTCGCCACGCGCGCGAGTGGGACGAAGGCATGCGTGGAGAGGACGTGGGGCACGTTCGCCGCGCGCGCGGCGCGCGCGAGCGCGATATCGGCCTCGTAGCGGGTGAGGCCGAGCGGCGCCATGGGCGAGACGCCGAACGGGGAATCGTACTGCACGCCGAACACCGTCACCTTCTGCGAGCGGCGCGAGACGTCGACCAGGGTGCGCGGCGCGAAGCGCAGCGCCTCGAAGGCGGCGCGGTTCGCGCGCAAAGTGATCTCGTCCTCGGCGCCGCCCTCGATGTAGCGCCAGACCACCGCCGGCAGGCGCCGGCGCGCGGCCCCCTGGAGATCGGCGATGTTGTACGCGGCGAGGCGGGGCATCGCAGCATCCTGCGACCGCCTCGTTGCGGGCGGCGAACCGACGGCTACGCCGTTAGGACTACCGGTCCGCCCGCGCCCCCGACGCCTTGACCGCCTTGGCCCACTTCACGATCTCCTCGCGCAGGAACCGGTCGAACCCGTCGATCGACATGCCCATCGGGAAGGCGCCCTGCTTGGCCCACGCCTCCTTCACCTCGGGCGAGTTGATGACCTTGTTCACCTCGGCGTTCAGCCTGTCCAGCACCGGCCGCGGCGTGCGCGCCGGCGCCATCAGGCCGAGCCAGATGCCCGACTCGTAGCCCGGCACGCCGGCCTCGGCGACGGTCGGCAGGTCGGGCGTCACCGGCGAGCGCGACTTGCCGGAGGTGGCGAGCGCCTTCACCTTGCCCGCGCGCGCGTTCGCCGCCATGGTCGGCACGGCATCGAACATCATCTGCACCTGCCCGCCGAGGATGCTGTTGCGCGCGCCGTCGGAGCCCTTGTGCGGGATATGCACGATGTCGACGCCCGCCATCGCCTTGAAGAGCTCGCCGGCCATGTGATAGGGCGTGCCGTTGCCTGAAGAGGCGTAGTTGAGCGCGCCGGGCTTCGATTTCGCGAGCGCGATGAACTCCTTGAGGCTGGCCGCGGGCACCGAGGGATGGATCACCATCAGCAGGTCGGAGTAGTTCACGCCCGTGATCGGCGCGAAATCGCGCATCAGCTCGAAGGGCTTCTTCGGGATCAGCGTCTCGTTCACCGTATGCGTGTTCGACATCATGAGCAGCGTGTAGCCGTCGGGCTCCGACTTCGCGACGTAGTCGGTGCCGACGATGGAGCCCGCGCCCGGGCGGTCCTCGACGATGAAGGTTTGCCCGAGGGCGTCCTGCAGCTTCGCCCCGATGAAGCGGGCATAGATGTCCGCGGGGCCGCCGACGCCGTAGGGCACGACGATCTTCACCGTTTTCGCTGGATAGCCCTGCGACCACGCCGCCGCGCTGAACGCGGCCGCGGCCAATGCAACCATGACCCGACGCATGTCTCTCTCCTCCTCTTAGAATGCCCATCATGAGCATACTCGTCACCGGCGCGGCGGGCTACATCGGTTCCGCGCTGGTCCGCGCCCTCCTGCCGCACGCCGAGGTCATCGCCACCGACCAGTCGACGCCGCCGCATGGGCGCGCGCTCGCCGGCAACCTTGCCTATCCCCAGTTCGCCCGCTCGCTGATTACACGGGAGACCGAGGCCGTATTCCACCTGGCGGCGCTGGTCTCGGGCGGCGCGGAGCAGAACTTCGAGCTCGGCACCAAGGTGAACCTCGACGCGACGCGCGATCTGCTCGAGGCCTGCCGCCTCGCCGGGCACCGGCCGAAGTTCGTCTTCGCCTCGTCGATCGCCGTCTACGGTGGGGTTTCTGAAGTAAATGATGATACGCCTGCGGCGCCGCGCATCTCCTACGGCGCGCAGAAGCTCGTCTGCGAGATCCTGATCGACGACTACACGCGCCGCGGCTACATCGACGGACGCTCGCTGCGCCTGCCCGCCGTGATGGTGCGCCCGGGCGCCGCGAACACCGCGGTCTCGGGCTGGGCGAGCGCCATCATCCGCGAGCCGCTCGCCGGCCGGGACTACGTCTGCCCGGTGGGGCCGGACACGCGCATGGCGTGCATCTCCACGGCGAAGGTCGTGCAGTGCTTCCAGCGCGCCCTGGCGCTTCCCGGAGAGGAGATCGGGCCGCGCCGGGCGCTGCTCCTCACGGGCATTCCCGTGACGGCACGGCAGATGTGGGACGCGGTAAAGGCGCGGGCGAAGGGGCGCGTGCGCTTCGAGCCCGACCCGCGCGTGCAGGAGGTCATGGACGCGGCGCCGAAGGCGACGCGCTCGGCGCGCGCCGCGAACCTCGGCTTCCCCTCGAGTTCCAGCATCGAAGAGATCGTCGATGACTACCAAAAAGAAGCTGCCCTCGAGAATCACGGTTGAAGGCCTCGACCGGGCCCCGCACCGCGCCTTCCTGCGCGCGCTGGGCCTGAAGGACGCCGATTTCCAGAAGCCCTTCGTCGGCGTGGCTTCCACCGACGGCCGCGTGACGCCGTGCAATGCGCTGCTCGGCGCCTTTGCGCGCGAAGCGTGCGACGCGGTGCGCGCCGCCGGCGGGATGGCCTTCGACTTCGCCTCGGCCTCGGTCGCCGACTCGATGTCGATGAACCACGGCGGCATGCGCTTCTCGCTCGTCTCGCGCGAGATCATCGCCGACGGCGTGGAGGCGGTCGCGCGCGGCCACGCCTACGACGCGCTCGTCACCTTCGCCGGCTGCGACAAGACGCTGCCCGGGATGATGATGGCGATGGTGCGGCTCGACCTGCCGTCGGTCTTCGTCTACGGCGGCGCGGCGCTGCCCGGCACCTGGCGAGGGCGCGACGTCACCGTGCTCGACACCTACGAGGGCGTGGGCGCGGTGCTCGCCGGCGACATGACGGAATCGGAGCTCGGCGAGCTGGAGCGCGCGTGCCTGCCGACGCTCGGCTCCTGCCCGGGACAGTTCACCGCCAACACCATGGCGATGGTCTCGGAAACGCTCGGCCTCGCGCTCCCGGGCTCGGCCACGCTTCCCGCCGTAGCTGCCGGACGAAAACAACTGGCTGAATATGCAGGACACACGGTCATGCAGCTCCTGAAGAACGGCGGGCCCTTGCCGCGGGAGCTGGTGACGAGAAAGAGCCTGGAGAACGCCTGCGCCGCGGTCGCGGCGACCGGCGGCTCGACCAACGCCGCGCTGCACCTCCCGGCGATCGCGCACGAGGCGGGGATCCGCTTCTCGATGGACGATTTCGCGCGCGTCGCGCGGCGCACGCCGCTCATCGCCGATCTCAAGCCCGGCGGCCGCTTCCTCGCCAAGGATCTCCACGCAGCGGGCGGCGTATACACGGTTCTAAAGTCGCTATTGGAAAGGGGAGCACTACACGGCGACTGCCTCACCTTGTCCGGGATCTCGCTGGAAAAGGCGCTGCAGGAGCACCCGGGGGCCGACGGCCAGGTCGTTCGCAAAGAACCGATCATGAAGACCGGCGGCGTGGTCGTGCTCAAGGGCAACCTCGCCCCCGAAGGCGCGCTCGTCAAGGTCGCGGGACTCAAGACGCTCGTGTTCGAGGGGCCGGCGCGCGTGTTCGACTCCGAGGAAGCCTGCGCCGAGGTGGTGCGCAAGAGGGACTACAGGGAAGGAGAAGTGCTCGTCATCCGCTACGAGGGCCCGCAGGGCGGCCCCGGCATGCGCGAGATGCTCGGTATCACCGCGCTCCTCTATGGCCAGGGCATGGGGGAGAAGGTGGCCCTGCTTACCGATGGTCGCTTCTCCGGCGCGACGCGCGGCATGATGATCGGCTACGTCTCGCCCGAGGCCGCCGCCGGCGGGCCGCTCGCGCTGGTGCGCGGCGGCGACCGCGTGCGCATCGATGCCGCGGCGGGTACCCTGACGCTGCTGGTCTCGAAAGCGGAGCTGAAGGGAAGAAAGGCGAAAGCGCCCCGGCGGCCGCCCCTCAGCGGAGTGCTGGAGAAATACGCCGCGCTGGTCGGCTCGGCCCATCGCGGCGCCGTGACGCATCGGGGAGGGCATGGATCAGGGCCGGCGCAGGCACGAAATGCTTCCGATCGGAAGCATTCGAAGAAACCACCCAGGAGGGGCACGTGAAGCTCGGATTCATCGGTATCGGACTGATGGGCAAGCCCATGACGCTGCGGCTGCTCGCCGCGGGCCACGAAGTAACGGTGTGGAACCGCAGCGCGGAGAAGCTGGCGGAGGTGCTCGCGAAAGGCGCCACGCGGGCCGAGTCCCCGGCCGCGGTTGCGCGGGCGGCGGACATCGTGATGATGTGCGTCACCGACCAGAAGGCCGCCGAAGAGGTCTTGTTCAAGAAAAACGGAATCATCGAAGGCGCAAGTGCGGGAAAGCTCGCGGTGGATTTCTCGAGCATCGCGCCGGCCTCGGCGCGCGAGTTCGCCGCGCGGCTGGAGGAGAAGGGCATGGGCCTGGTGGACGCGCCGGTGTCGGGCGGCGTGGCCGGCGCGGAGCAGGGCACGCTCGCGATCATGGCCGGCGGCAGGCCCGAGCACATCGAGCGCGTGCGACCGGTGGTCATGCACCTTGCCGCGCGCTTTACGCGCATGGGCGATTCGGGCGCCGGGCAGGTGGCGAAGCTCTGCAACCAGGCGATCGTCGGCTCGCTGGTGGCGGTGATCGCCGAGGCGATCCGTCTTGCCGAGGCGGCCGGCGTCGACGCGAAGATGCTGCCCGAGGCGCTGAAGGGCGGCTTCGCCGACTCGCTGCCGCTGCAGATCTTCGGCGCGCGCATGGCGGCGCGGCGCTTCGATCCGCCGCTTGCCGCCGCCGCGACGATGCTGAAGGACCTGCAGAACGCGGCCGCCGTGGCGCACGAGAAGGAGGTCTGGATGCCGATGGTGGAGAGGGCGCTCGAGCTCTACCGCGCCCTGGATCAGGCGCGCGAGCCCACCGTCATGGTGGAGATGCGCCGCGCCCAATAGGCGAAGGTCGGCCGCACGATCTGCGGCTGCAGGAGGAAGGCGCGCGCCTCCTCGGCGAGCCGGGGCTCGACTTCACGGAACCCGCCCGCCGCCATGGCGCGAAGCTGCATGCGCGCCGCGCGCTCGAAGAACACCGCGAGATACGTCGCTTCGTCGATGCTTGCGCCCGCGGCGAGCAAGCCGTGGTTGGCAAGGAGGATGGTCTTCGCCTCTCCCAGCGCGGCGGAAATGATGCGCCCCTCGTCGTCGGCCACCGGCACGCCCGGCCATTCGGGAAGATGCGCGGTGCCGTGCAGCATGGCGCTGTCCATGTGGATGGTCTTCAGGGCGGAAGAAGTACACGAAAGGGCCGAGGCGTAGGGTGCATGCGTGTGCACGATGGCGCGCACGTCCGGCCGCTTGCGATAGATCCAGAGGTGGAAGCGCACGCCCGGATTGGGCCGCGCCCCGCCCTGCAGCGGCTGCAGGTCTCCGTCGACCAGCACCATGCGCTCGGGCGTCGCCTCGTCGAAGCCGCAGCCGAAGGGCAGCGTCCACCAGCTCCCGGGCTCCTCCGCGCGGACGGTGAGCTGGCCGGCGAGGCCGGACTCGTGGCCCTCGGCGGCGAGGATCCGCGCCGCGAGGGCGAGCTGCTGCGGCGCGGCCCACGCGGGAATATCGACGTCCTCGCCCATCTCGCGCGACACGCGCTCGAGGAAGTACTGCTTGTCCCTCATCTCACCAGGTTCGGAAGCCACAGCGCGATGATCGGAAAGCTGATGAGGATGGCGAGGCGGATGACATCGGCGAGCATGAAGGGCAGCACGCCGCGGAACACCGTGCCGGTCGATACCTGCGGCAGCAGCGTCTTCAGCACGAAGAGGTTCATGCCGACCGGCGGGCTGATCAGGCCGATCTCCACGATGGTTACCACCAGGATGCCGAACCAGATGGGGTCAAAGCCGAGGCTGACCACCAGCGGAAAGAACACCGGCAGCGTCAGCAGGACCATGGAGAGCTCCTCCATCGCCGTGCCGAGGATCACGTAGACGGCGCAGATGGCGAACACCACCATGATGGGGTTGATCTCGAAGCTGCCGACGAAGTCCCTGAGATCGCCCGGCATGGTGGTGATGTTGATGAAATCCGCGAACATCAGCGCGCCGATGAGGATCATGAACAGCATCGCCGTGGTGCGGCCGCTCTCGACCAGCGCCGCGTAGAGCGTCTGCCAGTTGAGGGCGCGCCGCCACAGCGCGAAGACCATCGCGCCGAAGGCGCCCATGCCGGCGCCCTCGGTGGCGGTGAACAGGCCCCCGTAGATGCCGCCGATCACGAACACGAACAGCACCACGACCGCCCAGACGCCCTTCAGCGACTGCGCGCGCTCGCGCCAGCTCGAGCGCTCCCCGGGCGGGCCGGCCGCGGGGTCGCGCCACACGACCCAGCGCACCGCGAGGCACAGCAGCGTTGCCGCCAGGATGCCGGGCAGCACGCCCGCGGCGAAGAGCAGGCCGATGTTCGTCTCGGTGAACACCCCGTAGATCACCAGGATCGTGGAGGGCGGAATCAGGATCCCGAGCGTGCCGCCCGAGGCGATGGCGCCGGTGGCAAGGGTGTCCTTGTAGCCGAAGCGCCGCATCGAGGGATAGGCGACCTTGGCGAAGGTGGCGGCGGTGGCGATCGAGGAGCCGCAGATGGCGCCGAACCCGGCGCAGGCGAGGATGGTGGCCATCGCCAGGCCGCCTTTCAGGTGCCCGATGAACGAATACGCGGCGCGGAAGAGCTCCTGTGACATCCCGGCGCGCGTCACGAAGTTGCCCATGAGGATGAACAGCGGCACCACCGAGAGGGTGTAGTTGCGCCCGGTCTCGTAGATCTTGGTCTGCGCCACGGCGAAGGCGATGGTGAAGTTCCAGTCGCGCATGTAGGCATAGCCGACGATGCCCACCACGCCCATGGCGAAGGCGATCGGCAGGCGCAGGAAGGCGAGCGCGAGCATCGCGGCGAGCCCGACCAGGCCCTCGATCATCGCCGCTCGAACGCCTGGTAGAGATGCATGAAGCCCGAGAGGCCGATCATCACCGACATGAAATACACGAAAGGGCCGTAGACGATGCGCAGCACGTCGGTTGCGTCGCGGTACTCCCAGATGCGGTCGGCCTTGAGCCAGATCAGCCACGCGAGCGTCAGCATGATCGCGGCGCAGGCGAGCTGGACGGCGCGATGCATGAGCTCGCGCGCGCGGCCGGCGAGCAGCCGGTCGATGAAATCCATGGTGACGTGCTCGCGGGCGTGCGTGACGAGCGGCAAGCCGGCGAAGATGAGCACCAGCAGCAGGAGCTCGGTCACCTCGAAGGCGCCGGAGAGCGGCCGGTTGAAGACGTAGCGCGCGACGACGTCCACGAACGTGAGCGTCATCATGCAGAAAAGGATCAGGGAGGCGGCGACGCCG
Organism: uncultured bacterium; assembly: GCA_965233125.1. Classification (GTDB taxonomy): domain Bacteria; phylum Pseudomonadota; class Gammaproteobacteria; order Burkholderiales; family SG8-39; genus SCGC-AG-212-J23. Next base: position 16,081 of record CBDDRQ010000317.1, read on the forward strand.
AGTACCGCGTCGGCGCGCCGCTCCCAGATGTGCTCTGGCGGCTTCAGGTCCTACTTCACTTCTTCTGTGCCGCGACCTTCTTCAGCTCGGAGCGGAACTCCGCCAGCGCCGCCTTGGCGTCCACGCCCTTGGCGCTCGCCTTCTTGATCCAGTCGTCGACGATCGGCGCCGAGCGCTTGGCCACCTCGGTGGCGAGCGCCTTGTCCGCCTGGATGATCTTGACGCCCGCATTCTTCAGGCCGGCGAGGCCTTTCTGGTCGGCGGTGTCCCAGGACTGGCCGCAGGTGCGCGCCACGTGCTCGTAGGCGAGCTTCTCGATCGCCTGCTGGTCCTGCTTGGGGAGCTTGCGCCACTTGTCCTCGTTCATGAAGAAGCCGAACGCGGAGCTGTACATGCCCCCGGGGAAGAGCGTCGCCTGCTGCAGCACCGTGTCGAGCTTGAACGAGACGATCGACTCGAGCGGGAAGAACACGCCGTCGGCGACGCCGGATTTCAGCAGCTCGTAGGACTCGGGCGCGGGCTTCACGAACGCCGAGGCGCCCAGCGCCTTGGCCACCGCCTCGGCGATGCCGCCGCCGGTGCGGATCTTCAGGCCCTGGATGTCCGCGATGCCGTTCACCGGCACCTTGGTGAACATCTGCCCCGGCCCGTGGGTGAACACGCCGAGGAGCTTCACGCCCTTGTACTCGCCGACCTTGTGGAAGCGCTTCCAGTGGATGCGCGAGTAGGCGATGGAGTTGACGAGCGCGGTGTCGCCGGCGCCGGGCAGCTCGGCCATGAGCGGCAGGATGTGGCGCGCCGGGGTGTAGCTCGCGGTCACGTACGAGAGGTCGACCAGGCCGTCGCGCACCGCGTCGAAGGTTCCGGGCGGCGCCGCCGGCGCCTTGGGCAGCGACTGGAACTTGACGCGCCCGCCGGTGGCCTTCTCGACCTCCTGGGTCCAGTTCGCCTGCCACACGCTGAGATGGTGCGAGGGCGGCACCCACGTCGAGTAGGTGAGGTTGGTCTGCGCCTGCGCAAGCGGCGCGAGCGCAAGTCCTACGACCCCGCCGAGCGCGAGGCTTCGCATCTTGATCATCGGGTCCTCCTCCTTTGAGCCTCCATCATAAATGTTTGCGGATGTGCGTGCGCAATATCACGAGCGCCGCGTTGTATTTCGATTTCGATTTGGATACGATGCACCTCGCTCGCTTGTCGGAGTGCGGGCCGCGAAAAGGGGAGAGACCATGCCACACGTGGTTAGCAAATCCGACCTGGTGCAGGTCGCAGCGAAGGCGGGGAACGTCAGCAAGGCAGCGGCGGGCGAGGCGGTGAACGCGGTGTTCGAAGCCATCGTCGCCAACGTTGCGAAAGGCAAGCGCGTCACCGTGGTCGGATTCGGCACCTTCCTGCCGCGCCGGAGAAAGGCGCGCGCCGGGCGCAGCCCGATGAACGGCAAGGAAATCAAGATCCAGGCGAAGACCATCCCGGCCTTCGCCGCCGGCCAGGGCTTTCGCGAGGCCGTCGACAAGACCTGAGATTCCCGTCTCAGGTTTCCAGCGCAGGGCGTTGTTTTAGCGGGCATTGCCAAGCGCAGCGTAGATTGGCAGAATGCAGCGCGAAGCACAATTCTTGCCAACATGGACAGCCCGCTCATCCTCTCGCTCGACGCGCACGGTGTGCCACACCGGTGGATCAGCTGGCAGCAGGCCTGCTTCTACTACGCCAAGAACCTGGTGGCGTGGACCCTCGGCGACGAGACCTTCACCTACTACGGCGGCATCTCGCGGCTCACCGGGCAGCGCTCGAGCATCACCGCGCACTCGATCATCGCGGTGAAAGGCAAGGCGCTCGCGGCGAAGGGCTTCAACCAGGTGCCGCCGCTCAACAACCGGGAGCTGTTCCGCCGCGACCGGCACATGTGCGCGTACTGCGGCGCCGAGCACGGCTACTTCCGCCTGACGCGCGACCACATCACGCCGCTCTCGCGCGGCGGGCGCGACACCTGGATGAACGTGGTCACCGCCTGCCGGCACTGCAACGGCCACAAGCGCAACCGCCTGCCGCAGGAATGCGGCATGGAGCTCCTCTACGCGCCTTACGTGCCGAACAAGGCGGAGTACCTGATCCTCACCAACCGCCGCATCCTCGCCGACCAGATGGAGTTCCTGAAGCAGCACGTCGCGTCGCACTCGCGGTTGGCGCTCGCCCCTGCCTGACTTCTGGCGTAACAGCGGCTTCCATCTCCTAGAACGCGACGCCGCAGGCCGGCTGCGGGTCACCGACGATTTCCTGCGCGCCTACTACCTGCGCCCGGAAATCCATCCGGTCGAGGAATCGGGCGAGGGCGAGCTCGCTCTGCATTCCAGTCTCATGGAATCTCCCCGACGACCCCTGTCCGAGTCCGATCTTTCCCAGGTAGAAGACGTAGACGCGCGGGACAACTACCGCCTGCTGGTGCGCTTCCGCGACCGGCTGCTCGCGGCCGGCACGGTCGAAGGCTGCTACCTGGGCATGTTCAGGAAGCCGGTCGACGTACCGCCGATGTTCATCGACCAGCTCGCGCACGTGGTGCTGCGAAACATCCTCGACGGCTGCGACGACCCGCTGCGGCTGCGCGCGGGCGAGCTGTTCTTCCGCGAGCAGAAGGCGACGCTGCAGGAGGGCCACGTCCTCGTCGCGGACGACGAGACCGTGCAGATGCACGCGACGGGCAGCCAGTACGGCGGCATCGGTCGCCTGATCGTCGAAGCCCAGGGCGATCTGCGAAAGACAGAACTGGATGTGCTGGACCGTGCGAACGCGGCGCTCTACTGGAGCCGCGAATCGCGCCACGACACGGTGATCAGCCTCACCTATGGCCGGCCGGCGCTCGACGCGCTGTGCCGCGATATCGAAGCGTGGATCTGGCATTTCCTGCAGATCAAGACCGAGGTGAAACCCATACGCCGCATCGACGAGGCGCGCTGGGCCTGGCACGTCGGCCTCGACGCCGAGTCGACCGCGATCCTGAACGAGCTGTGGGCGGGCGGCGAGATCGAGGCGGGGCGCATGCGCCGCGTGCTCGCGCTCTTCGCGCTGCAGTTCGA
>CBDDRQ010000318.1:0-8753 GCA_965233125.1 uncultured bacterium
TGTGCGGGTAGTCCGAGCCGTAGAGCACGTTGTCCGGCCCGCACACCGAGACGCACATGTCGAGCACGTCCTGGCGGAACACCACGCTGTCCACGTAGATGCGGCGCATGTAGTTGCGCGGCGGCTCGAGCGTCTTCGCGCGCGCGGCGGGGATGTTGTCCCAGCAGATGTCGAGACGCCCGATCAGGTAGGGCAGCGCGCCGCCGCCGTGCGAGGCGATCAGCTTCAGGTTGGGGTAGCGATCGAAGAAGCCGTCGTAGATGCAGCGCGCGATGGCTAGCGAGGTGTCGAAGGTGAAGCCGATCGGCGCGGTGAGCTGGAACTCGTGCAGCCCCATGTCCGCCGCGCCCGGCGGCGCGGTGGGATGGACCAGGACCGGCAGGGTACGTCGATCGATTTCTTTCCAAATAGAACTGAATTGTGGATCGGTAAGAGCCTTTCCTCCGATGTTGGCAAGCACCATCACGCCGACCGCACCGTTGTCGCAGGCTCTTTGCAGCTCCCGCAAGGCAAGCTGCTCGTGCTGCCACGGGAGCGAGGCGAACCAGCGGATGCGGTCCGGCCACGACTTCTGCGCCTTCGCCATGTCCTCGTTCATGATGCGCGCGGCCTTCAGGCTCACCTCCGGCGCGCCCCAGTAGGCGTTGGGGCAGGTGAGCGAGGTGATCGAGACGTCGACGCGCGCCTTGTCCATGTTGGCGATGCGCGCCTCCCAGTCGAACATGTTGGGCACCGGGGTCATGAACGGCGCGCCGTCGAGGTGGATCGCCTTCAGGCCGCCCACCACCGGCTTGAGCGTGTAGCGCGGGCCGCCGTGCTGCTCCAGCAGCGCCACCCACTCCTTGGTCAGCATGTGGGTGTGGACGTCGATGACGGGGCTGCGGCTCATTGCAGCTTGATCCCGCCGGCCCTCACCACCTCGCCCCACTTCTTCGTTTCCTCGCGGATGTAGGCGGCGAACGCCTCGGGCGTGGTGGTGGCCGGCTCGGTCCCCGCGGCGATGACGCGCTCGCGCACGTCGGGCAGGGCCAGGGCGTTTCTGGTTTCCAGATTCAATCTTTGAATGATTTCTCTCGGCGTGCCCGCCGGGGCGACGCTGCCGAACCAGCCGACCGCCTCGTAGCCCGGCACGCCGGCCTCCTCGAAGGTCGGCACATCGGGCGCGGCGGCGATGCGCGTCTTCGAAGTCACCGCGAGCGCGCGCAGCTTGCCGGCCCTGACGTTGGCGATCGCCGAGGGCACGTCGACCACGCCGAAGGGAATCTGGTTGCCGAGCACGTCGCTCGACACCGGCGCGCTGCCCTTGTAGGGCACCTACTGCACGTTCACCTTCGCGAGCATGTTCAGCAGCTCGCCCGCGAGGTGCATGGTCGAGCCCTGGCCGCCGTGGCCGTACGAGAGCGCGCCCGGCCTCGCCTTCGCCTGCTCGATCAGCTGCTTTATCGAAGCAGCCTGCGAGGGGTGCGCGACCAGGAAGAACGGGATCATCGCCAGGTTGGTGATCGGCGCCAGGTCCTTCTCCGGATCGAACGGCATCTTCGGATAGAGGTGGATGTTCGACGAGAGCGCGCCCGCGGCGGCGAGGCCGATGACGTAGCCGTCGGGCTCGGCCTTCGCGACGACGTCGACGCCGAGCATCCCGCCCGCGCCCGGGCGGTTCTCGACGACGATCGGCTGTCCCAGGCGCTCGCTCATCTTCGGTGCGATCGCGCGCGCGATCAGGTCGGAGCTGCCCCCGGGCGGGAAGGGAACGATGTAGCGGATGGGCTTCGTGGGATAGCCTTGCCCGAAAGCCGCGGTCGAGAAAAGAAACGAAACGAGAATCCAGAAAGCGCGCATCAGTCCTCTCCGATCGTATTGATGAGGGTGCCGACCTTGTCGATCTCGACTTCCACCGTGTCGCCGGGCTTCATCCACAGCGGCGGGTTGCGCCGCGCGCCGACGCCGCCGGGGGTGCCGGTGACGATCACGTCGCCGGGGGCGAGCGTGGTGAAGGTGGAAATGTATTCGATCAGGCGCGGGATCTTGAAGATCATCATGCCGGTGTCGGCGTGCTGCATCTCGCGCCCGTTGAGGCGGCAGGAGAGCGTGAGCACGCTGCCCGGCGCGATCTCGTCGGCCGTCACCATCCAGGGGCCGAAGGCGCCGGTGCGCGCGAAGTTCTTGCCCGCGGTCCACTGCACCGTATGGCGCTGCCAGTCGCGGACAGAGCCGTCGTTGTAGCAGCTGTATCCCGCGACATAGTCCCAAGCTTTCTGTTCACTGATTCTCCTGCCTGTCTTGCCGATGACGACCGCGATCTCGGCCTCGAAGTCGAGGTGCGTCGACTCGCGCGGGCGCAGGATCGGCTGCCGGTGCCCGACCTGCGACTCGGGAACGCGCAGAAAGAGCGCCGGGTTCTCGGTCTTGTCGCGCCCGGTCTCGGCGCGGTGCTCCTCGTAGTTCAGGCCGACGCAGACGATCTTGTCCGGGTTGGGGATGACCGGCAGCCAGGTGATGTCGCTGTGCTGGTAGTCGGCTGGCGAAGCCAGATAGCTTTTCGCTTTCAGTAAGCCATCCCCGGCAATGAGGGATTTCAGATCCGGGAACTGGTTGCCGAGATAGCGGCGCAGATCGACAATGCCCTTGCCGGTGACCGCGCCGTAGCTGGCGCCCTGCGCAGCAGTGTGGAAGCTCGCGAGTCTCATGAGGAAGATTTTTACACAAGAATGAGGATGGTCGGCGTCGACGTCGGCGGCACCTTCACCGACGCGGTGGTCTACGACGGCGCGAGCGGGGAGCTGCGCTGGGCCAAGGCGCCCTCGACGCCCGGCGACCCCTCGCAGGGCGTGCTCGCCGCGCTCGCGCGCAACGACGCCGACCTCGGCGGCGCCGGGCGCTTCGTGCACGGCATCACCATCGGCACCAACGCCATCCTCGAGAGGAAGGGCGCCACCGTCTGGATGCTCGTGACCGCGGGCTTCCGCGACACGCTCGAGATCGCGCGCACCAACCGCACGGTGCTCTACGACATCAAGACGCTCAAGCCCGCGCCGCTGGTGCCGCGCGCCCGCGCGCTCGAGATCGGCGAGCGGGTGCTCGCGGATGGGACGGTGTTGCGTGCTCTGGATCTTCTCGAAGTAGAGGAAAAAGCCAGGCTCTTGAGAAACGAGCCGCCGGCCGCGCTCGCAGTGTGCTTCCTGCACAGCTACCGCAGCCCGGCGCACGAGGAGCAGGCCGCGGCGCTCGCGCGCGAGCTGCTGCCGGGATGGTTCGTCTGCCACTCCGCCGGCGTGCTGCCCGAGATGCGCGAGTACGAGCGCTTCAACACCGCGGCGCTCAACGCCTACATCGGCCCGGTCACCCAGCGCTATCTCGACGCGCTCTCCGAGGCGCTGCGCGGCAAGGGCTACCGCGGCCCGGTATACCTGATGACTTCCAGCGGCGGCATCGTCACTGCCGAGCGCGCGGCGCGCCTGCCGGTGCATACCGTCCTCTCGGGGCCCGCGGGCGGGGTGGCCGCCGCCCTGCATCTGGGGAAGTCCCTGGGGTTGAAGAACGTCATCACCTACGACATGGGCGGCACCAGCACCGACGTGTGCCTGATCGAGGGCCTCGCCGTGCCGGTGACGAGCGAGCAGTTCATCGCCGAGCTGCCGATCCGCACGCCGCAGATCGAGATCAACTCGGTGGGCGCGGGCGGGGGCAGCATCGCCTGGATCGACGCGGGGAAGATCCTCAAGGCCGGGCCGAAGAGCGCCGGCGCCGTCCCGGGGCCGGCGTGCTACGGCCAGGGCGGCGAGGAGCCCACCGTGACCGACGCCAACCTCGCGATCGGCCGGCTCTCCCCCACGCTCAAGCTCGCCGGCAGCGTCGCGCTGGACGAGGCTCTTTCCCGAAAGGCCGTTTCCCGGATAGCAGAGGCGTTCGGGCTGAGCATCGAAGAGGCGGCCGAGGGGATCGTGAGGATCGCGGTGGCGCGCATGGTGAGCGCGATCAAGGAGATCTCGGTGTCGCGCGGCTACGACCCGCGCGATTTCGCGCTGATGGCGTTCGGCGGCGCGGGGCCGATGCACGCCGCCTTCGTCGCCGAGGAGCTCGAGATCGCGCGCGTGGTGGTGCCGCTGCGCCCGGGCAACTTCTGCGCCTTCGGCGCGCTCATCTCCGACATCCGCCACGACCACCTGCGCACGCATCGCTTCGAGCTCCCCGGCGCGGACGCCGGCGAGATCGAGCGCGCCTTCGCGGCCATGGAGGACGAGGCGCGCGAGGCGATGGCGGCCGAGGGCATGCCGCGCGAGCGCATCGCGACGCGCCGCAGCGCCGGCATGCGCTACCGCGGTCAGTCCTGGGACCTGGTCGTCTTGCTTCCGGAAAGCATCTCTTCTCTGAAGGAGCCGGAAGACCTTTTCCATCAGGCGCACGAGAAGCGCTACGGCTACCGCAGCGCCGACCCGGTCGAGATCGTCAGCCTGCGCGTGGCCGCCATCGGCGAGGTCGACAAGCCGGCGCTGCCCGAGTGGACGCAGGGCGGATCGCTGCAGGCGGCGCAGCGCGAGACGCGGCAGGCGTACTTCGCGGGCCGCCTGCAGAGCGTCCCGGTGTACCTGCGCGACCGGCTCCCGCGCGCCGCGCGCCTCGACGGGCCGGCGATCGTCGAGGAGATGGGCGCGGTCACCGTGGTGCCGCCCGGGTGGCGGCTCGAGGTGGGGACGCTCGGGGAGCTGCAGCTGCTTCGCGAGGAACGCCGATGAAGATCGATCCCATCACCCTCGAGGTGGTCTGCGAAGGGCTGATCGCGGTGGTGCGCGAGATGCGCGCCTCGATCATCCGCGCCTCGTACTCGCCGGTGATCTACGAGCTGGACGACTTCTCCTGCGCGATCTTCAACGAAAAAGCGGAGATGGTGGCGCAGTCCGACGACCACCCCGGGCACGTGATGCCGATGCCCTGGTCGGTGCGCTGCGCGATGGAGGACTTCGCCGGCGACATCGGGCCGGGGGACATCATCCTGCTCAACGACGCCTACCGCGGCGGCACGCACCTCAACGACGTGACGCTGCTCTACCCGGTGTTCGCCGACGGGCGGCTCGCGCTGCTGCCCGCGGTGCGCTCGCACTGGGCCGACGTCGGCGGCGCGACGCCGGGAAGCTACTCGGGCCTGTCGACCAACATCTACCAGGAAGGCCTGCGCATGCCGCCGCTCAAGCTCTACGAGGCCGGCAAGCCGAACCGCGCGGTGCTGCGCCTCATCGAGGCGAACATGCGCCTGCCCGAGCACCGCATGGGAGACCTCTCGGCGATGCTCGGCGCCTGCCGGACCGCCGAGGCGCGCGTGCAGCGGCTGTTCGAAAAGTATGGCCTCGGCACGGTGCTCGGCTGCATCGCGCTCAACCTGGACCGCAGCGAGGCGCGCATGCGCGAGGCGATCGGCGCGCTGCCCAAGGGCACCTGGGTCTACGAGGACTACCTCGAGTATTACGACGACGGGCGCTTCGACCCGGTGCTGATGCGCCTTGCGCTCACCATCGCGGGCGAGCGGATCGTCGCCGACTTCGCCGGCAGCAATCCGCAGGTGCCCGGCGTGGTCAACTCCTCGCTCGCCGTCGCGGGCGCGGGCGTGTTCGTGGCGCTCAAGGCGGCGCTCGACCCGCGCGGCGCGGTGAACGACGGCGCGTTCCGCCCGATCGAGCTCAGGGCGCCCGAAGCCTCGATCGTCGACGTGCGCCTGGACGCGCCCGCCGGCGCGCACGGCGAGGTGCGAAAGCGCGCGCTCTCGGTGATGCTCGGCTGCCTCGCGCAGATCGTGCCCGAGCGCGTCTCGGGGGACCTGTGCGGCACCTCGTTTCCCAACTCGATCGGCGGCCGCGTGCGCGGCCGGCCGTACGTCTACTACGAGGTGCCCGCGGGCGGCAACGGCGGCTTCCGCGAGGCCGACGGCTCGAGCGCCTTCGTCAACGTCGACTTCGGCAACATCCGCTCGATCTACACCGCCGAGACCCTGGAGAGCGACATGCCGCTCGTCGTCGAGCGGAGCGAGCTGCGCGCCGACTCCGGCGGGCCCGGCGCGACGCGCGGCGGCCTGGGCCTGCGCCGCGAGATCCGCCTCGGCGGCGAAGGCACCTACTCGGTGCTGAGCGACCGCGCGGTGATTCCGCCTTTCGGTATCGGCGGGGGCGGGGCGGCAGCGCCTGTCAGGGTTTCAATCAGGAGAAACAATTCCGAGGAAGACCTGGCAACGCCGGGCAAGGCTACCGGGATGTTGCTGCGCGAAGGGGACGTGCTCGTCATGCAGTCTGCCGGCGGCGGCGGCTTCGGCGATCCTCTCTCGCGCGACCCGGCGCTGGTGGCGCAGGACGTCGCGAGCGGTTATGTCTCGGCCGGGCAGGCGAGCGCGCAGTATGGGGTCGTCATCGGCGACGCGAAGGCCTCGGCGCAATTGCGCAAGCGCCTCGCTTCACAAGTCATGTCTTTGGAAGTTCTGAGTAAGGAAAGCGATCCCTACGAAGGAATCCGCGGCCGGCACCGGGTGGTGCGCCTGCACCCCTCGAACGGCCTCGAAGCGAACCAGCTCATCGAGCTGCTCGGGCGCCATCCGGCGCCGCTGCGCGCGTGGGTGAAGCTCGATGCCTCCGTGCCGGCGGGCGCGGCGCCGCTCGACGCGTTCGGCCGCAGGGTGCTCGGCGTCGAAGCGGGTGCGAGGGTGCGGCTGCGCGCGCTCGACTCGCCGGTCGCCCCCGGCGCCAGACGATCCTAAATGAGAAAAATGGGGTCTGTCCCCATTTAGACGGTCTTGAGGCCACCGGTGAGGATGAACTTCATCGCGTCCTCGCGCGACATCTCGACCGGCTGGAGCGCCTCGAGCGGCACGAAGACGGTATAGCCGCCCACCTGGTAGCTCATCGGCAGGTAGACGGCCACCTCGCCCTCGCGCGCGACGCCAGCCGGCAGGTCGGCGAAATCGCGGCGCGTGACGAAGCCGAGGAGGCGGAACGGCGTGCCGGGCAGGCTCACCGCCACCACCTCGAGCGCCGGCTGCCGGTCGGATGCGAACAGCCCCATCATGTCGCGGATGGCGCCGTAGACCGAGCGCACCAGCGGCACGCGCAGCAGCAGGCGCTCGAGCGCGCGGAACAGCCGGCTGAAGAAGTACTCCCGCATCAGCACGCCGACGGCGAAGACGACGGCGATCGCGACCGCGATGCCCATGCCGATCTGGTATTGCTCCGGGATCAGCCACTGCAGCGGCCGGCCGAAGACGCGCTCGGCGAAGCCGACGAACCACACCAGCAGGTAGACGGTGGCGAGCGCCGGAAGGAGCGTCAGCAGCCCGGTCAGGAAGATCTTTCCCACGCGCCGATTCTAAGCCGGGGTTTGCCTGGCGGCGCGCGCTTGCTGCATCATCCGCCCACAGGAGGCAGGCCATGATCGCGGTCATCTTCGAGCTCACGCCGGCGCCGGGACGCAAGCAGGACTACCTCGACCTCGCCGCGGGCCTCTCCGACGCGGTGAAGGACTTCGACGGGTTCATCTCCATCGAGCGCTTCCAGAGCATCACCCACCCGGAGCGGTTCGTGTCGCTCTCCTTCTGGCGCGACGAGGAGGCGGTGCGCAAGTGGCGCAACGTGCAGAAGCATCGCGAAGCGCAGGCGCAGGGGCGCGGCGGCGTGTTCAGCGCCTACCGGCTGCGCGTCGCCAGGGTGATGAGAGACTATTCTCTCGAAGAGAGAAAAGAAGCGCCGCAGGACAGTGTGAAGATCCACGGCTAGCTTGCACACCTTCCTCTTCCAGGAAGGCACCTGGCGCGCCGAGGGGGAGTACCGCGACGCCGGCGGTCGCGCCGCGCCGGTCGCGGGCGAGACGACGATCCGGCACGAGGAGAAGCGCTGGCTCTTCGAGGGGGTGCTGCGCGTCAAGGGCGACCGGCCGGCGCTGCACCACAACCGCTACGAGATCGAGCCCTTCTCCCCCGGCGCGCGCTCGACGCACTGGAGCGCGAGCAACCCCGCCATCGGCGCGCTGCGCGGGCGCTTCGTGCTGGCGGGCGACGCCATCCTCTCCTTCTACGCGAGCCCGACCGGAAGGTACCGGGGGTTCGAATGCCTGCAAAAACGGACTGAAAAATCCTACAGCGCCCACGGCGCGCTGCTCGAGGAGGACAAGGTCCTCTCGAGCTGGGCGCTCGAGCTGACGCGGCTTTGACGGCCGCCGCCCCGTCGTTCGAGGAGCACCTCGCGCGCGAGGTCATCCGCAGCGAGCGCACGCGCATGGCGATCCTCGCCGGCCTGCTCGCCACGGTGGCGGTCTTCTTCCCGCTGTTCGCCTTCTCGCACCGGGCCTACTACCTCGAGACCTTCGGCTCGCCGGCCGCGGGGATCACCATCGTCTCGGTCTGCGCCGCGCTGGTCGCCTACGAGCTGCTCATCCGCCGCGTGCTCGGCCGCTGGCTCGAGGGCGGCCGGCCCCTGCCGCCGGCGCTGCGCTACCTGAACGCGCTGGTGGAGACCAGCATGCCGACCATCCTGCTCGCGCTGATGTCGCGCTACATCGACCCGGTCTACGCGCTGCAGGGGCCGGGCGCCTACTTCTACGCCATCTTCATCGTGCTCTCGACGCTGCGGCTGGACTTCCGGCTGAAAATCATTAGCCGGCCTCCCACCGCCTGTTGAGGGCGGTGGGGATAAAGTGAGTTTGCGCACTTACTTGTCCCTAACGGAGGCCGGAATGAAAAAGTATAGCGGGATCGATCTGCATTCGAATAACAACGTGGTGCT
>CBDDRQ010000319.1:0-11599 GCA_965233125.1 uncultured bacterium
TGAAGCCGAGGATCATCGGCGCCGGCTCGCATTCGAGCTTCACGCAGATGTAGCCGAGCAGCCCGAACACCGCCATCACCAGCACGTCCCAGGGGTTGTTCGAGAGGCTGAACACGCCGATCGCCATGAACACCAGGATCGCGGGATAGAGAAAGCGGTAGGGCACGGTGAGCAGTTTGATCCAGATGCCGATGAGGGGCAGGTTGAGCACCACCAGCATCAGGTTGCCGATCCACATCGACGCGATCAGGCCCCAGAAGAGCTCGGGCTTCTCCGTCATCACCTGCGGGCCGGGGGCGATGCCCTGGATCATCAGCGCGCCGATCATCAGCGCCATCACGGCGTTGCCCGGAATGCCGAGGGTGAGCATGGGGATGAACGAGGTCTGGGCGCCGGCATTGTTGGCCGCCTCGGGCCCGGCAACGCCCTCGATCGCGCCTTTGCCGAACTCCTCCGGATGCTTGGAGATCTTCTTCTCCACGGTATAGGCGCCGAAGGAAGAGAGCAGCGCGCCGCCGCCGGGAAGGATGCCGAGGCACGAGCCAAGTGCGGTACCGCGCAGCACGGGGGCCCAGGAGCGCTTGAAGTCCTCGCGCGTCGGGAAGAGGTGGGTCACCTTCTTGGTGAACACCTCGCGATCGCCCTTGAGCTCCAGGTTGCTGACGATCTCGGCGATGCCGAACATGCCCATCGCCACGATGACGAAGCCGATGCCGTCGGAGAGCTCGGGGATGCCGAACGTGAAGCGCAGCACGCCGGAATTGACGTCGGTGCCGATGAGACCGAGCAGCAGCCCGAACAACACCATGGCGATCGCCTTGATGAGCGACCCGTGCGCGAGCACCGTGGCGGCGATCAGGCCGAACACCATGAGCGAGAAATACTCCGAGGGACCGAACTTCAGCGCCAGCTCCGCGAGCGGGGGCGCGATGGTCGCGATGATGAGCGTCGCCACGCAGCCTGCGAAGAAGGAGCCCAGCGCCGCCACCGCGAGCGCCGGTCCGGCGCGCCCCTGCCGCGCCATCTGGTAGCCGTCCAGGCAGGTGACCACCGAGGCCGCCTCGCCCGGGATGTTCACGAGGATCGCGGTCGTGGAGCCGCCGTACTGCGAGCCGTAGTAGATCCCCGCCAGCATGATCAGCGCCGCGACCGGGTCGAGGTTGAAGGTGATCGGCAGCAGCATGGCGATCGTCGCCACCGGCCCGACGCCGGGGAGCACGCCGATCAGCGTCCCCAGCATCACGCCGATGCCGGCATAGAGCAGGTTGATCGGCGAGACGGCGACGCCGAAGCCGAGGATCAGGTTGGAGAAGATGTCCATCGGCTAGCTGAACCGGTCGGGCCACAGCGGGAAAGGCAGCGTGAGGCCCTTCACGAAGACCAGCACCGAGAACACGACGAGCGCGATGGATAGCAGGGTCACTTCCTTCCACCGGAACTCGTGGCCACCCAGCGCGGCGAGGAAGACCATCGCGGTGGTGGCGAGCACCAGGCCGAGCGGCTTCATGAGGTAGCCGAAGGCAAGGCAGCACGCGAGCACGAACACCAGCGGCCGGATATGGAGCGCGGGAACCTTGGGGCCCCGGAACGCGAACGAGCCGGCGAGCACGATCAGGCCAAGCACGGCGAGCAGCCCGCCGAGCACGGCGGGAAAATACGCCGGGCCCATGCGCACCGCCGATCCCATCTGGTAATACTTCACTGCCCACAGCGTGAAGAACAGGCCGACGCCGAGGAACATCAGCCCCGCCCAGAAGTCCTTAGGACTCTTGACCTTCAACATCGCGCGCCTCCTCCCTCTGCCGCGCGCGAGTGTAACATGCACCTCCGCGATGAATGACCTGCGCATCCTGCCGGCTTTTCGCTCGGCGCTGCTGATCGCGGCGATTGCGCTCGCAGCGGCGTGCGGCAAGGCGGCGAAGCTCGAGCAGCTGCCGAGCGAAGCAGTGGTGCTCGCCTTCGGCGACAGCCTCACGTACGGCACGGGCGCGGCGGAAGCCGAAAGCTACCCGGCGCAGCTCGAGCAGCTGATCGGGCGGCGCGTGGTGCGCGCCGGCGTTCCGGGCGAGGTCACCGCGCAGGCGCTCGCGCGCCTGCCCGGCGTGCTCGACGAGCACGCGCCGCGGCTGCTGCTGCTGTGCATCGGCGGCAACGACTTCCTGCGCCGCACCGGCAAGGCCCAGGCCGAGCAGAACGTGCGCGCAATGGTGAAGCTCGCCCGCTCGCGCGGCATCGGCGTCCTGCTCATCGGCACGCCCGAGCCGGGGCTGCTGGTCACGCCGCCCGCGTTCTACGCCGACATCGCGGAGGAGCTCGGCGTGCCCTACGAAGCGGCGGTCATCGGCGAGGTGCTCAAGGATACGGCGCTCAAGTCCGACCCGATCCATCCCAATGCGCGCGGCTACCGCGTCATCGCCGAGCGACTCGCCGCGGCACTGAAGCAAAGCGGAGCGATCTGAGCCGCTCGAGGTCCTCGGGACGGTCCACGTCCCACACGGTGCGCAGCGTGCGCGAGCGCCATCCCAGCCGCTCGAGCCGGCGCAGCGTTTCGCGATAGACTTCCGCGCCGCCCCAGCCGATGCCCTCGAAGAGCAGCGGCGAGCTCCTGCGCAGCGCGATGAGAGCATATCCCCCGTCCTCGGCCGGCGCGATCACCGCGTCGCACGCCCCCATCAGCAGGCGGTCGGCGCGACGCAGGTCCCGCGGCGTCAGCGCCGGGCAGTCGGCGCCGATGAGGATCACGCGATCCTCTGTTCGAAGGGAAGCAGCCAGCGCACGGTGCATTCGCGCGCCGAGGTCGGCGCCGCGCTGCACGCGATCCGGCGAAAACAGCGAATGATGCTCGCTCAGGTGCAGCTCGACCGGGCCGCAATCCGCCGCCGCCGCGACGGCGAGGGCACGGCGCACCAGCCGCACGTGCAGGCGCGCGGCGCGCCATCCGCCCAGGCGCGGAATCAGGCGCGTCTTCGCGCGTCCGGGCACGGGCGCCCGGGCGAAGATGATGATCACCGTTCGTAGCGGCGCGCGAGCGCCTCGGGCCGGGCACCTAGGGAATACAGCAGGCGCAGCCGCCACATCAGCGCCACGGTGCGCAGCACGCCGCGCGACTCCCAGCGCCGCCCCGAGGTGAGCACGCGGCTGCGCAGGCACGCGGGCGGCCCGCGGCGCTTCATCGCCTTGCTGAACGCCACGTCCTCCATCAGCGCGATCTCGGGGAACCCGCCGAAGGCGGCGCGGCGCACGAAGATCGCCTGGTCGCCGGTGGCGATGCCCGTCAGGCGCGAGCGCAGGTTCATCGCCCGGGCGATGACGGGAAGCAGCGCATGCGTGCCTTCGATCAGCACGTCGAAGCGTCCCCACGAATGGGTCTTCAAAGATTCGAAAATCTCCTCGTCCGCCTGCGGCGGAAGCCGGGTATCGGCGTGCAGGAAAACGAGCGCGTCGCCGCGCGCGCCGCGCGCCCCCGCGTTCATCTGCAGCGCGCGACCGCGCGGCGCGACGAGCAGCCGGTCGCACAGGGGCGCGGCAATCTCGCGCGTGCCGTCGTCGCTGCCGCCGTCGGCCACGATGACCTCGTGCCCGCGGGCGCGCAGCGGCGCGAGCGCGCGCAGGGCCGCGCCGATTCCGTGCGCCTCGTTCAGCGCCGGGACGACGACCGAGAGTCGTTGAGCGTCCAATCGTAGTCGAGGAACTCGAGCCCGGCGCGGCCGAGCGCGATCGCTTCGCGCGCCGCGGCGTCGTCGGCGAGGACCTCGGCATAGGGCGCGAAGTAGCGCGCGCGCGGCTCGAAGTCCTCGGCGAACCAGTCGAAGATGCGCGACACCTGCAGCCGGCCGCTCCGCGCATCGTAGCGGTTTCGCGCGCGGTCGGAGAGGAAGCGGCGCGCCTGCTCCTCGAGCTGCGCCTCGAGGCGCGCCGCGACGTAGGCCTCCTCGCGCAGCATCGGGCAGCCGATCGAGGCGCAATTCACCGCGTAGTGCACGCGCGGGTCGCGGTAGGCCGGGCGCAGCATGCCGTGCTCGATCGCGTCCAGGCTGCGCTTGCGGCCGCGCAGCGTGAAGAACTCGTCCTTGAACGGGTTGCCGAACAGCTTGCCGAAATCCCAGATCGAGCGGATGTCCGGGTAGCGGGTGAGGATCTTCTCCACGGTAAAAGCGTTGTAGGCGTTGATGAGGAAGGCCATCTGCTGCGGCCTCGACCAGGCGCCGAACTGCGCTTCGCCGACGCCCGAAAGGCCGTCCAGGTAGCCCTTCAGGCCGGTGCGGTCCTGCGCCATGCCGGCGTAGTCGAGCTGCGAAGCCTTCCCGCCGCCGAGGAGCACCACGTGCCTCTTCAGCAGCGCGTCCCATGCGCCGTGCGCGTGGTCGAAGCCCTGGGCGAGCGCCGGGCCCGCGGCCAGCGCGAGGCTCGCGAGGATCAGCCGCGCATCCACGCGTGGAATTTCTCCACCGCGCGCAGCACGCCCTGGGGCGCGTGCGCCTTCTTCCACGCCCCGGCGGCGTATTTGTTCGCCTCGGCGAGGGTCGGGTAGATATGGATGGTGCCGAGGATCTTGTTCATGCCCAGCCCGTGGCGCATCGCGGCCACGAACTCGGCGATCAGGTCCCCGGCGTGCTCGCCGACGATGGTCGCGCCGAGGATGCGATCGCTCCCCGGCGCGGTGAGCACCTTCACCATGCCGTGCGCGGTGCCGTCGGCGATCGCCCGGTCGAGCTCGTCGATGCCGTACACCGTGACTTCGTGCGCCACCCCCTGCTCCTTCGCCTCGGCCTCGCTCAGGCCGACGCGCGCCACCTCGGGGTCCGTGAAAGTCGCCCACGGGATGACCGAGTAGTCGGCGCGGAACCTGCGCAGCGGCGCGAACAGCGCGTTGACCGCCGCATACCACGCCTGGTGCGAGGCCGTGTGCGTGAACTGGTAGGGCCCGGCGACGTCGCCGCAGGCGTAGATGTTCGGGTAGAGCGTCTGCAGGAACTCGTTGGTCTCGACGGTGCGGGAGCGCGTGGTCGGGATGCCGAGCTCCTCCAGCCCGTAGCCCCTGGTGCGCGCCACGCGCCCGACGGCGCAAAGAACCTGGTCGAACTCGATGCGCACGTTCCTGCCCGCGTGCTCGGCGACGAGGACTTTCCCGGAGCCTTCCGGCCTGAACTCCAGCGCCTTGTGATTCAGAAGCACCTCGACGCCCTCCGCCGCGAACTGCGCGCGCACCATCTCCGACACCTCCGGATCCTCGCGCGGCAGCAAACGCGGCAGCATCTCCACCTGCGTCACCTTGGACCCCAGGCGCGCGAATGCCTGCGCGAGCTCGCAGCCGATCGGCCCGCCGCCCAGGACCACCAGGCGCCGAGGCAGCTCGCGCAGATCCCAGAGCGTCTCGGAGGTCAGGCAGCCCACCGCGTCGATGCCCGGGATCGGCGGCACGAAAGGCTCCGCCCCCGCGGCGATGACGATCGCCCGTGTGGTGAGCGTTCTTTTTTGCCCTCCGCTGTCGATTTCCACAGTCCACGGTGAAGTGATCCTTGCATCCCCCTTGATGCATTCCACCCCGAGGCCGGTGTAACGCTCGACCGAGTCGTGCGGCTCGATCGCCTTCACGACCCGCCGCACGCGGGCCATCACCTCGGTGAAATCCACCTCCGCCGAGGCGTGCTTGATGCCGTAGGACTGCGCGTTGCGGATTTGCGTGAGCACGCGCGCCGTCTTGATCAGCGCCTTGGAGGGCACGCAGCCGGTATTCAGGCAGTCCCCGCCCATGCGGTCCTTTTCCACCAGTGTCACCTTGGCCTTGACCGCGGCGGCGATATAGGCGCTCACCAGGCCGGCCGAGCCCGCGCCGATGACCACGAGGTTGCGCTCGAACCTGCGCGGCCGCTTCCAGCGCGCATACACGCGCCGCGCCTTGACCGCTCCGATCACCTTGGCGGCGATCAGGGGAAACAGGCCGAGCAGCAGGAAGGCGCCGATCAGCTCGGCATCGAGGATGCCGCGCGGAGACTCGATCTGCGCGAGCTGCGTGCCGGCGTTCACGTAGACGAGGGTGCCGGCGAGCATGCCGAGCTGGCTCACCCAGTAGAAGGTCCAGGCGCGGATCGGCACGAGGCCCATGCCGAGGTTGATGGCGAAGAAGGGCACCGCCGGGATGAGCCGCAGGGTGAAAAGGTAGAAGCCGCCTTCCCGGGCGAAGCCCTCGTTGATCGCGCGCAGCTGCCGGCCGTAGCGCGCCTGCACCCAGTCGCGCAGCACGAAGCGAGAGGCGAGGAAGGCGATCGTCGCGCCGATCGAGGAGGCGAAGGAGACGATGAGCGTGCCCCAGGCGAGGCCGAACACGGCGCCGCCGAGCAGCGTCATCACCGCCGCGCCGGGCAGCGAAAGGCCGGTGACCGCGACGTAGACGCCGAAGTACGCGAGCGCCGTGCGCCACGGATGCCCCTCGAAGGTCGACTGCAGCGCGGCCTGCTGCGCCTTGACGGCGTCGAAGGTCAGGTGCCGGTGGCCGCCGAGCGCGAAGAACGCCGCGATCAGGAGCGCGACCGCGACGAGTACGGCGGCCTTGCGCCGGCTCATCTCATGCGAGCGCACCGGCGCAGGAGGACCCCTGCCCGGCGGTGCAGCCGTAGCAATGGTCGCGCACTGCGATGGGGTTGCCGGCCAGGTCGCGCCCGATGAGCTCGGAGAGCTGCACGCGCTTCCTGCCTGCGAGCGCGAGCGGCAGGCCGAGCATCTGGTTGAAGTCGCAGTCGTACAGCGTGCCTTGCCAGTCCACCGAGAGCGTGTCGCGGCACATGACCGCTTCGAGGTTCTCGGCGCGGTGCGAGCGGCGCAGCAGCGCCATGTACTCGTCGAACTGGCCCTTGGAGACCAGCGTCGAGCCGAATCGCTGGATCGGCATGTTGGCCATGGTGAGCAGTCGGTCGAACACGATGCCGTGGCGCTCGCCAAGGAGGCGCTTGTAGTCGGCCTCGAGCGCGCCCTGCGCGGGCGGCAGCGTGGCGCCCTGCGGGTTGTAGACCAGGTTCAGCGCGAGCCCGCCGCCAAGGGCGCCGTAGCCCAGCGCGTTCAGGCGCTTCAGCGCGCGGATGCTCTTTTCGTAGACGCCTTTGCCGCGCTGGCGGTCGACCAGCTCCTCGGTATAGCAGGGCAACGACGCGGTGATCTCCACCTGATTCTTCTTCAGGAACGCCGCCAGGTCCTCCTGGCCGGGCTCTTCGAGGATCGTGAGGTTGCAGCGGTCGATGACGCGCACGCCGAGCTCGCGCGCGCGCTCGACCAGCTCGCGGAAATGCGGGTGCAACTCCGGCGCCCCGCCGGTGATGTCGAGGGGCTTGCCCCCCGAGACCCGCAGGAAGGCGAGCGCGTCGCCGATGGTCTCGCGCGACATCATCTCGGTGCGGCTGGGGCCGGCGTTGACGTGGCAGTGCAGGCAACTCTGGTTGCACTTGTAGCCGAGGTTGAGCTGCAGGATCTCGAGGCGCCGGCGCGCGAGCGCCGGGAAGCCGTACTGGCGCATGAGGGGGAGGGTGGCGTGCATGCTCGTGTAGTCGGGGCCGGCCGCCTGGGACTTACAGGCCGGCTAGAGCAGGTGCGGCGCCGTGTGCTGCTGCTGCTCGTCGAGCAGGCCGAGCAGGCGCGCGCTGGTGGCACGCAGGCGCTGCGAGAGCATCAGCACCAGCTCCATCAGGATCTTCGCGCCGAGCAGCGGCTGCTCGACGATGATCCGCGCCAGGCTTTCCCGGTCGAGCACGGCGATCAGCGTCGGCTCGACCGCGATGCAGGTCGCGAAGCGCGCCTCGCCGTCGATCATCGACATTTCCCCCAGCGTGCGGCCCGACTCCACCACCGCGAGCAGCTGCGGAGTATTCCAGCGGTCGCGCTTGTGCACCTCGACCTTGCCCTCGACGATCATCAGCATGAAGTCGCCGCCGTCGCCCTCGCGGATGATCTCCATGCCGGGCTCGCCGCGGTAGACGTGCATGAAGTGCGCGAACAGCCGCACCTCATCCGGCGAGAAGTTCTCGAGCAGCGTGCACTTGGGGATGAGCGCGTGGATCTGGCCCGCGAACTTGGTCGCGTCGCCGAGGTACTCGAGGTGCGCAAGCTGGGGCGGCGTGTCGGGCATGACGGCTCGCGGATTATGCCGAATCCCTACCGCGGCCGCTTGCGGCGCTGCCTCACGGCGCCGGCGAGCGTTTCGAGCACCCCCACGGACTGCTCCCATCCCAGGCAGGCGTCGGTGACGCTCTGCCCGAAGGTGAGCGCCACCCCCGCGTGCAGCTCCTGGCGCCCCTCGACCAGGTTCGATTCCACCATCGCGCCCACGACGCAGCGCTCGCCGCCGGCGATCTGGCGGGCGACGTCGGCCGCGACCTCCACCTGGCGCTCGTGCTGCTTGGCGGCATTGGCGTGAGAGCAGTCGATCATCAGCCGGCCGGGGAGCTTCGCGCGCGCGAGCTCGGCGCAGGCCTGCTGCACGCTCGCCGCGTCGTAGTTCGGCGCCTTGCCGCCGCGCAGGATGATGTGGCAGTCCTCGTTGCCGCGGGTCTCGACGATCGCCACCTGCCCGCTCTTGTGCACCGAGAGGAAATGGTGCTTCTGGCCGGCTGCGAGCATCGCGTCCACCGCGATCTTCACGTTGCCGTCGGTGCCGTTCTTGAAGCCGACCGGCGCCGACAGGCCCGAGGCGAGCTCGCGGTGCACCTGGCTCTCCGTGGTGCGGGCCCCGATCGCGCCCCAGGACACCAGGTCGCCGATGTACTGCGGCGAGATCACGTCGAGGAACTCGCAGCCCGCGGGGACCCCGGCCTGGTTGATGCGCACCAAGAGATCCCTCGCGATGCGCAGCCCCTCGTTGATGCGGAAGCTGCCGTTCATGTAGGGGTCGTTGATGAGGCCCTTCCAGCCCACCGTGGTGCGCGGCTTCTCGAAGTAGACCCGCATCAGGAGCTCGAGCTCGCCTTCGTGGCGCTTTCTCTCTTCGTTCAATTTTTTCGCATACTCAAGGGCCGCCGCGGGGTCATGGATCGAGCACGGGCCCATCACCACCAGCAGCCGGTCGGAGCGCCCGTGCAGGATGTCGCGCACGCGCCGTCGCGTCTGGGCGATGAGCGTCTCGACCGGGGTGCCCTGGATGGGGAAGAAGCGGATCAGGTTCTCCGGCGGCGGCAGCGGCGTGATGTTCTCGATCCGCTCGTCGTCGGTCAGTGAGGTTTTCTCTTCGCTCGTCAGGTTCATGGGGGCCTCGGGGCAAAAAAAAACCGCCAGGCTTCGAGGCTGGCGGTTTTTCGGATTTAGGGGTTGAGCTTAGCCGCTTCCGTCCGCCAGCAGGCAGGGAAAGTAGAAGAAGAAAAAGCCGAAGCTCCGGTGCGTCATGGTTTTGGATTCTGCCATAAAACCATCTGCGTGCAGCGGAAGAGCGCGATCTTGCGCGCCGCGCCCTCCAGGGTGACTTCCGCATCCCAGACCTGGGTGGTCCGCCCCAGATGGACCGGCACCGCCCGGCAGGCGATCGCCCCTTCCCGGGCGGTGCCGAGGAAATTGGACTTCAGTTCGATGGTGGTGAAGCCGCTCGCGCCCTGGGGCAGGCTGGCGACGCAGCCGTAGCCGCAGCTCGTGTCGGCCAGCGCGACGACCGCAGCGGCATGGAGGTAGCCGTTGGGCGCCATCACCTCCCGGCGCACGGCGAGCCGGCTCTGCACCACGCCGCCGGGCTCGACGCTGACGATCTCGACGCCCACCAGCCCGGGCAGGTACCCGGTGCCGAATGACTTGAAGTAAGCGGTGTCGCGCGTGGTCATGGCGGACTACTGTAGCGCATTGGCACTCGGTCGCGGCAACTGCCAGGCGCGGGGTTTGCTTGGTGTTTCGCATCATGCTAGCGTCGTCGCAGCGGCTAGAAGAAAGGAAGGCAGACAAATGTCGCAGAGCCTGACCATTCCGATCGCGGGCTTCAAGGATGTCTACGACGTCCCGAGCGTCGAGAAGGCCCTGCACGAGCTCTCCCCCACCGCGAACGAGGCGCTGCGCTCGGTGTACGAGAAGATGCTGCGCCTGGGCGGGCAGCGCTTCACCGTCAAGCCCTCGGCGCTGCCGGAGATGGACCGGCTCTTCGAGGAACTGCCCAACTTCACCGCGGTGCTCGAGGACATCCGCAAGCAGCTCGCGCTGTGCATCGGCTCGGAAGATTCCGTCGAGCTGCCGCCGATGCTGCTGCTGGGCGAGCCCGGCATCGGCAAGACGCACTTCGCCCGGCGCATCTCGCAGCTGCTCGGCACGGGATTCGGCTTCGTGCCGATGAGTTCGCTCACCGCGGGCTGGGTGCTCTCGGGCGCCTCCTCGCAGTGGAAGAACGCGAAGCCCGGCAAGGTCTTCGACACCTTCCTCAACGGCGACTACGCCAACCCGGTGATCGTGGTCGACGAGCTCGACAAGGCGAGCGCCGACGGGCAGTACGACCCGCTGGGCGCGCTCTACGAGCTGCTCGAGATCGACACCGCGAGCCGCTTCGTCGACGAGTTCGTGGAGCTGCCGATCGACGCCTCGGGCGCGGTCTGGCTCGCCACCGCCAACGACGCGGCGCGCATTCCCGAGCCGTTGCTGAGCCGCCTCAACGTCTACGAGATCGAGGCGCCCGACGCCGAAGGCTCGGCGCGCATCGCCGCCAACATCTATCGCGAGATCCGCAACGCCCACGACTGGGGCCGCCAGTTTCCCGAGGCGCCCTCCCCCGTCGCGCTGGAGAAGCTCGCCTCGCTGCCGCCGCGCGAGATGCGCCGCGCGCTGCAGTCGGCGTTCGGCAACGCCAAGCTCGCCGGGCGCAGCGAGGTCGGTGCCGACGACGTGCAGGACCCGCGCGCCGCGCGGCGCCAGCGGATCGGATTCTAGAAGCAGGTTTCTAGAAGTACGCCAGCAACCGCCCGCAGGCGATCACCGAGATCCACAGCAGCAGCGACAGCGCTCCCGCCAGCCGCGCCGAGGGGGGCGGCGTCAGCCTGCGCATCTCTTCGGAATCCCAGACGTCCGCGGTGCGCAACGTGATGGTATGGAACAGGGCCGCGTTGAGGCCGGCCGCGAGGATCAGTCCCATTTTCAGGACGAAGACCCCGCTCTGGATGAAGTCCGACGCGTGCGCCGTGAACATCATCAGGCCGCTGGGCACGATGAGCACGAAGCTCGCCGCCGTCCAGGGCAGCACGTGCCTCGCGAGTTGTCTCACGGAAAGCGTTCTCGAAAACCCCAGCAACCGCAGATCGAGCACCGCGATCGAGCCGAACAGCAGGCCGATGCCGGTGATGTGGACGATCTCGACGCCCGGGTAGAGCCAGAGCCACTGGCGCATCGCGACGCCGAGCGACGACGCCTCGATGGCCCCCATGGGGGTCATCGGAGCTCTATGGTCTTGCCCTCGACGATGATCCGCTCGGCGCGCATCTCCCCGGGCTTGTCGCGATTGGCGTAGCCCTCGATGGTCACCGCGGCGCCCGGCTCGAGCATCATCTTCTCCAGGCCGCGGCGCTCCATACGCGAGGGCGGCGCGAGGATGACGGTCCAGGTCTTGCCCGGCGCATCGAAGCGGATATGGCCGTGCGGGTGCTCGTAGCCGGAG
>CBDDRQ010000320.1:0-6691 GCA_965233125.1 uncultured bacterium
CTTCATCACCGCGATCAGCGCGAGGCCGGTCGAGCGCGCGTGCTGGTAGGCCTGCTCGGTCGTGATGTCCTTGCCGACGATGCCGGTGGCGCCGCCCGCGGGCCCCTTGCCGGCGAGGAAGAGCAGGTTGCCGGTGCGCACGGCGTTGACGTAGTTGGCGATCGGCGGCGCCACCGGCAGCAGCTCGATCTTCAGTTGACGGAGTCTTTGTTCGGGCGTCAAAGCGCGACCACCTTGCCCGGGTTCATCAGGTTTTCGGGATCGAAGACCTTCTTGATGTCGCGCATCACGTCGATCACGTCCTCGCCCAGCTCCATGCGCATCGAGCCCATCTTGCCCATGCCGATGCCGTGCTCGCCGGTGCAGGTGCCCTCCAGGCGCAGCGCGCGCTCGACCAGGCGCTTGTTGAACGCCTTGGCGGTCTCGGTCTCCTCGGGCTTCGCCGGGTCGACGAGCAGCATGAGGTGGAAGTTGCCGTCGCCGATGTGACCTAGCAGCGGCACCGGCGCGAAGTAGCTCTTCACGTCCTCCATGGTCTCGCTCACGCACTCGGCGAGGCGCGAGATCGGCACGCACACGTCGGTCGAGACGGCGCGCGAGCCGGGCCGGATCTGCAGGCAGGCGAAGTAGGCGTCGTGGCGCGCCTGCCATAGCGCCGTGCGCTCCTCGGGCTTCGTCGCCCACACGAACTCGTGGCCGCCATGCTCCCTGGCGATCGCCTGCACCGCCTCGGCCTGCTCCACCACGGATGCCTTCGATCCATGGAACTCGAAGAACACGGTGGGCGCGACGCGGTAATTCGTCTTCTTGAACTTGTTGATGGCGGCTATGGTCTTGTCGCACACGATGTCGCAGCGCGCCACCGGGATGCCGGCCTGGATGGTCTCGATCACGGTGTTGGTGCAGCCGTCGACCGAGTCGAAGGCGCACACCGCCGCCGACATCGCCTCCTGGACCGGGTAGAGCCTGACCGTCACCTCGGTGATGATGCCGAGCGTGCCCTCCGAGCCGACGAAGAGCCGCGTCAGGTCGTAGCCGGCGGCGGATTTCTTCGCGCGCCGCGAGGTCTGGATGACGCGCCCGTCGGCGAGCACGACCTTCAGCGAGAGCACGTTCTCGCGCATCGTGCCGTAGCGCACCGCGTTGGTGCCCGAGGCGCGCGTCGCCGCCATGCCGCCGAGGGTCGCGTCGGCGCCCGGGTCGACCGGGAAGAAGAGCCCCGTGTGCTTGATGTACTCGTTCAGCTGCTTGCGCGTGACGCCCGCCTCGACCACTGCGTCGAGGTCCGCCTCGTGCACCGCGAGCACGCGGTTCATCTGCGACAGGTCGATGCACACGCCGCCCTCGACGGCGAGGATGTGGCCTTCCAGCGAGGTGCCCACGCCAAAGGGGATCATCGGCACGCGATGGCGGCGGCAGATGTTGACGATGTCGCGCACTTCTTCCGTGGTCTTTGCGAAGACCACCGCGTCGGGCAGGGCGTAGGGGAAGTAGGACTCGTCCTTGCCGTGGTGCTCGCGCACCGCCGCGGAGGTGGACACGCGGTCCCCGAGCAGCGCCTTCAGCTCGTCGAGCACCGACTGGTCGAATTCGCGGGCCTTGTTCATGCGGTCATTTTAGTTTGATTTCCCCGTGGAAAGGCACCTTGACCCCGAGGGAAGGGATCTCGAGGGTCACCAGCGCGGGGATGGTCTCGGCGCCTTGCAGTTTTCCATTTGTCATTGATTTTTGAACTGCTTGCTCGATCTCGCGCTGCGAGTTGACCCCGACCATCTTGAGGAACTTGCGGATGCTGAGGTTGAAGGTTTCCTGGTCCATGGTCTATCTCCTGGTAAGCAGTTTTTTGGCCATCGATTTGCCGCTGAGCAAATCGCTTGCGATTTGCTTCCCTAATTCGACGCCCCACTGGTCGAAGCTGTTGACGTTCCAGATGACGCCCTGCACGAACACCTTGTGCTCGTAGAGGGCGATCAGCCGCCCGAGGTTCCTTGCGGTAAGTTTTTCAAGCGTCAGGATGCTGGAGGGGCGATTGCCGGGATATTGCCGGTGCGGCGGCAGCTTCGGGTCGTCGGTGCCGAAGGCGAGCGCGTCGGCCTGCGCCCGCGCGTTGGCAGAAAGGTTCTCCTCGACCCCGATGTCGATGAAATCCACCGGCACCACCTGCGTGCCCTGGTGCAGGAGCTGGTGGAACGAGTGCTGGCTCACCGTGCCTTCCAGGCCCCAGAGCACCGGCGCGGTCGCGTAGTCGACCACGCGCCCCTCGCGGTCCACGCGCTTGCCGTTCGACTCCATCTCGAGCTGCTGCAGGTACGAGGGGAAGAGCCGCAGCGCGTTCGAGTAGGGCAGCACCGCGTGCGTGGCGGCGCCGAGGAAGTTCGCGTTCCACGCGCCGAGCAGCGCCATTAGCACCGGCACGTTCTTCTCGAGGGGGGTTTCTGCAAAATGCTTGTCCACATCGCGGGCGCCAGCGAGGAATTCATCAAACCCCTCGACGCCTATGGCGCACATCGCGGCGAGGCCCACCGCCGACCACACCGAGAAGCGCCCGCCCACCCAGTCCCACATG
This sequence comes from uncultured bacterium, assembly GCA_965233125.1. Classification (GTDB taxonomy): domain Bacteria; phylum Pseudomonadota; class Gammaproteobacteria; order Burkholderiales; family SG8-39; genus SCGC-AG-212-J23. Next base: position 2,567 of record CBDDRQ010000320.1, read on the forward strand.
GGAAGGATCTCGCTCGCGCCGAACTTCGTCGCCAGATCGACGTTCGAGCTGACGGCGATGAAGTGCTTCCCGCCCCAGCGCTTCGCGCGCTCGGCGTTCGCCATCGTCTCCTGGGTGGTGAAGGTCTTGGAGACGACAATGAAGAGCGTGCTCGCCGGCTCGGCGCCTTCGAGCGCGCGCTCCAGGTCGCGCGGGTCGACGTTGGCGGCGAAGCGCACGTCCAGCTTCCGGTCACCGAGGGCATCCGCCACCAGGCGCGGTCCCAGGTCCGACCCGCCGGTGCCGAGGTTCACGATCCGCTTGTATCGATTGGTTTCTCGCAGTTCGCCCGCGAGCTTCTTCATTCGCGAAAGGACGTCCTGGACTTCGGCATGCGACCCCGATCGAAGAGCGGTATGCCAGGCGGCGCGGTCCTCGGTCGAGTTGACCTTCTTCCCGGAGAGCAGCGCCTCGCGCCATTCGGCCAGGCCGCGCTCGGCGGCGAGGTGGGAGAGCAGGCGCAGCGTCATCGCGCCGATGCGCTGGCGCGAGTAGTCGAGGCGCGCGCCCGGCGCCTCGGCGGCGAACTGCACGGCGCGCGCGACGTCGTTCGCGAAGAGCTCGCGCAGGTGCACGCTCTTCCAGCTTTCGGCGTGCGTGGAGAGCTGCGCCCAGGCCTTGCACTGCGTAGGGGGCGTCGTATTCATTTATCGGCGGCGTAGAGGCGGTAGCGCTCGGACTTGTCGCCCGGGCGGCCGACGTCGGCGAGCTTGCTCCAGCCGGCGCCGGGCGCGTCGAACTCGTCGCGCGGGCTGCCCTGCACGAGGATGAGCGCGCACTCGCGCGGCTTGAGCGCATCGAAGGGCTCGGTGCGGATGCCGCCATGGTAGTCGAGCGCCGCCGCCTGCGGCACGCCCAGCGACTTGGCGGCGATGCAGCCCGCGTCCGCCGGCACCTTGGAGCGCAGCTGCAGCGCGACCGAGCGGTAGCTCTTCTGGTGGTCGATCCAGGGCATGAGCAGCATCGCCACCGTGCCCCAGAGGAGCACGATGCCGCTCGCCCAGCGCGCGACGCTGCGCAGCGCCGAGGGCGCGGCGTAGAGCACCACGTAGAGCCAGCCCAGGAGCAGCGCGAGCGCGGCGAGGAACGGCAGGAGCTCGAACTGCGGCATGAAGCCCGGCGCGGTCTTGGCGAAGTTGTTGGCGATCTTCGGCGGGAAGCCGGTCATCATCGCGATCCAGCCCAGCCAGACCAGCGCCACGAAGAACGCGAAGGCGAGCACCGCGAACCAGTCGAGCGCGGCGGCGGCGCCGCGGCGCAGCGTGAGCACCGCCTGCGCGCCGAGCAGCGCGAGCGGCGCAAGCGCCGGGAGGAGGTCGATGTCGCGCGCCTCGCCCCAGATGGAGAGCCCGGCGAGCATCGCCACCACGGTGAAGGCGGGCACGAGCAGGCGCGGCTCGCTCCAGCGCCGGCGCAGCGCCCACAGCGCCCACAGCGCGAGCGGCCACGCGGGCCAGGCGAACCAGCTCGCGGTCGAGAGGAAGTAGTGCAGCCGCGGCAGCGGCGCGCCCTCGATCGAGCTCGCCAGGGTCCACCACTCGAAGAAGGCATGCGGCGAGCCCAGCGCGAGCGCGATCGGCCAGGACAGCCCCACCAGCAGGAAGGCGACCAGCGCCGCGACCAGGAACGCCGCGCCGCGGCGCTGGCGCCACTGCGGCGAGAGCACCGCGCCGGCGAGCGTCGCCAGGGCGAGCGAGGCGGGCGCGACCCAGCTGGCCGAGAGGAACGCGAGGCCGAGCGCGGCGCCGTGCGCCACGCCGGCGCTCAGCGGCCGGCGGGTGGCGTGGGGCAGCGCCGCGAGCGCGCCGCACAGCGCGGCGAGCGAGGCGAGCTCGGGCAGCGCCTCGTGCGCATGCACCATGAGCCCGACCGAGCCCAGGAGCAGCAGCACCGCCGCCGCGGCGCAGGTGCGGCCCTCGTCCTCGGGCGCCCAGCGCCGCGCCGCGGCGTAGATGAGCGCGAAGGCGGCGAGCACGAAGGCGCCGGCCGCGAGCCGCGCGGCGGCGTGGAACTCGATCAGCGAGTCGAGCGCGCGGCCGAAGCCGAGCGCCACCCAGTGGAAGAGCGGCGGGTCGTACATCCACAGCAGGCCCGCGACGCGCGGCACCAGCAGGTCGCCGCTTTGCGCCATGGCGTGCACGACGCCCAGGCCGAGCGCGTCGTGCGACTTCCACAGGTCGTGCCCGGCGAGCCCGGGCAGCACGAACAGCGCCGCGAGGAGCGCGAGCGCGGCCGGCGGCAGCGGCAGCGCTAGGAGGGGCAACCGGGGCAGCATGCCCCGAAGACTACTTCGCCTTCTTGGTGTAGCGGCGCTTGAACTTCTCGACGCGGCCGGCGGTGTCGACGATCTTCTGCTTGCCGGTGTAGTACGAGTGCGACTCGGACGAGACCTCGACCTTGACCACCGGGTACTCCTTGCCGTCGGACCACTTCATGGTCTCGCGGCCCTTGGTGTCGATCGCCGAGCGGGTGAGGAAGGAATGGTTGGCGCTGGTGTCCAGGAAGATCACCGGCCGGTATTCGGGGTGGATGCCGTTTTTCATAAGGGGGCGAATTATACAAGGAAATCAAAGGCGCCCGCCACGCTTGAGCTCCAGATAGCGGTTGACCAGGGCGATCGGCAGCCGCTCGGGCTCCACGTCCAGGGTGATCACCCCGGCGGCGTCGATGCGCCGGAAGGCCCGGGTGCGCTGCGCGAGGTAGTCGGCGGCCGCGGCGTGGGTGACGGCGCGCTCGAAGCTGTCGACCCGGGCCGAGAGGGCCCGGCCGAGGATCGCCTCGCGCAGCGACGCCAGCACGACCAGGTGCCGGGTCTTCAGCAGATCGAGGGCAGGAAGCAGGGTGTCGTCGTCCTCGTCCCTGAGGTTGGTCATCAGGATCACCAGCGCGCGCCGGCGCACCCGGGTCATGATCTCGCGCGCCGCCTGCTCGTAGTCGGGCACGGGGAGCGTCGGCTCGATGTCGTAGGCGCGGTTCAGGATCGCGTTCACCGCGGCGATCGACTTGCGCGGCTCGCTGAAGCGGCGCACCCCGCCCATGGTCATCATGCCCACCGCGTCGCCCTGGCGCGCCGCGACGTGCGCGAGCAGCAGCGCCGCGTTCAGGGTGTGGTCGAAGTGCGAGAGCGCGTCGTGCGCGGAATCGTCCTTCGCCGCCATGCGCCGGCCGCAGTCGATCACCAGCAGCACGCGCTGGTCCTTCTCGTCCTCGTACTCGCGCGCGATGAGCCGCTGCGTGCGCGAAGTGGCCTTCCAGTCGATGGCGCGCTGCGCGTCGCCCTGGCGGTACTCGCGCAGCTGGTGGAACTCCATCCCCTCGCCGCGCCGGCGCACCTGCAGCACGCCGATCTGCGACAGGCGGTTGTCGGTGGCGAGCAGCGAGTACTTCGCCAGCGCGCGGAAGTTGGGGTAGATGCGAACAGGGGTTTCTTCACCCACCCTTCGGGTGACTTGCCAGAACTTCAACGGAGAAAGAACGCGCAGCTCCGCGCGCTCGAATTTCGCCTCGCCGCGCGCCACGGGCCGGGCCTGGTAGGCGACCTCGGCCCACTGGCGCGGCCCGAGGGCGAGCGCGCGCGGCAGCCCCTCGCACTCGAAGCTCGCCGGATGGTGGTCGTGCACCTCGCAGGCGAGGCGCAGCCCCGAGGCGTTGACGATGCGCAGCTCGACCTCGCTCGGCACGCCCACCGCGAGCGAGGCCGCGACGCGGCGCGCGAGCGAGGGCGCCGGCAGGCGCAGCGCGGTCGCGAGGTCGAGCGCCGCGAGTACCAGCAGGGCCCCGGCGAGCATCGCCCATTGGAGTTGGATGTCGGGAAAGATGGAGGCAGCCAGGCCGAGCGCGGCAAGGACAACCAGAACCCACAAGAGCCGTGTGGAAGGCAGGAACATCGATTTCTACTTGCGAGGCGCCTCGATCTTCTCGAGCAATGCTTTCAGGATGGCATCCGTATCGCGGCCCTCGAGCTCGAGCTCGGGCGAGGGCTGGATGCGGTGGCGCAGCGCCGGGATCGCCATCTTCTTCACGTCGTCGGGGGTGACGAAGTCGCGCCCCTCGAGCAGCGCCGCGGCGCGCGCCGCGCGCATGAGC
>CBDDRQ010000321.1:0-4597 GCA_965233125.1 uncultured bacterium
GATGCGCCGCGGCGCCGCCTTGGCCGCGGTGAACAGCGACTTCATCAAGAGGCCCGAGTGGTAGACGAACTGCGTGAGCGAATCGCGGTAGGCGTCGAGGTCGGCGATCGGCCGCGTCGCCACGCCCGAGTCCATGGCCGCCTTCGCCACCGCGGGCGCGACGCGCGCGATGAGGCGCGGGTCGAAGGGGCGCGGGATGATGTATTCGGGGCCGAAGCTGATCGACTCGATGCCGTAGGCGATCGCCACCTGCTCGGAGGTCTCCGCCTGCGCCAGCTCGGCGATGGCGCCGGCCGCCGCGAGCTCCATTTCCGTATTGATGGTGGTCGCGCCCACGTCGAGCGCGCCGCGGAAGATGAACGGGAAGCACAGGACGTTGTTCACCTGGTTGGGGTAGTCGGAGCGCCCGGTGGCGATGACGCAGTCGGGCTTCGCCTCGCGCGCGAGGTCGGGCAGGATCTCCGGGTCCGGATTGGCGAGCGCGAGGATGAGGGGGCGCGCGGCCATCTTCTTCACCATCGCCGGCTTGAGCACCCCGCCGGCGGACAGACCGAGGAAGACGTCGGCGCCGGCGATCACCTCGTCGAGCGTGCGCGCCCGCGTGTCTTTCGCATAGCGCGCCTTGTCCGGGTCCATCTCCTCGCGGCGGCCCTTGTACACCACGCCATGGATGTCGGTGACGGTGATGTTGGCGAGCGCCAGCCCCATCTTCTCGAGCAGCTCCAGGCAGGCGAGCGCCGCGGCGCCGGCGCCGGAGGTCACGAGCTTCACTTCCTGAATGTTCTTATCGAGTACTTTTAACCCGTTGAGGACCGCCGCCGCCACGGTAATCGCCGTGCCGTGCTGGTCGTCGTGGAACACCGGGATCTTCATGCGCTTGCGCAGCGCGCGCTCGACGACGAAGCACTCCGGGGCCTTGATGTCCTCGAGGTTGATGGCGCTGAAGGTCGGCTCCAGCGCCGCGATGACCTCGACCAGCTTCGCCGGGTCCCTCTCGTCGATCTCGAGGTCGAAGCAGTCGATGCCGGCGAACTTCTTGAACAGCACCGACTTGCCCTCCATCACCGGCTTGGCGGCGAGCGGGCCGATGGCGCCCAGGCCGAGCACGGCGGTGCCGTTGGTCACCACCGCGATCAGGTTGGCGCGCGAGGTGTAGTGGACGGCTTGCGCCGGGTCGCGCCGGATCTCCTCGCAGACCGCGGCGACGCCGGGGGAATAGGCGAGCGCGAGGTCGCGCTGGTTGGTGAGCTGCTTGGTGGGCGCCACCGCGATCTTGCCCGGCGGGTGGCGCCGGTGATAGTCGAGTGCGTTCTGCTTTAGCTGCTCATCCACGCGGGGATTCTATAATGCTCCGCATCACCCCACGCATGCTCACTGCCCGGCGCGCCGCGGAGATCGAACCCTTCGAGGTGATGGACGTCCTCTCGCGCGCGCACGCGCTCGAGGCGCAGGGCCGGCGCGTCGTGCACATGGAAATCGGCGAGCCCGACTTCACCGCGCCCGCGCCGGTCGTCGAGGCGGGCGTGCGCGCGCTGCGCGAGGGCCTCACCGCCTACACCGCCACGCTCGGCTTGCCGGCCCTGCGCCGGGCGATCGCGGGGCATTACCGGGCAAAGTTCAACGTTGAAATTCCAGAGTCGAGAGTCGCGGTGACCGCCGGGGCCTCCGGCGGCCTGCTGACGGTGGCGGCGCTCTACGTCGATGCCGGCGACGAAGTGCTCGTTCCCGATCCCGGCTACCCCGGCTATCGCCACTTCGTGCGGGCTTTCGAGGGCGTAGCACGCAGTCTTCCAACTTCCACTTCTTCCCTGTTTCAGCCCACCCTGGCGCAGGTTCGCGAGGCTTGGGGGCCGCGCACCAAGGGCCTGCTGCTCGGCTCGCCCGCCAATCCGACGGGGACGCTCATCTCGAGAGGGGAGCTGAAGAGCATTGCCGAGTTCGTCGCGGAACGCGGCGGCGTGCTCGTCGTCGACGAGATCTACCAGGGACTGGTGTACGGCGAGGCGCCATGGAGTGCGCTCGGGCTGCCCGGCGACGTGGTGGTGATCAACAGCTTCTCGAAGTACTTCTGCATGACCGGCTGGCGGCTGGGCTGGGTGGTGCTGCCGGCGCGCGCGGTGCGGGAGTTCGAGAAGCTGGCGCAGCACCTGTTCATCTCCGCGCCGGCTGCCGCCCAGCACGCCGCCGTCGCCGCGTTTTCCGCGGAGAGCATTGCCATCCTGGAAAAACGCCGGGCCGAGTTCGCCGCGCGGCGGGACTTCCTGCTGCCGGCCCTGAAGGCCGCCGGCCTCGCTGTCCCGGCCGAGCCCAAGGGCGCCTTCTATGTGTACGCGGACTGCGGCCGGGATTGTCGTTCTTTTACAAAGCAACTATTGGAGAAGGAAGGCGTTGCCGCGACCCCCGGGATCGACTTCGGGGCGAACGGCACGGACCGCTTCGTGCGTTTCGCGTACACCCGCAGCCTGTCCGACCTCGAGGAGGCGGCGGCCGGGATCAGACGCTTTGCTGCCTCTTGGCCTTCTGCCTGAGGGCGTCCAGCCGCGCCTTCTCGGCGAACACCTTGGCGGAGTACTGCGCGGTCGGCTCGTCGAGCGCGCCGGCGTACATCTGCAGCGCGGTCTCCAGGTCGCGGAAGCGGTTGAGGTACTCGCGCAGGATCTGCGCGCCGACCAGGATGTTGACCTCGGGCTCGAGCAGCGCGAGCTCCCCGCCGTGGTCGGCGAGCTTCTCCAGGTGGAAGCGCGGGATCACCTGCATCAGGCCCTTGGCCCCCATGCCGCTCTTCGCCACCGGGTTGTAGCGCGACTCGACCGCCATGACCGCGAGGATGAGCAGCGGGTCGAGCGAGTGGCGCGCGCCCGCCTCGTAGGCGGTCGCGACGAAGCTGCCGACGGCGACCTCCGAGACGCGGTAGCGGCGCGAGATGAACTGCGTCACGGCGCGCTGCTCTTGCTCGAGCTGCGGCTCCAGGCTGCGCGAGCGGATGGCCCCGGCGGCGACCGTCGACAGGGGCGCGGCCGGCCCGGCGTCCGCCCACGGCGCGTCGGCCAGCAGGGAATCGCCCTCGGCGGGCAGGAGCACGAGCAGCAGGGCGAGCGCGACGAGTCCGACCATCGCGAGCAGGTTCTTTACGGCGTTGTAGGCGCGAAGCATTCTTGTCCACCTCCGTGCGGGAGGCCGTGGCACGGCAAGGGGAAACGACCTTGCCAGCACCTCGACCACGGCATCTAGGTGATGCCCGGATTGTTGCGGTGCAGCGGGATGGATCATAGGAGGTTTTCTCCTGAGATGTCAATCACTTCCGCAATGCGCGCCTGTGCTGCGAAATTCCGGCTGGGGGGGCGTTTTTCGGGTCTGGAGCGCCGACACGGCCGGGTAGAATAGCCGGCAGAGGGGTACCGAAGGGAAGCCTCGCGGACCGGCCTAGGTCTCCAGTCTTGGGCCGAATTGACCAAGCCGGTCCGCTGAGCTTCGAAGGCCTGGCGGGAGACTCGCATCTCCCGCCGGTCTCTCCGGAATCCGGTTACGGCCGGGATCCGGTTGGAAACGGCCACGCGGCCGCTGGATTCAGCGCGGTTCTCGCGCCGGTCGCAGCGTTGGATGGCGATGTTGCCGGAGTGCTCGCCATCGGTTCCGCGCGGCTGGCCTGGGGTCTGGCGGCTTTCTTTGCCTTCTTCTTATTTCCCGCTTTCTTCTTCTTCTTAGCGGGCTTCTTTTTGCCTGCCGCCTTCTTCTTGCCAGCTTTCTTCAACTTCTTCTTCTTACGTGATGATGCTTTCTTCTTCTTCTTTTTCTTTCCGCCTTTTTTCGCTTTTTTCTTCGCCATTCTCATCTCCTTCAAGGTTGTTGAACAAAAGAGCCCGGCCGTGGAGGCCCGGACTATCCAACCGCCGGCGTCGACTGCCCGCCCGCATGCTGAATTGGGTTAGTCCTTGAAGCAACGTCATGATAGAGGATATCCGGGTCGAGGCGAATACCGCCTTCCCAGGTCACGGTCGCCGTTTCCGGATCGACGCTGACTTTCTCGAACTCACGCACGTCGCGCCACAGCTGGAAGGCGCCGATCTCGAGCAGGTTGCCGAGAAACACCCGGCCCTCGAGCCCGTCCTCGAAGCGCAGCCACAGCTTGTAGTCCTCTTCCGCCCTGCATTCGGTGATCCGGTGCATCTCGTTCCACTCCTCTTTCATTTTCTCACTCCCAGCTCAGTGCGCCGCCGGTCTGGTACTCGATCACCCGCGTCTCGAAGAAGTTGCGCTCCTTCTTCAGGTCGATCATCTCGCTCATCCAGGGGAACGGGTTGGCGGCCCCCGGGTAGAGCGTGTCCAGGCCGATCTGCTGGCAGCGGGGGTTGGCGATGAAGCGCAGGTATTCCTTGAACATCGGCGCGTTCAGGCCGAGCACGCCGCGCGGCATCGTGTCCTCGGTGTAGCGCTACTCGAGCTCGACGGCGCGCCAGAACAGCACATTCAGCTCCTCGCGGAAGGCCGGGGTCCACAGCTGCGGGTTCTCGAGCTTGATCGAGTTGACGAGGTCGATGCCGAAGTTGCAGTGCATCGACTCGTCGCGCAGGATGTACATGTACTGCTCGGCGGCGCC
>CBDDRQ010000322.1:0-4413 GCA_965233125.1 uncultured bacterium
CGGCTTCACCAGCATCTCGGAGGCGCTCAAGCCCGAGGAGCTGCGCGAGTACATCAACGAGTACCTCACCACCATGAGCGCGATCATCCGCAGCAAGTACCGCGGCACGCTCGACAAGTACATCGGCGACGCCATCATGGCTTTCTGGGGCGCGCCGGTGGAGGACCCCCAGCACGCGAGGAACGGCGTGCTCGCCGCGCTCGAGATGCAGAAGGAATGCCAGGCGCTCAACGAGCGCTTCGCCGCGCGCGGCTGGCCGACGCTCAAGATCGGCGTCGGCGTCAACAGCGGCCGCGTGCGCGTGGGCGACATGGGCTCGCAGGTGCGCCGCGCCTATACCGCCATGGGCGACGCGGTGAACGTCGCCTCGCGCCTGGAGGGCCGCACCAAGGGCTACGGCGTCGCCATCCTGGTGGGCGAAACCACCCGCAATGTCCTGCAGGACATCGTTTTCAGGGAGGTGGACCGGATCAAGGTGAAGGGCAAGGACGAGGCGGTGGTGATCTACGAGCCGCTCGGTCTGCAAACTGAAACAAAGAGCCTCCAGGAGGAGCTGAGGCTCTGGAACCAGACGCTGCGCGCGTACCGCGCGCAGCAATGGGACCAGGCCGACGTGCACCTGCTCAACCTGAGCCGCATGAGCCCGGGCTGCGAGCTCTACCGCGCCTACGCCGAGAAGGTCGCCGAAAAGCGCCGCAACCCGCCGCCGCCCGATTGGGACGGCGTCACCGCGTTCGACGAGAAGTAGCGGAGCACGCCCATGCGCTTACGCATCCTCGGCTGCTCGGGCGGCATCGGCGGGCGCCACCGTACCACCTCGTTCCTGCTCGACAGCGACGTCCTGGTCGACGCGGGCACCGGGGTGGGCGACCTCAGCCTCGCCGAGCTCTCGCAGATCGACCACATCTTCCTCACCCATTCGCACCTCGACCACGTCGCCTCGATCCCGTTCCTGGTCGACACCGTCGGCGGCATGCGCTCGCGGCCGCTCACCATCCATGCGACGCGCGCCACCGCCGAGATCCTCAAGAACCACCTCTTCAACTGGGCGATCTGGCCCGACTTCACCGAGATCCCGACGCCCGAGGCGCCCTTCATGCGCTACGAGGAGATCGAGCTGGGGCAGACCATCCGCCTCGGCGCGCGCGCGATCACGCCCCTGCCGGCGCGCCACACCGTGCCCGCGGTCGGCTACCACCTCGACAGCGGCACCGCGAGCCTGGTGTTCACCGGCGATACCGGCCCGAACGACGCGCTGTGGCGGGTGGTGAACCGCATCGCCAACCTCAAGTACCTCATCATCGAGACGGCGTTCTCCAACAAGGAGCGCCACCTGGCCGAGATCTCGCGCCACCTCTGCCCCGACACGCTCGCCGGCGAGCTCGGCAAGCTGGAGCGCAACGCCGAGATCTACATCACCCATCTCAAGCCCGGCGAGATCGAGCCGACCATGCTCGAGATCGAGGAGTGCGCGGGCAAGTTCGCCCCGCGCATGCTGCAGAACAACCTGGTGCTCGAGTTCTAGCGCGCGATGGCGGGCGCCCAGACCACGCGCGCGAGCATCGAGCAGCTGCGCGGGCTCGCCCCGCTCGCCGGGCTCACGCCCGAGCGCCTCGCCGAGCTGGCCGGGATCGCGCACGTCGAGCACGTCGCGCGCGGCGCCGACCCGCTCGCCGGCCGCCCCGCCACGCAGTCGATCTTCCTGCTCGCGGGCGAGATGCTGCTCTTCTTCCAGGGCGGCGGCACGCTGGTGGTGGTCGGCGGCACCGAGGAGACCCGGCACGCGCTCAACCGCCAGAAGCAGAAGGTCGCCCGCGCCCGCGCCATCTCGGAGGTCGACCTGCTCACGCTCGACGACGAGCTGCTCGACATCCTCACCACGTGGGACCAGGTCGCCGCGGGCACCGACGGCGCGGCGCCGATCGGCAGCGCCTTCTCCCTCGGAAGCCTCCGCAGCGGCGCGTTCTCGCAGCTTCCCGCCGCGAACATCGACGAGCTGCTCAAGCGCTTCGAGCGCCTGCGCGTGGCGCGCGGCGACACCGTGATCCGCGAGGGCGACGAAGGCGACTACTACTACGTGATCGAGTCGGGGCGCTTCCAGGTGGAGCGCCTGGTCGGCGGCGCGAAGGTGGTGCTCGCCGAGCTGCGCAGCGGCGACGCGTTCGGCGAGGAGGCGCTGGTGTCGGACGCCAAGCGCAACGCCTCGGTGAGCGCGCTGTCCGACGGGGAGTGCCTGCGCCTGGGCCGCGCGCACTTCAACGAGCTCCTGCGCGAGCCGCTGCTCAAGCGCCTGCGCTTCGAGGAGGCCGCCGAGAAGGTGCGCCGCGGCGCGCTCTGGCTCGACGTGCGCTATCCCTCGGAGTACCAGTACGACAAGCTGCCCGGCGCGATCAACGTGCCGCTCGCCGAAGTGCGCAACATGTTCGCGGTGCTCGACCGCTCGCGTGAATATGTCGCGTATTGCCAGAGCGGCCGGCGCAGCGCCGCCGCGGCGTTCCTTTTCGCCAGCCGCGGCTTCCAGGTCTGGCTCCTCGAAGGGGGCCTCAAAGCAGCGGAAAAAGCGTTGTAAATCATGGCCTATGCAGCTACCATTTCAAGCCTAGCTAGAAGGCCAGCAGCAGGGGGGTACGAATGAGCGCAGTCCTGAGCCACCAAGCGCCCGCGCAGAGCGACGTCGGTGCGCGCCTCGCGTTCCAGAAGCAGCTGCAGGCGGTCACCAACAAGATCCACGCCACCAACAACATCGACGAGATCATGCTCGAGGTGAGCGCGGACGTGTGCGCGCTCTTCAACGCCGATCGCCTCACCATCTACTCGATCAGCGAGGACAAGCAGGCGATCGTCTCCAAGGTCAAGACCGGCCTGAACTCGTTCAAGGACCTGAAGCTGCCGATCGCCGAGCACTCGATCGCGGGCTATGTCGCGCTGGCGAAGAAGACCATCAACATCAAGGACGTCTACGACGACGGCGAGCTGCGCGGGGTGAACCCGAACCTGCGTTTTCTGCAGGAGGTCGACAAGCGCACCGGCTACCGCACCAAGCAGATGCTGGTGGCGCCGATCGTGGAGGCGGGCTCCGCCGAGCTGATCGGCGTCATCCAGATCATCAACAACAAGGCCGGCGTTCCCTTCGGCGGCCTGGCCGAGGAGGGCGTGGGCGAGCTCTCGCAGACGCTCGCCATCGCCTTCAAGCAGCGCCAGAAGCCGCAGGCGGTCAAGACCAAGTACGACTACCTGATCGCCGACGCGGTGCTCTCGGCGGGGGAGTTCGAGCTCGCCTCGCGCCAGGCGCGCAAGAAGGCGCTCGACATCGAGCAGGTGCTGACCGAGGAGTTCCAGGTCAAGATCCCGGCCATCGGCCAGGCGCTCTCCAAGTTCTTCGGCGTGCCCTACGAGGCGTTCAAGTCCGACCGGATCAAGCCCGCGGAGCTTTTGAAGAACCTCAAGCGCGAGTACGTCGAGGGCAACCACTGGCTGCCCATCGACGACACCAAGGAGGGGCTGGTGGTGCTGTGCCTGGACCCCGAGCGCATCCGTTCCTCGCGCATCGCCTCGAACGTGTTCCCGAAGGCGCGCCTGGTCTACAAGGTGACCACGCAGAAGGAGTTCAAGGAGACGGTCAACCAGTTCTATGGCCAGGAGACGGCCATGGACATGGGCAACATCGACGACATGCTCTCGGGCATGGAGGACGACACCGGCGAGGCGATCGAGGGCGGCACCGACGAAGTGTCCGCCGCCGCCGACAACGAGCTGGTGAAGCTCGTCAACAAGGTGATCGTCGACGCCTTCAACCAGGGAGCCTCCGACATCCACATCGAGCCCTACCCGGGCAAGGCGAAGACCGAGATCCGCTTCCGCAAGGACGGCTCGCTCGGGCCCTACATCGAGGTGCCGGCGAGCTACCGCGCCGCGCTCGCGGCGCGAATCAAGATCATGTGCGACCTCGACATCTCCGAGAAGCGCCGGCCGCAGGACGGCAAGATCAAGTTCAAGAAGTTCGGCCCGCTCGACATCGAGCTGCGCGTCGCTACCATCCCGACCGCCGGCGGCGTCGAGGACATCGTCATGCGGATTCTCGCCGCCGGCGAGCCGATCCCGCTCGAGAAGATGGGCTTCACGGCCGGCAACCTGGACAAGCTGCAGACCGCGGTATCGAAGCCCTACGGCCTGTTCTTCGTCTGCGGCCCGACCGGCTCGGGCAAGACGACGACGCTGCACTCGGTGCTGAAGTACCTGAACACGCCCGACACCAAGATCTGGACTGCGGAGGACCCGGTCGAGATCACGCAGAAGGGCCTGCGCCAGGTGCAGGTGAACAAGAAGGCGGGCCTCGACTTCGCGGTGGTGATGAAGGCGTTCCTGCGCGCCGACCCGGACATCATCATGGTCGGCGAGATGCGCGACAAGGAG
>CBDDRQ010000323.1:0-2734 GCA_965233125.1 uncultured bacterium
GGGACCTCCTCGACCCGGATTTCTGGCGCGCCAAGCAGGCCGCCGTGCGCGACGGCGAGCAGGAGGACGTCTTCCCCTACCCCGAGGAAGCCCGCTTTCCTAGGGAAGCCCGCTGATCTCGACGCGCTTGCGGCGCGACTTCAGTCCCGCGGTGATGCGCACGTCGCGCCTGGCCACCCCGTAGTGCGCGGCAAGGAACTCGATCAGCGCCTCGTTCGCCTTGCCGTCGACCGCGCGGGCGGCGAGGCGGACCTTGATGCGCTCGCCATAGCGCCCCGCGAACCCGCTTGCGCGCGCGCCGGGCTGCACGTGCAGCTCGAGAATCACAGACCGACCGCGGCCGTGCGCAGATGGCCCACCAGGATGAGCAGCACCTGCACGATCACCAGCAGGACGAGCGGCGTGAGGTCGATGTTGCCGATCGGCGGCACGAAGCGCCGCAGCGGGCGCAGGAACGGGCGCGTCAGCAGGTCGAACATCGGCGCGAAGGGGGCGTGCGGGTTCACCCAGGAGAACACCACCTGGACGATGATCGCGAACACCAGGATGTACAGGCTGTAGCGCAGCATGTCGACCGCGGCGAGCGCCGCGAGCGGCGCGATGCCGGGCTCGTGGCCGGCGAGCGCAGCCTGGATCCACAGGCCGAGCCCCTGGAGCGCCCAGGCGAGGAGCAGCGTCGGCAGGTCGAGGCCGGCGAGCCCCGGGATGACCCGCCGCGCCGGCACCACGCACCAGTTGGTGGTGGCGAGCACGAACTCGCCGAGCGGGTTGCGGAACGGCACGCGCAGCCACTGGAAGTGGAAGCGCGCGAGCAGCAGGAAGACGAAGAACGCCACCAGCGTATCGACGAGGAAGATCGCGATCTGCGCGAGCACCTCAGTCCTTCCCGAGCTCTTCGCCGAGCTCGCCGCCGCGGCGCACCGCGGCCTCGAGCGCGCGCGCGAGCCGCTCGGCGAGCTGCTCGGCCTCGAAGGCCTTGAGCGCCGCCTCGGTCGTGCCGCCCCTGGAGGTGACGTTGCGCCGCAGCGCCGAGGGCGGCTCGGTGCTGCCCGCGGCGAGCTTCGCCGCGCCGAGCACCGTGTGCAGCGCGAGGCGCTGCGCATCCTGCGGGGCGATGCCGCTGCGCTCGGCGAAGCCGGCAAGCTGCTCCATGAGCCAGAAGACGTACGCCGGGCCGTTGCCCGACACCGCGGTCACGACGTCGATCAGACGCTCGTCGTCCACCCAGACCACCTCGCCTGCCGCTTGCAGGATCGTCTCGGCATTCTTTCTGTCTTTCGAACCGACTTCCGGAGAAGCATAGAGCGCGCTGATGCCTGCGGCGATCAGCGCCGGCGTGTTCGGCATGCAGCGCACGATGTTGCGGTGCCCGCCGAGCCAGCGCGAGAGCAGTGCGACGCGCACGCCCGCGGCGATGCTGATGACCAGCTTGCCGTGCGTCGCGCCGCCGACCGACGCGAGCGCGCGCTTCATGTCCTGGGGCTTCACGGCGAGCACTAGCACGTCAGCGCCGCCGGTGGCGGCGTCGGGCGCGGTGCTGACGCGCACACGGTGCGCGGCGAGGCGCTCGCGCGCCGCGGGGCTGAGCTCGATTACCGAGATGGCGCGCGCGTCGAACCCCTTGGCCAGCAACCCGCCGATCAGGGCGTTCGCCATGTTCCCGCCGCCGAGGAAGGCGATCCTCAAGCGGTTGCCTTCGCTTTCTGCCTCGCGCCGAAAATCGCGGTGCCGACGCGCACCATGGTCGCGCCCTCGGCGATCGCGAGCGCCATGTCGTCGGACATCCCCATGGACAGGGTATCGAAGCCAAACCGCGCCTTCAGTCCTTCAAACAGCATCCTCGCTTCCCGGTAGCGCTCGCGCGGCGCGCCGGGCTCGGGGATGGCCATCAGACCGCGCAGGCGCAGGCGCGGCATGACGCTGATCTTCCCGGCCAAAGCTTCCACCTCGGCCGGCGCGATACCGCTCTTGGTCGCCTCTCCCGAAATGTTCACCTGGAGCAGCACGTTGAGCGGTGGCAACCCCTCGGGACGCTGTTCGGAGAGGCGCCGTGCAATTTTTTCACCGGTGATCGTCTGCACCCAGGCGAAGCTCTCGGCGGCGGGGCGCGTCTTGTTGCTCTGCAGCGGCCCGATGAGGTGCCATTCGAGGCCGGCGGGAAGTGCCGTCATCTTGCCGAGCGCTTCCTGCACGTAGTTCTCGCCGAAGGCTTTTTGACCGGCGGCGACCGCTTCGCGGATTCGCTCGACGCTCTGGCCCTTCGACACTGCCAACAAAGTCACCCCGCGCGCGCCTTCCAGGCGCTTTCCTATTGCTTGCAGGTTGTCAGCGATTCCCGTCATAATGTGTTGAAGCAGCGAAGAAAAACCCTTCGCAGCAAAGTATCGGGAGGATTGTAATGGATCTCACAGAGCTGCTCGCCTTCGTCGTCAAGAACAAGGCGTCGGACCTGCACTTGTCCTCGGGCCTGCCGCCGATGATCCGCGTGCACGGCGACGTGCGCCGCATCAACGTGCCGCCCATGGAGCACAAGGAAGTGCACTCCATGATCTACGACATCATGAACGACGGGCAGCGCAAGTTCTACGAGGAGAACCTCGAGTGCGACTTCTCGTTCGCGGTGCCGAACCTGGCGCGCTTCCGCGTCAATGCCTTCGTGCAGCAGCGCGGGGCGGCGGCGGTGATGCGGACCATTCCCTCGAAGATCCTCTCGCTCGATGACCTGAAGTGCCCG